>NZ_CP114598.1:993778-1325037 GCF_030848305.1 Akkermansia muciniphila | reverse complement strand
ATAACAAAATCAATCCGGACATCGACCTTTCCGTCACCGGATGGAACGTGCAGGCCCTCAAGGCCGCCGAACACGGAGGCATCAAACCTACCAAAGGGGAAATCCGCTCCACACTGCGCAAGGCCTCAAGCTACGTGCGCAAGAACGTCATGCCGGACGGCAAGTTCTCCTATAAGGAAAACGGCAATATGCCCCGTTCCTCCCTGGTAGGCGTGGGCGTGCTTTCTCTGCAAATGACGGGCAACGGCTCGGACAGCGCCGCCCGCAAGGGACTGGACTGGATCAAAAACAATATCAAAGCCCTCCAGTGGGGCCAGGGAAGCGGCACGGAAAACGTCAAGAGCAATCTCTACATGCATTACTACTGCGTGCAGGCCGCCATGAACCGTGGCGGAGACGTATGGACCTCCTACAACAAAGCGTTCCGGGACGCTGTGCTCAGCGGCCAGAATGCGGACGGCAGTTTCCGGAAAAATGATGTAGGATTCGTTTCCGGCATGCGCGGCAAATCTGAAAACATCTACCGCCAGTGCCTGGCAACGCTGATGCTGGAAACCTATTACCGTTTCCTGCCAGGTACGGGGGAAGGCACCAAGAACTCCTGAGGCATCCCCCGAACAACGGAAAGAGCGCCGCGGGAAAAGGTTCTGTATGGGAGAAAACAGACCTTCTGCCGGCGGCGCACAAATTAAATCCTGACTTGACCGCAGCGGCTTCTCTTGTTATTCATATGGTTTCCATTTTCTAACGACGTGAATAACAATTCTTCCATCATTTTCGGACTTTTTGATGAATTTCTTTGGATCCGGTGTTCCGGACGCGGAAGTTTTGCCAATAGCCCGACTGTCAAATCCCTGGGGGATGATTACATCGCTTCCGGAGGACGCCTGATCGTCATTGATCTGGAAACCTGCTCCGGCATTGACTCCACCTTCATGGGCACTCTTGCAGGCCTGTCGCGACGGTTGCTTCCCATCGGGGGGTCCATCCAAATCGCCTCCCCGAGCGAACGCTGCCTGAGCGCTCTGGAAAGCCTGGGACTGGACGCCCTGCTCAGCATTGAACCGCCCACAGCCCCCTGGAGGGGAAAAGTAGAGCAGATACGTGCCGCCCTGGGTACGGAAAACGCTCCTTCCGTCCATTTGGATGCCAAGGAGCAGACTCTCCACGTTCTCAATTCCCATTTGACCCTGAGCGAAATGAGCGAAGAGAACGAAGAAAAATTCCGTAACGTAACCGACTGCCTGAAAGAAGAATTGGAACGGCAGAACGATAAATAAAATTTCCTCCCTTCCACATGGACCTGCGTTCCATGGCCTCCCTGTATGAGGAAGCCCTTTCCGCAGCAAGGGAAGAAGGGCAGGCTGCCGTCAGGGAATATTCCGTTTCCAATCGTTCCTCCCTTCCGGACGAACGGACGCTTCAGCTTCTTCTGCTGGAAGGAGTATTCGGAACTTCTTTTACGGATGATTCAGGCAGGGACGTTCACATTCTGGATTTTGGGAACTGGAATAAATCCGCCGGGCCGGACTTTCTAAACGCCAGGATACGCATTAATGGCGTTCCACAGTCAGGAGACATCGAACTGGATCCCACGCCGGAAGACTGGGAACGCCACGGGCACGGTTCCAACCCGGGGTTTAACGGCGTCATCCTGCACCTCGTCTGCACGCCCAGCCGCAGGGGATGGTTCACCCGCAATGCCCGGCATGAACGCATCCCTCTGGCTGTCATTCCTCCCGCTGCGCTGGCGCAATCAGGAACATCCCCTTCCGGCAGCGCCCCGGTACGCCACTGCCTCCACGCCGATTTGCTGGCTTCCATGGCTCCGGAGTCTCTGGAAACACTCCTTCAATCAGCAGCAGCCTACAGGTTCCGGAACAAACACCGCCGCCATGCGGAACGCGCCAAATACGCAGGAGAGGAACAGACCCTTTTTGAAAACCTGGCGGAAACGCTCGGCTATCACGCCAACAAAACCGCCATGCGCCACCTGGCCCTGCGGGCGCCCCTTCGCTCCATCCGGAACTGCCCGGAAGCCCTGCTCTTCGGTACGGCGGGATTCCTCCTTCCCGTGCTGCCGGCCTCCTGCACACCGGAAGCCGTAGATCTGCACAAAAAACTCTGGGCTCAATGGTGGCCCCTGCGGGAACAATTTGAACTGGCGCCGGACCGCTCCTTCCCTTGGACATTTTCCGGCAACAGGCCGGCCAACCATCCGCAGAGGCGCGTAGGGGCGCTGTCCGTCATCGCAGCAGACTTTGATACGTTTAAGCGCCTTTGCGTTGCCAGACATACGGAAAAACTGACAGAGTACCTCTCCTCCCTTATACACCCCTACTGGAGCACCCATGTAACGCTTCCCTCCTCCCCCTCTCCCCGCCCCATGGCCCTGATGGGCCGGGATAGAATCTTGGACTTCATCATCAACCATCTTCTTCCGATGAAAGATGACGAACACGCATGGAAGCATTATCTCTCCCTTCGGGCCGGACAGGCGGGAACAAAAGTTCTCTCCGTCCACCAATCCCTGCTGGGCCGCAGGCCGGATGCACAAGCCTTTCTTGCGAAAGCCTGGCACCACCAGGCTTTGCTTCAAATCCACGATGACCTGTGTTCCCTCCATTCCTGCGCCATTTGCTCCCTGCTCGGACAGATGGAAAAGAAATGAGAGCGCATCCCTTCTTTCCTTAAGGCGGAAAGCGGAGGGCCCTCCCCTACGCAACCCCTCCCCAACCTTTCCATCCGGAGAAAAATTCCTTCTTTCGGAACGCGCCATTCAGCATACACCACTTTTTCAATAAACACTGTCCCATCCCACAGAGGTTCGGGATAAAAAAGGCTTCCAGCCCTTACAAAAGGACTGGAAGCCATGATCATGTTGCGTCCCGGAACTAAAACCGGATCAAGGATTTCTCTTTTACCTGGCTGCGGGCTGCGAAGATTCCGCTGCTGATTTCATCGGCAGGGTTTTCATGCGGGTCATCTTCCCATTGACGCGCACGGGCAGCACCTTGGGTTGGGCGGAATACAACTTTACGTTGCTCACCTTGCCGTCCTTCCAGGAAAAATCTACCGTGACATTGCCCCGGGCTTTCAGCCCCTTCACAGAGCCTTCAGGCCACGCTTCCACGGGAGAAGGCATAATGTCCAAGCCCCCGGCATGGGATTGCACCAACATTTCACAAATGCCGCCTACAATGCCGAAGTTGCCGTCCATCTGCATAGGGGGATGGGTAGTCAGCATATTCGGCAACGTATTGAACTTCAATAACCCCTGCACCATTTCATGGGCCTTGTTCCCCTCTCCCAGGCGGGCCCACAGAGCCGTGCGCCACGGCCACGTCCAGGAACGGCGGCTGTCTCCGGTCGTGCCGCGCCATTCCAGGGATAGACGGGCGGCTTCCGCCAGCTTGGGCGTCTTGAGCTTGCTGATCTGGTTGCCGGGGAAAACGGCAAAGAGGTGGGACGTATGGCGGTGATCCGTCTTGGGAATGCGGTCAATCATCCATTCCTGAAGATTCCCTTCCTTGCCTATTTTGTTGCCGGCCAGCCTTTTCAGCTTACCCTCCAGGCTCTTGGCCCAGGCGGCGTCCTTGCCCAGGATGCGGGCGGCTTTGATGGTATTGGAGAAAAGCTCCGCAATAAGCTGCTGGTCATGCATCACGCCGTCTTCACGCGGCCCATGTTCGGGAGACCAGCCATTGGGAGCCACCAGAGTTCCGGCTTTCACATCGGCCAGATCCTTCTTCTCCTCTTCGCTCGGCTCCTTGCCGTTTGTCTTGAACCCTTCGCCCTTGGCGCCCAGTTCCTTCAAATGATCTTCCCAGAAATGACAGATTTCCTTCATCAGGGGATATGCCTGTTTCTCCAGATACTTTCTATCACCGGTAAACGCATAATGTTCCCATATATGCAGCGCATACCAGGCCGCGCCGGGAATATTCCACTGCCAGCCGTTGCCGCCGAAGATATTCTGGGAGGTGCGC
This sequence comes from Akkermansia muciniphila, assembly GCF_030848305.1. Lineage (NCBI taxonomy): Bacteria > Pseudomonadati > Verrucomicrobiota > Verrucomicrobiia > Verrucomicrobiales > Akkermansiaceae > Akkermansia > Akkermansia muciniphila. Next base: position 1,321,048 of record NZ_CP114598.1, on the reverse strand, counting down.
ACCGTCCAGCCGCGCACGGGTTTGCCGTCTTTGGTATTGAACCCCTTGTTCGCCTGGGAAGCGTCCCGGCAGCCGGGGGCCATTGCTTCCACGTAATTGACCAGGGCCTCATGGCATTCGGAGAGGTTGGCGGGTTCCGCCCCCCAATACGCCATCTGGACGTTGATGTTGTTATGGTAGTCGCAGGCCCACGGCGGTTTGACATAATCATTCCACAACCCCTGCAGATTGGCCGGGAGCGTGCCGGGCCGGGAACTGGACAACAGCAGATAACGGCCGAACTGGAACATGGTTTCCTCCAGATCGGGGTCTGCCGGATTTTTCTTATAGGATTCCAGACGCTTCGGCGTAGGCAACTTGGCTACATCCTCCTCCGTTTTCCCGAAGTTGACCTTCACCCGGTCAAACATGGATTTGTATTGGGAAATGTGGGCCTGTTTCAGGGCGGCATAATCCGCAGAAGCGGCTTTGGCCGCATAATGGTCCAGCTTCTTGGCGGGAGATTCGCCCTTCCAGTCCTTTTTATAATCCATCAGATAATCCGTCTCCATGGCGATGACAACCATGCAGGAATCCGCATTTTTCACGGAAATTTTATCGCCTGCGGAGGAAAGCGTACCGCCTTTGGGACGGATCAAAACGCGGCCTTCATAATTCATGCCGTTTTTCAAAATCCCCTTCCAGGTGATGACGGGGCCCTTGGCGGAAATATCTGCTCCAAGCTGGCTGTTAACGGAAAAATCCGCGCTGAACTGGCCGGGCTTGCTGGCTTTATAGTTCAACACCAGAACATTGGCAGGCGTGCTGGAGAATGCCTCCCGGTCATACGTCACGCCGTCAGCCTTGTAATTCACTTTATGAATGCCGTCCCGGAGATCCAGGGCGCGCGTAAAATCTTCCACAGACAGGGAAGCCGGCTGGTCGCCTTTTTTAAAGTCCACGAACAAATCCCCGAAAGGAAGATAGTTGCCGAACTGGTTCGTCCCGGCATCAGGCCCGTAACCGTACCCTCCCCCGGGATTGGCTCCGCCGGACCAGAGGCTGATTTCATTCAAGGCAAGCCGTTCGCGGCCGGGAGCGCTGAAAATCATGGCTCCCACGCGACCGTTGCCAATGGGATACCCTTCCGCTTCCCAAACGGAGGCAGGCTTCCTGTACTTGCCAAAGCTTCCCTCGGAATTTTTGTCTTCCTGCGGATAAACAACTACGGCCGGTTCATCAGACCAGATCAAATTGGAGGCGGAAGGCTTATCCAGAGCCCCCCACCCGAAAGAAACGGCACTTACCGCCACGGCAGATAAATATAGAGATTGGAAATGCATGCTTTAATAAACAATGTCACATATCTACTGCCTTCGCAACCTCTATCTTTCAGCCATTCCAAACTTATCGTCCGCCACATGGCGGAGCCTTTCCCCCGTTATCCCCCTCCCGGTTCAGGAACGCTTCCTCCAATGATGGCGAGAACAGCAAATTTCCTTGTTTTTCACAATGAGCCCCCTACCTTGGCAAGTATGTTTAAACGACTTCTCTCCGCATTTTTTTCTCTGTTCTTTCTGGGGGCGGCCTCCGACACATCCTTTGCGGAAGTCACTGTTCCGGACGCCCTGAAAGACCGGATTGCCCTGAAAAAAACGGCACGGCAGCTCAATATCGTCTATTTTCTGGGCAGTGATACGGAACCCGTTCCGGATTACGAACGGCGCCTCAGCGAATTGCTCCTTCACCTACAGCAGTTTTACGGCAAGGAAATGCAGCGGCATGGCTATGGCGCGCGTTCTTTCGGCCTGGACATCAAATCTCCAGGGCGCGTGAACATCATTGAATACAAGGCCAAACATCCGGCGGCCCATTATCCTTATGAAAACGGAGGCGGCTGGAAAGCGGCCCAGGAACTTGACGAATTTTTCAAAGCCCATCCGGACAGGAAAAAAAGCCAGCACACGCTTATCATCATGCCTACCTGGAATGACGAAAAGAACGGCCCCGACAATCCCGGCGGCGTCCCCTTTTACGGCATGGGGCGCAACTGCTTCGCCCTGGATTATCCGGCCTTCGATATCAAACATCTGGGCCAGAAAACCAGAGAAGGAAGGCTGCTGACCAAATGGTATGGGGGTATGGCCCACGAATTGGGGCATGGCCTTAACCTGCCGCACAACCACCAGACCGCCTCGGACGGTAAAAAATACGGCACAGCCCTGATGGGTTCGGGCAATTACACGTTCGGGACCAGCCCCACGTTCCTGACTCCGGCCAGCTGCGCCCTGCTGGACGCCTGTGAAGTATTCTCCGTCACCCCGGCCCAGCAATTCTACGAAGGCAGGCCGGAAGTGGAGGTTAAGGACGTAGCCATCTCCTTCAAAGGAAACCAGATTCTGGTTTCCGGCAATTATACAAGCCCCCAGACCGTTAAAGCTCTGAACGTTTACATCCAGGATCCTCCTTATGCGGTCAACCAGGACTATGACGCCGTTTCCTTCTCCCAACGCCTTGGGAAAAAGAGCGGAAAATTCTCCATGAAAATTGACAAAAAGGAGCTGGATGGTTTGAACAACAACGAATTCCGCATTTCCCTCATGTTTATTCTCGCCAACGGACTGCACATGCAGAAGCATTTCACGTTCCATTGGGACGCGCTCCAGGATTACAGGGACGGAAATAAATCCTGAACGCATTTTCCGCACGGCCGGATGATGCCGAAAGCGTGGCCTCCGCACCTGGCGGGGGCCTTACTCCTTCAAACTGGTCCGCCAGCCGGAAGCGTGCTGGTAATAATAAACCGCCTCCCTTTCCAGATCTTTCATCCGCCCGTCCGGAGCAACGGCTTCCCCGTCCCGGAAAAATTCCACTTCACGCTGGGGTTTAAGCACCACCATGTCTTTCCCTTTCAAATAGCCGATATACTGGTAATTACTCACAAAATACCGGGACTGGTAAGAAGGCTTTAAAGCATCCTTTCCATAAAAAGCCGCATCATACGGCCATTTCAACAGCCCCAGCAGGGTGGGCAGCACGTCAATCTGGCTCACGGGAGTTTCCCGCCGTTTCGGTTTCAGCAGAGCCGGAGCGTAGAAAATGGAAAAAATGCGGTGTGTTTCCGGATTAAGAGCCTGCTTTCCCGCGCTCCCGGCGCCGTGGTCTCCTACGAACACGAACAGCGTATTGTCAAACCAGGGTCTGGTTCTGGCCTCCTCCACAAAGGCGCCTACCGCATAATCCGCGTATTTCACAGCCCCCATGCGCCCCGTGCGGGGAGGGATGTCAATGCGCCCTTCCGGGTACGTGTAGGGACGGTGGTTGGACGTGGTGAACACCACCTGCAAAAACGGCTTGCCGCGTCCGCAGGATTCATCCGCCTCCCGTACGGCGCGACGGAACAAATCTTCATCGCAAACGCCCCAGATGGTGGAATGGGTCACCTCGGAATCATTCATGGCACTACGGTCCAGAACCTGAAAACCGTTGTGTCCGAAAAAGTAATTCATGTTGTCAAAATACCCGTAGCCGCCGTAAATCCATTTGAGATCATATCCCTTGTCCCTGAAGATGGACCCTATGGTCTGCAAATGCTCATTTCCTTCCTGGCGAAGGATGGACATGCCGGGAAGCGGCGGTAGGGAGGTGCTGATGGCCTCCAGCCCGCGTACGGAACGGGTACCCGTGGCATAAGTGTTCGGGAAGAAAATGCCTTCCTTTCCCAGACGGCTCAGGCACGGAGTGACGTCAGCCCCGTCTTCCCGGCATTCGTTTAAAAATTCCGCCCCCATGCTTTCCATGACCACCACCACGACATTCGGGCGGATAGCTCCCCCGGAAGGACGCACCTGCCTCTTTACGCTGCCGGACGAAGCCTCTGGCACGGACGTGTCATCCGCCGTAAACTCCCGGGCCAAAAACGCCGCCGCTTCCGCGTCCGGCAGTGTCCGGTAATAGGCGCGGTAATCCAGTTCATTCTTGAGAAAGGCGCTGAACAGGCTGTAAAGGCCATCCTTGGCCATTTCCGAATTATAACGGTTGTTCACGGCGTCCGCATCCTTGATATCCACCAGCCAATATCCTCCCGTGACGCAGGCCAGCAGGAACAGCACCACACAGCCTCGTTTCCATCCGGCGGGCACCGCCCCGTTCCGGGGAAGCAAAAACCTCTTCATTCCCCAGACGGCCAGAACGGACGCCGCCAGAATGCCGCCCAGAATAGGGATGATGGGATAGGACTCGTAAATATTCCCGATGACCTCCTTGGTGTAAACCAGGTAGTCCACCGCAATGAAATTAAAGCTGGCCTCAAACTCGTTCCAGAAAAAGGCTTCCGCCACATCTTCAAACAGATTGGCGAGCACAAACAGGAAAAACCACGCGGAAGTGAACCACCTGTCCGCCTTCCCTCCCGCCTTCCCGCGCGGTAGAATCCACAAATAAACGGCGTAGGGAATAAGCCAGTAGCACATGGTGACGGCAAACTCCGTCAGAAAAACGTATGCCGTTTTCAGAAGGGGAAGCAACCCGAAATCCATGTTGCGGTATTCGAAAAATACCGTAAACAGATTTTCCACCGCCTCAATACCGAACGCAAACAGGAGGAACGGCCAAAACCTCCCCCAATAATAACGAATCATTACTGCCGGAAATATGACAGCCGGAGCATGCCGTCAATGCTCCATCACAACATCACGGGGATATGGATGTCATTCTGCGGAAGAGAGACGGGATAAGGCTCTCTTACACCACATCCAGCGCGGCATCCCAGTCTTTCCAGACAGGCTCCAGCCCGGCATTCCGTATGGCGCCGACTACCTGCTCCGGTGTGCGCTGGTCGGAAATCTCAAACTGTTCCGTCGCCTTGCAATGCCCTTTCCGGTCATCGGGAAGATCCACCCGGTTGCCCCGCACCGTCAAATGGGCGGCAGCCGTTCCCACGCCCGTGTATCCTCCCGGTTCCGTGCGCGCAATAGCGGACATGTGAGTCATACCCAAATGCATCAGGGCATTCCTCATCGGCGCGGGTTCACGGGTGCTGATGGACATGCCTATCCTGGGGAAGCAGATGCGCAGGGCGGCCATGAGCTGGACAAAATGGCGGTCATCCAGCATCAAGTCCGGATCAGGTTCATATTCGTAATTCCCGGCGTAGGGGCGCATGCGAGGAAACGCTACGGAAAGCGCGGATTTCCAGCAATGCTTCTGCAGGTAATCCAGATGGGCGGCAAGCGCCATGGCCTCCCGCCGCCACGGCGAAAGCCCGAACAGGGCTCCTATCTGAATGCGGCGGAAACCGCCCTGATAGGCGCGTTCCGGACAATCCAGCCTCCAGTTGAAATTTTTCTTCATCCCTGCCGTATGCAGGGTTTCATAAACTTCCCGGTTATAGGTTTCCTGATACACGGCCAATTGTTCCGCCCCGTGGCGGACGATCTCCGCATAACGGTCGTCCGGCAACGGCCCTATCTCCAGCCCCAGGGATGGAATAAAGGAATGCAGGGCGTCCAGGCATTCCTGCATATACCCGTCGGAAACGAACTTGGGATGCTCCCCGGCCACCAGCAGGATGCTGCGCAGCCCCAGGCCGTGCAGGTAACGGGCCTCCTGCACCACTTCATCCACCGTAAGCGTGGTGCGGATAATGGGATTGTCCCGTGAAAAACCGCAGTACTTGCAATTATTGATGCATTCGTTGGACAGGTAAATGGGAGCGAACAGGCGGATGGTCCGGCCGAAATGCAGCCGCGTCAGGCGCCGGCTCTCTTGCGCCATCGCCTCCAGGCGGGCGTCGTCAACCGGTTCCAGCAACGCCATGAAACGGCGCACCAGAGGAGAAGGGCAATCCATCAAACCGTTTAATTCTTCAGAAAAAGACATAAGTGAACTAAGTAAAATTGGAGAGAGCCGGTTGCATTTCCATTCCTGGACCGGAAAGCCCCAATTTGCCCCCTCCCTCTTAAAAGATACCATCTTTTACCGTGTCATTTCCCGGAACGGCGCGTTCCATGAAAGCAGAGGAACCTGCGAATCGTCGTGACAGACGGCCTCTTATGGACTAATCTGGTTTATCTTTTCATGAGCGCTACGCCGAACAGCCTTTTCCGCCATTATCTTGATTCCCTGATCCAGCAGGGAACAACGCGAGCAAGCCTGACGGATGAAGCCAGAAACGTTCTCAGAACATGGTACGTGGCCGCCAGACAGGGAGGCCGTCCCGCCGCATCAGCGTCCGCTTCTCCAAAACCGCCGCCCCTGCAGACGTCCGCTCCTGCTCCCGCACCTGCCGAAATGCCGGAACCACCGGAACTGCTTCCGCAAAGCGGGGAACCGGCCTCCTCCATCACCCTCCCGGAAGGGACTATGGAAGACAAGCTGCAATACCTCCGCCATCTGGCGCAAAACTGGAAACCGGCGCGGGAACTCAACTCCCTGCGGGACACCATGGTCTTTGCCACGGGCAATCCCCATACGAAACTCATGCTCATCGGAGAAGCTCCCGGATATTATGAAGAAGTGCAGCAGGAGCCCTTCGTGGGCCGTGCCGGGGAAAAACTCAACCAGATATTAAGGGCCATGGGACTCTCCAGAGACATGGTTTACATTTCCAACATCGTCAAATTCCGCCCGGCCCTGCCCAACCAGCGGACCAATAACCGCGCCCCCACGCCGGAAGAAATTGAAGCATGCCTGCCCATCATCATGCATGAAATCCGGGTCATCCAGCCGAAAATGATTATAGCCCTGGGCGGAACCGCAGCCGTAGGCCTGCTGGGGGAACAGGGATCCGTCAGTTCCATGCGCGGCAGGTTCCATGATCTTAACGGCATTCCCGTACGCGTCACTTACCATCCCAGCTACCTGCTCAGATCAGACAGTCCGAGGGAAAAACGCAAGGTATGGGAAGACATGCTGGCCGTTATGGAACGCCTGGACATGCCCATCTCAGAAAAACAGCGCGGCTACTTCCTGCCCAGGGAATAGCCCCGGAAACTCCCTTATGCCTCATTTCCAGCTGAGGCAGGCAAAAATCCCTGAACCGTTTGGCGTGACAGGAAACATTGGTATGCCTCCGCGCATCCGCATTCTATTCTCCAAAGCGGTTGTACCACCCCATCCCGCTTTTTCCCGGAGCAGCCTCTAACGCATCGGCTAATTGGGAGGATAGAACAGGCCGCCCCCCTGCCCCATATCCCGCCAGGAGCCGCCGAAGCACAGCATGAACGGAGACATGCAGAATTCCTCCCTTTTACTGGTCCGGGACCTTACGAAATTCCCCTCTCCACCAAATCCTCATCACCGCCCGGCCCTTGTAATCCCGCCTGTGGGATGCAAACGCAGCTTCCAGAAAATGAGCGCCATGCTCCGGCGTCAGTTTCCGATCCGGAAATCTTTTCAATTCCGGACACCTCCGCATCAAAACTCTGGAGAAATACCTGATACCGCGCCGTGTCGTGAGGCGAAGATCCCGTTTCACCTTCAGCGTTTCCTCAGCGCTTCCGAACAAAAGCAGAATCCATCGGGTTTCAGATATCTGAGGAAGAATATCTGGATGTCCTCCAACGGTTCAGAATCCGGTGCTGGGAAATTTGCCGCCGTTACCGGAAAAGCGGAGGCGCCGGCATGAAAACATACCTGGGCAATGTAACCGTTTTTGAACCGGAACGCTATTTGCGCGAAAGGAACCGGAAGAAGAGGCTGCTGCTGCGGGAAGCCCGTCCGCTTGAATATGAAGATGGCCGGGAAATTGACGCTGACGAGCATTCTGACTTCCTTTCCGGTCTGATGTTCCGGGAAGACTTCGAGCGGGAAATGGAATCCCTGGAGCCGCAGGAAAGGGAGCTGGTTGAGGCATTGATTGACGCTGAAGGAAATTTGTCACGGGCAGCCAGAAGCATTCATCTGGAGGAAAGCAGGGCGCGCCGCCTCAGGAAACGGCTCCGGGAAGAAAAATTCACTTTTTTAAGAAATGGGCGGCGAATTTCCGGAAACGCGGCAAGCAATCATAGTAAAGGGTCTAAATCGACCTAACCGGCGCCTTTCGCGTCGCAATCAAGCAACAACCATCACACACCATGTATACCAACGAACAACAAAACGACGCCCCCACGTTGAACAGGGGGTCCGCCAACAAGATGAACCCCAACCCCGCCGCCGGGCTTCCCGGGGCGGACGGCCAGCCTGGCGCGCCTGGCGCCGCGACATCCCTCAATGCCATATCCACCCCCATCCAGCCCTACGGCGCGGATACTGTCATCTATGAAAAATCCGACAACTTCGTTCAGACGTCTGCCGGAGCCGATGTCTTCATGTCCCCCGTCAACGACACCTTCAACGTCCCGGAAGGCGGGGCCACGGCCGTGGCCAGCCTGACGGTGGACGACTGGGGCAAGCTGACCATCTCCGGCCCGGGCGGCACCTTCGAACTGGACCTGACCCCTGACGCCGATGAACCCGGAGAACTGGGAGGCCACCAGGAATGGACCAAATCAGGCTCCTTTGAACTATCCGAAGGAACGTACGCCCTCTCCATCACGCACCAGAACATCGACATACCGCACAACGAATACAACCAATCCGTATGCCGCTATTCCGTGACGGTGACTGCCCATGGAAGCTCCGGCGGTTCATCCAGCTCCTCCAGCAGCTCCTCTTCGGACGTGCCGCCGGAAGAAAAGGAAATCTGCTGCCGTTGCGGTACGTGCACGGACACGGAAGGCAACGAATACACCATTGCGGCGGAAAAACTGCCGGGTGACCCCGGCGTGGAAATCTGCATGTCCCAGGCCGAATTCCTGGCCGGGGGAGGGGCTCCGTCTCCCGCGGCCTTCAGCCTCCGCGCCGCGGAAAACGCCCGTGAAACGGCGGAAGCCTGCGGCGGCCTGAAATACGTAAGCCCATGGGCCTGGCGCGCCCATCTGGACGAAACGTCCGGCCTCATCACCATCATGCCGCCGGCGGGCGCCGCGCTTTACTTCAACGTGCAGGCCGGTTCCGATGCGGCCCTCCCCGCGGGCATCTCCCGCAAGCGCGACTTCAGGGTGCAGCTGCTGGACGAAACCCTGGCGCCTGCCGCTTCCGGCGCCCCCGCCTACCTTTCCCTGGTGGACGCGGACGGGCAAAACATCCGCTTCTCCGCGGAAACCGGCGCCGTGGTCGCCATGACCTCCGCCTCCGGCAAAGTGCTCCTGGCGGAAGACTACTTCCGCAATGTAAACAATACGTATGATCCTGCGGGCAACCTGGTAAGCAGCTACAGCGCCGCGGAGGGGCTGATGCGCACCCGGACCGGAGCGGACGGAGAACTCGTCCTGGAATGGTACGCTCCCGCCGCCGTCACGGCTCTGGCCGACGGAACATACGAAGTAACGGGAGAACCCTATAAAACCTCCTCCTACCTGTCCTCGGAAGAAAACGGCGTGCGGACCACCGTCATCACGCGCCAGCAGCGCGGACTGCCGGCCCACACCATCACCCGTACGGAAGAACCCGGCAAAGTCAGCATCGCCAAAGGCCAGGGGGACGACACCATCATCCGCACCATTGAAACCAACCGCCTCTACGGAGGCCTCTCGGAACGCATCGAAACCGTCAGAGGCATCAACGACGCCGAGCCGGTCGCCTGCAACCGCAGCGTCAGGCAATACACGGACGGCGGCTGGCTGCTGGTAAGCGAAACGGAAGCCTTCAACACGCCGCTGGCGCGGACGACCTCCTACGAATACAACAGCCAGTACCGCGTCTCCCGCATCAACCGTCCGGACGGCGGCTACACGCGCTATGAATACGACGGCGAAGGACGGGTCACGCTTGAGGCGACGCCCTGGGCCGGCGGAGGAGAACAGGTAACCCGGACCGAATACGCCGGCCTGCGCTTCTACGACAACCGTCCGGCGCGTATCGCCGAATCCCGGGTGCTGTCCGACGGCACGGAAATCGAACTGACGGCCGCCGCTTACGCCTATGAGCGCTCCCCCCTCATGGAACGTGTGACCAAAACCGTGACTGCCGCCGGTTCCGGCCAGGAACAGACAAGCGTGGAAGAAACGTATGGAGAAGCCGCCGCCTATCCCTATGCCGCCGGGCAAACCAAATTCACCCGGGACATTGCCGGCGTGGAAACCTTCTATAACTATGAGGCGGCCGCGGAACACGGCGCCGCGCACAAAAAGACGGCCGTTACCAAGGTCGGCGGCGAACTGGCGGCCGGACAGAGCCGCAAGACGGAATCATTCCTTGCCGCCAACGACACGGTGCTTGTTGAACAGGAAAGCGTCTGGGATGGCGACAACTGGCTGCTGCTCTCAAGCGGCGCCCATGAATACGACGAAGAAGGCCGCCGCACGAAAACCACCCGGGGCAACGGCCGCGTCAGCGCCACGTCCTGGATGTGCTGCGGCAAGCTCTCGGAAACGGACGAAGACGGAATCCTGACGTCGTACGGCTACAACAGCGCCCACCAGCTGGTGGAAACCATCCGTTCGGAAATCAGCGACGGAAACACGGTCATTACCCCGGAAACCATCACCACCTACACCCGGGACGCCGCCGGGCGCGCCCTGCAGACGCGCCGGGACAGGGGAGCCATGACCACGACGGAAAGCGTGGAATACGACAGGCTCGGCCGTATCGTCAGGCAAACCGATGTGTTGGGCCGCGTGACGGCGACAGCCTACAGCGAAGACGGCCTGACGGAAACCGTCACGACGCCCGCCGGCGCCACCCTCGTCACCGAACGTCACCCCGACGGCTCCGTACTCCATGAATACGGCACGGGACAGCGCGAACGCCGCCATGTCTATGACATCGACCATAACTGCCTGAGGGAAACCGTTACCCTGGCCGGCCAGACCACCATCCTCTCCCGGACCCTGGTCAACGGCTTCGGACAAAGCGTCCTGCAAGTGACGCCCACGACTGCCGGGTTCCTGTATGACCATTCCGAATATAATGCACAGGGGCGCCTCATCCGCACATGGAGAGATACGGGAACGCAGGAGGGGGCCGTCGCCATGGCGCCCATGCTCTACGAATACGACGCCTTCGGCAACATGACCAGGGAAACGCTCGCCCTGGCGGAGCAGCCCGCACCGGACAACAGCCCCATCCGGGAATATGCCTTCAGCGTGGAAAACGCGGAAGACGGCGTCTATCTGGTCACGGCGCAAACCCGCTACCATGCAGATGGACATCCGCTCGTCTCCGTACGGAAGCAGCTCCTGTCTGAACTCTCCGAAGTTCTGGAAACAAAAACCATAAATATCGACGAACGCGGCTTGACTTCGGCGGAATGGACGGAGTATGCTGAAAATACGAAAAGAATCCAAAAGAGCGTTATCCCCTCTTCCAGCGTCACGGCTCAAACGGTGGCGGCGGACGGCCTGATGCTCTCGCAGCAGAACCACGCGGGCATCACGGAAACGGCCGCCCGCGCCTATACGGCCACGGGCGTGACCCTGACCCGCACGGACGGCCGCGGCAACACAACGACGGTCCGGACCGACCTGGCCGGACGCGCCGTCAGCGTGACGGAAGCCGCCGGAAATGAAACCGTCACGCAGTACGACGCCCGCTTTGACCTGGCCGCCGTAGTGACGGACGCGCTGGGAAATACGACGTGCGCCGGATACGACGCCAGAGGCCGGAAAACGGCCGAATGGGGAACGGGGACGCAGCCCCTGCTGATGGGCTACGACGAGGCGGACCGCCTGGTGAGCCTGACCACCTTCCGCGCGGCGCAGGAAGGAGACATCGCGGAAGACCCCACCGGCCGCGCGGACGGCGACACCACCGCCTGGAGCTATGACGACGCCACGGGGCTGGAAACGCGCAAAACCTATGCCGACGGAACGCACGTGGACAAAACCTGGGACGCCTTCAACAGGCTCGCCACGGAAACAAACGCCCGCGGCATCGTGAAGACCCGCACTTACGAACAGGCCCGCGGGCTGCTGGCGGGAATCAGCTACTCGGACGCCACGCCCGGCCAGAGCTTCGCCTACGACCACCTCGGCCAATTGACGCAAATCACGGATGCCGCCGGAACGCGGACCTTCGCCTGCAATCCCTACGGAGAACCGGAAACAGACTGCCTTGAGGCAAACGGCCTCTCCTGGCAGGTCTCCGAACTCTATGACGGGCTCGGCCGTCAGGCAGGGTATGAATTAAGCGCAGACGGCCGCCGCGTCCAGCAGGAGCGCCTGTCCTATGACGGCAAAGGCCGCCTCTCCGCCCTCGCGGCGGAAGGCATGGAAAACCCCTTCTCCTGGACCTACTGCGAACAGGGAGGGCTTGTGGAACAACTCGCCTACCCCAACGGCATGACCCGGGTCAACACCTATGAAAGCAGCCGCGACCTCCTCTCCGTCATCGACTACCAGAGGCCCGGAAGCACCAACCCGCCGGCGAGACATGAATACGACTACGACGCGCTGGGCCGTCCGACCCGGCGCAGGGACACGTGGAACACGGCGGAGCCCAAAACGACGCGTTTGTTCACCTACAACAGCCGCGGCGAACTGATCGGAGACCAGCTCAGGCCCGGAGGGCGCTTCGGCTACCAGTACGACAACATCGGCAACCGGAAGGAAGCCTTCGAATTCGGCAACACGACGGACTATGAAACCGATGAACTCAACCGATACGCGGGCATCGCCGGAAATGGCGCGGCGGCATTCGTTCCCCAATACGACGCCGACGGCAACCAGACGCTGGTGAAAACTTCCACCGGCATCTGGACAATCACCTACAACGCCGAAAACCGGCCTGTGAAATTTGAAAGCGAGGACGGCGGGACAACCGTGGAATGCGCCTACGACTCCATGGGCAGGAGGTTTGAGAAAAAAGTGACGGTCGGAGGGACAACGGGCTTCCACGCGCGCTACCTCTACCGGGACTACCTGCAGGTGGCGGAGTGCGACTTGACCGGGGAAACGCCGAAGCTTGTGCGCAGCTACCTCTGGGACCCCTCGGAACCTCAGGCCACGCGCGTCCTGGCCATGACGCGCTGGGAGGCGAACGGGACGCAAGTGAAAGAGCATCTCTACTGCATGCACGACGCGATGAAGAACGTCACTTCCCTCTTCGGGGAAGCGCGCGGACGCCGCGCCCTGTATGAATACCGTCCGTATGGAGGGCTGGTCACGTCGGAAGGCAACATGGCGCAAGAGAACAAATTCCGCTTCTCGTGCGAATACATGGACGACGAGCTCGGCCTCATCTACTACAACTACCGGCATCTCAATCCGCGCGACGGCAGGTGGATCAGCCGAGATCCCATCGCGGAACAGGGCGGTTGGAATTTGTTCGCCTTTGTAGGAAATAGAGCTTATTATCAGTACGATAAATTAGGATTATGGCTCGCAAGACGCCATAGAAGGCTAACAAGACGTTCTCTTTCCTCCTATAAATTCCAAATTGATATTAATGGTAAAAGTATTTCTCTTCCCATTAAGAAAGAGTTATTAGAGATTATTGTTGAAGCAAATGTAGATACGGATTCTGGAGAGATGGGTAAAAACCAAGCTTATCATTATTGCACAGGATTGGACAGTAATGAGACCTTTGAAACAGCTAAAAGAAATTATATTTCTACCCTTGCTATAGAATCTAAAAAATTCTATGATACAATATCTAAACAAATGATATCGTTGGAAGATTGTAAAGAAGCATTGAAAACGCTTGGACATTTAAATCACATGTGGCAAGATTACTATGCCCATGGAGTAGAAGAGGACAATGCCAAAAAAGCAGTTGTAGGAAAAATTCAAGGATCTCCTGAAATGCCAATAATGATTCCCGTATCTTTTGGCTCTATGGGATTTAAAGGAGGACATGGAGGTTTTTGGAGAGTTATGAATCCATTTTCGAGAGTTGAACCAGGTGATAGAGCCACTGATTCAAATATTCGAAAACAACAAGCAAAATCTTATACAAAAATACACTCGATTCCATTTTTAAGCGCCTGGTTTGCAAAATGTAAATGTCATTTTTATAGTGAAGAGATTAATAGATAATTTTGTTTTATTTAAAATATTATGAATATTTCTTTATTTCAAATAATAGTTAGCCATATATTTGTTATGCCTTTACTAGCTTTAGGAGAGTCACATGTCTTTCCAGAGACTCATATAATTTCAAAATTGGATATCTCTTGTTTTTCTAATAATTGTATTTATGATCGCGGTTCTCATCCAACCATGTCATTTTCAGACGATGGAAAACATTTTGCCGTGTGGGATGACGAGTATGTAGAAATTTATGAATTAAATACTAAGGATGTAAAATCCTGTCAACGTTTGACATTAATTAAAAAACATCCTTGGGGAAATGTTTATAGGGGAAGACGTGAACAAGCTGTTTCCGATGTTTCGAGTAATATTATTTTTAATGGTACTGCTCGGAAGTATATTCCTTTACTTTATTCTTCATCCCTGTTTCCTAGAAATTTTCAAATACTTAAATCTTATATCATTAAAAATGAAAAATTAATAGAAAAATATAATTTTTTACTCCACAAAAAGGCAATTTGCTTGGAGATGTTAGGTGGATATAAGTCTTCATCCGAGGCTCAACCGTTGCTCTTAGGATCTATAAATTTCAAGCCGATGACATTTCTTGAGCAAACAAATTTTTCGTTTAATGAGTCAGAATATGGGACTCCGGCTGATAGTATGTTATCGTCTGATATGACTCGAGCTTGTATTTCCTCCTCTGTTCCAGAAGCGATTTTTTCTTTCTATCAGGGTAAACAGAAAGTAATAGATATTACTCCCAAACTTCTTCGATTAGAACATAGGCTTTGGAAAACATCCATTTCTTCCCTCTCTGATGATGGAACACTTCTTGCAGTTATATTTACTTATGCAGGCAGGTTTACTGCTCCTTGGAATTTTAAAACAGCTATTGCTTTCATAGATACAGAGAATAAGAAAATAAAAAATATTATAACACTGTCTGGGATTCGTAAGATGACATTTTGTTTTTCAAATGATAAAAGTAAAGTTGCTATCTGGGAAAATGGAGAAAAAGTGATACGCATATATTATTTATATTCAAAATATTAAATTTCAGAATTATGAAGAATAGTCTTGCTGTAAGATTTTCAGAACATCCTGACTATTGATATTCATAAAATTGATCTGATGAAAAATCGAGGAAATCAACGAAACAAGACTAAGTGAATAATTCCGTAAAATATGATGATATCAAAAAATGTTGTTTTTCTATGTAGCACATTGCTCTGCTCCTGCTCGGAAGATGTTGATTTGTATCAATTTGATTTAAATAATCATTCCGTTAAAACAAACAGGAATGGTTTATATAGATGCCCGCCGGAAGAGTTATGTAAAAAATATCCTCTTAAAAAATATTCTTGGAAAGAAAAGAAAACAATAGCCAAGTCTTTTGTTATTGGGACAACAACTCAACAAGAAGTAATAGACATTTTAGGAGTTGGTATAGTAGGAAGTGATAATCCTCCTGTCATAGATAGTTTGGGTTATCGTTGTAACAAGAGCGATCCGGAGTATCCTGGTGACGAATGGCTAAAATTTCTTGAATTTAACTTTAATGAAGAAGGGAAACTTGTTAATTATTATGAACTAAAAGTTCCCTATCCTGTTCCTCATTAATATTCTTGTTATTTACACAATGCTCCTTCCGGCTTATGCAGGAAGGAGCATTTGCTATATGAAGATGAGCAAACATCCATCCTGCCTTACCTGTCAAAAAACAAATGATTTCATAAATTTTGAAAAAAATAAACATAATTAGTTAATATGAAGATTAATATTCGTCCTGAATTGTGGAAAAAGTATCTTGGCAAGTGGAATTTTTCTATTTTTCTAGATTATCGTCTTGAAATAAAAAGAAACAGAAAATCAATTAGTATTGATATATTTGATATATTAAGAAATGAAAAATGTGTGTTAATTCCAATTAAATTAAGTGATGAATACTTGTCATTTTGGATGCGTAGCAGTTGGACAAATATTAAATTCTCAATTTTTCAACATTTAAAAAATGAAACTCTTATAATAGATTTTTCGGATTGTGACATTTATAAAAAGACATTTCCAGTAAAAATTAACCAATCTCATAAGTATATCGTTGATTTTAACGCTTCCAAAATTCCGAAATGGATTTACGGGACATGGCAGACAACAGATGGTTTAGAGTATATGAATATAAGCCGTGACAATACTAATTTATCAATAGCCCTTTGGTCTGATTTTGGGGATATTCCACCAACTCAAAATCGCAGTTTTCGTAAGATTATTTCAGTCTATGATATAGATAGTTTTAATATCAAGATGATTGTGAAAGGATATGATTACAGTAATAAGATTAGAGAAATAGTAATATTATTCGATTCTCATGCGAAAGAAGTGAGATTAATTTATTCGAGATCAGTAGAAGCTAAACGAATATGAATAATGTTTAATTCTTTTTTGTTTGATGATTTTCATTATAATAAATTTTAAATATAATTCACTTATTTTTATTAAAAACTCCTTCCAATATGATATTGGAAGGAGTTTTTTTGAAATTATTTAGAATAGGCCACGACAACACTATCATGACTCGAACCGACCTAGTCGGTCGAGTTGTCAGCATGACGGACACCGCCGGAAATGCAGCCGTAACGAGGGAATACGCTTACGACAGCCTGGGAAGGCCCGTCACGCGGCGCACGCCCCGCCAGGGGAATACAGTCAACGACAGCTTTGTCTGCAACAGCCGGAGCGAACTGACCACCGCCACCGTCAGCGGCAAGACATACGGCTACAGTTATGACAACATCGGCAACCGGAAAACCGCGCGGGAAGACGCGGAAGAAGCGACCGCCTACACAACCGACCTGCTCAACCAATACACCGCCATCGAGCGCGGAGAAGAAGCCGCTTTTGAGCTGGTTTACGACGCGGACGGAAATCAGACATTGATCAGGACATCCACCGGAATCTGGCAGGTCGCCTACAACGCGGAAAACCGCCCGGTGCGCTTCGTTAATGAAAGCGCCAATACCGTGGTGGAATGCGCCTGCGACTCCATGGGTAGGCGGCACACCCGCAAAGTGAGCGTCAACGGGACGGTGAGCAGCTACCTGCGCTACATGTACCGTGGCTACCTGCAAATAGCCGTCATAGATGCCGTCAGCGGAGCCTTCCGATGGTTCCTGTTCCGGGATCCGACGCAGCACTACGCGCCCGCTGCCTATCCGCAAAGACGGCGCCCAGCCCATCCAGTGGAGCAGCGAATACAGCGAGGAAGAACTGGGGCTTGTCTACTACAACTACCGTCATCTCAATCCGCACGACGGCAGGTGGGTCAGCCGAGATCCCATCATGGAACAGGGCGGCTGGAATTTGTTCGCGTTCGTTAATAATAATGGAATGATCAATTTTGATTATTTAGGGGAAAAAACAATACCGAAAGATACTCCTATTATTACCATCACTGTAAAACGAAAAACAATAAAATGGAAACAGCTTGTTAGAGAGAATGTATTTAAAAAACTGGAAGGAGAAGAAGAGGATGCATATGGGCACTGGTGGGTTGAATTGGGTAATGAGAGCTATGGATGGTGGCCAGCCAAAGGGGTGGATTTACTTTCCACTCTTACAGGAGTACCTGGTTATTTAAATGGTATATTTTTTTCAACCTTCATGAGATATGGTAAAGAAAAAGAAAAAAATGTTGTAATGTGACAGAAGAGGGTATAGAGAGTTGTATACGTAAATTTGCATCTTCATATTCCGGGTCTTGGTCCTATCACTGCCATAGTTCTCAAGAAGAGATGATGGATATGTGTTGCATTAAAGAATCATAAATGTATGTTAAAGAATAAAATTTTATATTTTTATATAATTATCTTAGGAGGTATGTGTATTTTTTCTCCAATAGAAGCAGCTAATGTGGATCAAAATAAAATAATAAATCTTTTATACGATAGTAAAAATTCTACCGATAAAGATTTTATACTTCCTGATGTAGGTGTTTCTGTGAAAACCGCTTTTTTTATACTATGTAAATTAGGAAAGATGAGTCTAAAGCATACTTATAGGGTCTATGCCGACCAACAGTATTATTACTTTATTGATACTTTTTTGGGAACACCTAACAAAAACGATGACATACGGGAAAAATCAGTTAAGATAAGTAGGGATAAAAAGCTGAATATATCTGATATTAAAGTGGAATAATATATGTCTAATATTTAATAATACGCCTGCAAGTTTACTTGAAGGCGTATTATTTTTGATATTTACAGAATTGGATGAAAAATATAAAATTCTATATAGAAAATAGTTTATATTATTTGCGATAAAATGTATATTATTAAAAAATGAATCAAGAAATAAATAAATACTATTTTGATATTGATAATAAAGCGAATTATATTTTTTTTTGAATGCAAAAATGGTTTGCATTATATGCTTTCCAATTCAATATGTTCATATATTCCGGAGTTGCCGCCGAATGCCCGTGAATATCCAAACAAGTGGAATTCGCAGAAATGGAATAAATGTGGTAAAAAATGGATTTCTTTTCTATGGCGGGGTTTTTCCTGTGAAGATAATAACTGTGTTCCTTCGCATGAGCACTATTCTCATTTATATATTGGTTTTCAGTCCAGTATGGATACCCTTTATTTCATGAATAATGGGGCGGTAATTCACTTTTTCTTAAAGAAAAAAAGAGATAGAGGAAATTCGTTTTTATACAAGTCAGCAGGCTGATAGGAATGGAATTCGCATTCAGAATTATCTACATAATTCCTCTTATCAAAATATTCCTATTTATTGGGAAGGGACAGATGGTCTTTATCCTCTTGAAGGAGGATTTATTGTCACACCAAGTTTTTGTTCCAACGGAAAGCTTTGCGATATGAAAGCTTATGAACTTAATCATATTGAAAATTCACGCAGTATCGATTTTGTGCAAGGAGCTTTTAGTCTGGCAAAATATCCGGAAGAAAGCCGTGCATTTAGAGAGCTTCCTTCGTATTTCTGCGAACTGACAGATTCTTCATTTGACTATAAATCATGGGAGATGGCTATGACAGCGGAATCCATTCCTCTGGAACATAACTGTGTTCATCCGTTTTATAAAAATGGCATATGTATAGCTGAATTGGTAATTGTTAATTTGATATGGGGAACTTCTTATTATCCCTATCAAGATTCATATGTACTTTTTTTACGCTACTCTCCATCAGTAGAATCTTGTGTTATTCAACTTGTTGACTTTGTATTGAAAAAATTTCCCACTATCAGATTAATAGAAAATAAAGAAATTATATGATGATTTTATATAATTTAGAAAACTATTTTTTAATTATCAGAAGATGATGAGAAATGCTGAAAGCTGTTCTGATGCCAAAAAGAGATAGAAAGCTTATGTTGCGGAGGAGAGCAGCTATTTCAGAGTACTCTAGAAATGAGATAACTTATAAAAATTTAGAATGGCGATTTGAATTTTTATGTTATTATCATAATTGAGACTAATTTCAGAAGAGAAAAAGTTTTGTTTTTTTGAGTAATTATCGATTTTATTAAAATGATATGATGAAAAAATATATTATATACTGTATTATTGTTGTTGTTTCAGTATTTGCTTCTTTTCTGTTTTTTGATAAATATTATAAGAGATCTCCTCTTCTAGGAGAGATCGACAATACATATGTCTTTAGCTATGATCCTCCTTTAATAATAGGAAATGTAGAGATTGAGGAATTGTCTAAATTTAATCAAACACTCGCTGATCAGTTTCCCGATCATCATGTCTATGCCACATACTGTGGAAAAGAATGTACCCTGACCGTAATAATCCTTTATGATTATGATACTGATTTTTCCTGTGCAGATAAAGAAAAACTGTGGAAACTAATATGTGAATGGCAAGACAACTTGCGGTATAAACAGGATATGGAACAAATTAAATAAAATATAATATTTTTGATTTTATATAATTAATACATAAATGATGACTTCTTTGTTTTAATAGTAATTTTTGCTGATTTTTATAAAGCTATGTTTCCTATCAAAGATATTAACCATTGTAAAAATGCTATGAATCTGCCAATAGTTTTGAGAAAATCCTTGACGAAGTAGCAACAATATTGAAATGCTCAAGCAGGAACTTGATGTCCATGTTTCCATATCTAAAGAATATGATTTTTAGCAAAATATTATACTTTCCCTTGTTTCCGGTCGTATTTTTCTCATCTTGTCACCGAGGAGAGGCTCCGGTGATACAGTCTCCGCAGCCAGTACCTGTTTACGATATGGAAAAGCTTCCCAAAGATCCGGTATATATTCAGGCAGAGGAATGAATAATGAACTTATCGCTGCAACAGAAGCAGCAATTGGCGAGTTATATCATTCATTCTGCGAATTGGGAGAAAATGTTGAAGAAAGAATTCAAACAGGTCCGCAACGGACGGTATCCGGAAATACTGTCCATGGTACATCAGGATGACGATAGTTATTTAAATAGAGTTATTATTCCATATATCCGCTTATCGAGTAAAGATAAAGATATTTTATCTCTTCTTCAAAACAATGCATACGGAGAGGCTATTTTAAGCAGGGCGGATATTTTTGACTTGGCAGCGGAAAATTATATAGAACATTTCCCGGATGATAAAAATGGGTGGGATTTTTTATGGTTTTATATGAATATGCAAGAAGAAGAGGCTCCCTATTGCGAAATGATCAAAAAGATTATTATGAAAAGACATCTCAACCGATTCAGCTACGGGAAGAAAATACTGGATATGCTTGGCAATTCTCCTTTTAGAAGAAATGATGGACGTTGTCTATAATTCTACCGAAACTACCTGCAGGTGGCGGAGTGCGACTTGACCGGAGAAACGCCGGTACTTGTGCGCAGCTACCTCTGGGACCCCTCGGAACCTTAGGCCACGCGCGTCATGGCCAGGACGCGCTGGGAGGCGAACGGGACACAAGTGAAGGAACATCTCTACTGCATGCACGACGCGATGAAGAACGTCACTTCCCTCTTCGGGGAAGCGCGCGGTCGCCGCGCCCTGTACGAATACCGTCCGTATGGAGGGCTGATCACGTCGGAAGGCAACATGGCGCAAGAGAACAAATTCCGCTTCTCGAGCGAATACATGGACGACGAGCTCGGCCTCATCTACTACAACTACCGGCATCTCAATCCGCACGACGGCAGATGAATCAGCCGCGATCCCCATTAAGGAGGAAGGCGGCTGAAATTTGGTTGAGATGAGTCGAATAATACGAGCTATTATTCCCCACGCTGGAGGACTGCTCCCTTGCTGGCATTCGTGGCAAGCTGGCGGTAACGGCTCAGCCAGGAGGAGGAAACCCTGTTATAGGTAGGTTTCCAATCCGCACGACGGCGTGCGATCTCCTCCTCGCTCAAACAGGCGTTCAGCGTGCGGTCCGGAATGGAATACTCAATCATATCCCCGTTTCTCAGCAGGCCGATCAGACCGCCTTCCGCCGCTTCCGGAGAAATATGGCCAATACAGGCCCCGTGCGTGGCTCCGGAAAAACGGCCGTCCGTAATAAGCGCCACTTCCGCGCCAAGGCCCTGCCCCATAATATAGGAAGTGGGAGCCAGCATTTCCTGCATGCCGGGGCCGCCCTTGGGTCCTTCATTGCGTATGACAACCACATCGCCGGACTTCACCTTCCCGGCAAGGATGCCTTCGCAAGCCTCTTCCTGAGACTCGAAAATCACGGCGGGCCCGCGGAAACTCATCATATCCGGATGCACACCCGCCTTTTTCACCACAGCGCCCTCCTCGGCCAAATTGCCGAACAGAATCGCCAGGCCGCCATCACGGGAATATGCATTTTCCAGCGGATGAATCACGGTTTCATCCGCAATGCCGCACCCCTCCACCGTTTCACCCAGCGTCTTCCCGCTGACGGTCATGGCGTTCAGATGAAGAGCGCCGGGGATCCTGGCAATTTCATGAATGATGGCGCTCACTCCGCCCGCGCGCAAAACATCCTGCATGTGGAAGCGGGAGGAAGGAGCCACCTTGCAGATGTTGGGGGTTCGTCTGGAAATATCGTTGATGCGCTGAAGGTCATATTCCACGCCGGCTTCCCGGGCAATGGCCAGCGTATGGAGCACGGTATTGGAACTGCCGCCCATGGCCATATCAATAGCGAAAGCATTGTCAATAGCGTCACGGGTTACAATGTCTCGCGGCAGGGGGCCGTCCGCCTTCGCCATCTCCACGGCGCGGCGTGCGGTCTGCTTCCAGAACTCCTTTCGTTCCTCCGAAGTAGCCAGCAGGGAACCGTTGCCGGGAAGAGCCAGGCCAATCACCTCGCTCAAACAATTCATGGAATTGGCCGTAAACATGCCGGAGCAGGAACCGGCGCCGGGGCAGGCGCGGCATTCCAGGGAATGAAGTTCCTCCTCATTAATCTTGCCTGCTTTAAAGCGGGCGACAGCCTCAAACACGCTGTTCAGGTCCAGCACGGTGCCGTCCTCCGCCATGCCGGCGGCCATCGGACCGCCGCTGCAGAAAATAGTGGGAATATTGCAGCGAAGGGCGCCCATAATCATGCCAGGGACAATCTTGTCGCAATTAGGGATGCAGATCATGGCGTCAAACGCATGGGCGCTCAGCATCGTTTCTACGCTGTCCGCGATCAACTCACGGCTGGCCAGAGAAAACTTCATGCCGCCGTGGCCCATGGCAATGCCGTCACAAACGCCGGGGAGGTTGAATTCCACGGGAGTTCCTCCGGCCTTGCGCACCTCCTCCTTGATAAGGGCTGCCACCCTGTTCAGGTGAACATGGCCCGGAATCACTTCATTAAAGGAATTGCAAATGGCAATGAAAGGACGGCTTAAATCCTCATCCGTCATTCCGGTGGCACGCATCAAACTGCGGTGCGGCGCACGCTCGAACCCTGCTTTAACTCTATCGCTTCGCATAACAATACAACTGTTGCAACGCAAGTGTATCACATGACGCAGGGAAGAGAAGTTGAATCTGGGCCAGCCTTGCAAAACGAAAACGCCTCCGTTACAGTATGTTTGCATAAGAGAAGGCCTTCACTGACCGGAAACGCCTCCCGGACGGGGAAATGTGAACAAATCGTCACATCTAATATCGGGACACCGCCCTTTCTTTCATCGTAAAAACAGACATGGCAACCATTCTTATCGCTGAAGACGATCACGCCATTTCAGACCTTGTGGCCTATAACCTGGAACGTGCGGGCCATACGCCCCTGGCGGCCTATGACGGTCTGACCGCGCTGAAAGCGGCGCGCCGGGACAAGCCGGACCTGATCCTGCTGGACCAGATGATGCCGGGCATGGACGGGCATGGCGTACTGAGGGAATTACGCCGGGACAGCCGCACCCAGAATATTCCCGTCATCTTTCTGACTGCCAAGGCCCAGGCGGAAGACCGCATCCAGGGACTGGAACTGGGAGCGGACGACTATGTGACCAAACCGTTCAGCCCCAAGGAACTTGTTCTGCGCGTGGCCAGCGTGCTGAAACGGTGCGAGCGTACCCCCGGCAGCGTCATTGCGGAATACGGCCCCTTCACTTTTGACAAAAACGCCCTCAAATTCTATATCGACAAGGAGGAAGCAGACCTGACGGCCACGGAATTCAAGCTCATGATCCATATGGTTGAACGGGAAGGCCAAACCTTGAACCGCAATGACCTGCTCAGTTGCGTATGGGGGTACAGCCACCAGGCCCAGAGCCGTACGCTGGACACGCACATGAAGCGGCTGCGTCAGAAACTGGCTCCCTATGCAGACTGCATTGAAACCGTCCGCAGCATCGGCTACCGCTTTACCCTGCCGGGACGCCGCGTCCCGGAAGAAAAGGCTTAACGCTCCGGTTCCATGTCGGCCATCGACTACATCCTGACCATCCTTATTCTGGCCTCCCTGTACTTAAATTGGCATCTGATTCAGGTATGCCGGTCCGCTATGAAAGCCCGGAAAAAAGCCTTGCGGGACGCCCAACGCCTGCTGAAGCGCGGGGAAGAAGCGCAGGAACAGGCCATCGCGGACAAACGGCGCTTCCTGGAAGCTCTGGGAGAAGCCTTCCTGCTCATCGGTCCATCCGGACATATCACGCTGGCTAACACGCTGGCCAAAGAACTCTTTCAGGAAGAAAAGCTGGAAGGGCGCAAAGCGGGAGCGCTGGTCTGCAACCAGGAACTGCTGGGGCATGTTCAGGAAGCATTCGACACGGACGGTCCCGTCACCAAGGAATTCACGCTGAGCGCCGCCAATTCCCCCGGCGGAGTGCAAAACGGCATCACGGCATGGCATCTGGACAGCGCCATCACGGACGCCCCAATCAGAGAAAAGCGCATCCTGCTGCGCAACATCACGCAGAACTACCTCACCAACCAGATGCGCCGGGACTTCGTGGCAAACGCCTCCCACGAGCTGCGCACGCCCCTCACCATCATCGTAGGATATCTGGAAAACCTGATGGAGGACAATCTTGTGGAAGAAAGTCCCGGTCTGGCCCGCAAATTCATCGGAGTCATGCACCAGAACAGCCAGAGGCTAATGAACATTATTGAAGACATGCTCATGATCTCCAAACTCGAATCAGGCCACAAGGCGATTCTGAAAGAGCAGTGGTTCCGCCTCACCACCTGCGCGGATGATGTCTTCTCCCGCCTGGATTCCATCCGGGAGAAAAATCAGGCCGTCCTGCACATGGACATTCCCGCGGACTGGGAACTTTATGGAGACCCCTTTTACTGGGCGCAAATTCTGTTCAATTTGGTAGAAAATGCTCTCAAGCAAAACACGGAGCCGGGACTTTCCATTAGTGTGGCCGCCGCCAAAATACAGGATGCCTGCGTCATTACCGTCACGGACACGGGCGTGGGTATTCCCTCGGAAAGCATCCCCTTCCTCTTCAACCGCTTCTACCGGGTGGAAGCCCACCACTCCTCGGAAATCAAGGGAACGGGCCTGGGCCTCTCCATTGTAAAACGCGCCGTGGAAGCCCACGACGGAGCCATCACCGTCTCCAGCATCCCACACCGGAAAACCGTCTTTACCATCAGCATTCCCCTGAAACGATTCCGGGAAAAAAGGCGGTATAAGACGCCGCTATGAAACAGCCTGACATGGTCTGCCGCTAAAACCGGGGAAAATACATCCTTGCCAAGCCGGAAAAATTGCCTGCGGGATATCCTCCTGTTTTTTCAACCCCTGTGTTATGGATGATGCGCGGGCTCCATTCTCCTTCATCAGCATTATCCCGGTCTTCCTTGAAAGGAAACAGCAATGAAAGACATCCGTTGTTTTAAGCTACCGTCCCCATCTATAACCTTGTTCAATTCCCGTGATGCATCAATCTGTGCACAGGTCTATCTCAGGTAAGCAAGAGCTAAAAAATGATACAAAAGCTGTGTCCATATAAAAAACGGCGTCCTTCCGTGATAAGGAGGACGCCGGGATTTTCCGGAAATCGGACAGACTGCCAGTTTGAGCAGCGAAGCGCACAAACCTTAGGACTTGTAACGCAAACGCTTCTTGTGACGGTTCTGACGCATGCGCTTGCTGCGCTTATGCTTGTTGATTTTTGCTTTACGGCGTTTTTTGAGCGATCCCATGATTGTGGTTCGTTTGTTGTTTTACTGTGGTGAGAAAAAATTTAGTAAACCAGCTTGTTAAGCGGGTATTCGATGATGCCTTCCGCCCCCAGGGCCTTGAGCTGGGGAATGATATCCCTCACGACGGATTCGTCAATGACCGTTTCCACGGCCAGCCAGCCTTCTTCCGCCAAATGGGAAATAGTGGGACGGCGCAGAGACGGCAGAGCCTCTACCAGGCCGTTCAGGGAGGCAGCAGGAAGGTTCATTTTCAGACCCACCTTCCGGCGCGCTTCCAGAGCGCCCTTGAGCATCATGACCAGGCGTTCCAGCTTCTGCTTCTTCCACTCATCCTGCATGGTTTCCCGGTTCGCGATAAACTGGGGATAGGAGGTCATCAGGGTGTCCACGATGCGGAGCTTGTTGGCCTTGATGGAACTTCCCGTTTCCGTGATGTCCACAATGGCGTCCACCAGTTCCGGCACTTTCACTTCCGTAGCGCCCCAGGAGAATTCCACATGGGCTTCAATGCCCTTTTCCTGAAGCCAGCGTTCCGTAATGCCCACGCCTTCCGTGGCGATGCGCTTGCCCTGAAGGTCTTCCGCGCAGGTTATGGGGGAATTTTCCGGGACTACCAGCACCCAGCGGGTAGGCTTGGAGGTGGCCTTGGAGTATTGAAGATCCGTCAGCACTTCCACGTCCGCCCTGTTTTCATAAATCCAGTCGCGTCCGGTAATGCCGCAGTCGATGAAACCGTCATTGACATAACGGCCTATTTCCTGGGCACGGATCAGGAAGAGCTCCAGATCGTCGTCGTCGCAGGTCGGGCGGTACCCGCGGCTGGACACATACACGTTGTAGCCGGCCTTGCGGAACAATTCCACGGTGGAATCCTGCAAACTGCCTTTGGGAAGAGCTATTTTGAGTTTCTTCGACATGATGGGACGGGAATGAAAACCCACACGGGCCTCATTGTCAAGTTTAGAACCGAATCCGGCCCATTTTACCGGGCCATGAGCCGTTCAATGTCATCAGGCAGCAAAGGAACGTCCCCAAGCAGATCGATGTTTTCCGTTTCCCCGATCAGAACATCGTTTTCCAAACGGATGCCTATGCCTTCCTCCGCAATATAGATGCCCGGCTCAACGGTGAAAACCATGCCCGGCAACACAACGGGGTTGGCTTCGCCCACATCGTGCACATCCAGCCCCAGGAAGTGGGAACACCCGTGCATGTAATATTTCCGGACAATGGGAGGATCGGACGGTTTTTCCGCCACCTGCGCGGGCGTGATGAGCCCCAGCTTGACGAGTTCTCCGGCGGCAAAAACGCGCACCAGGCGTTCGTACTCCGATTTCAGAATGCCGGGTCTCAGAATCTTTTTGGCGTAAGTCATCATATTCAGCACGCTTTCATATACAGCGCGCTGGCGGGGGGTGAACTTTCCGTTCACGGGAACGGTGCGAGTCATGTCGGAGTTGTAATTCCCGTATTCCGTGCCTATGTCCATGAGCACCAGATCGCCGTCTTCGCACCGCTTGTCGTTTTGGATATAATGAAGCACGCAGGTATCCTTTCCGGAAGCAATGATAGGCAGGAAGGAAAATTTGCGCGGGCCACGGCTGATAAATTCGTTGGCCAGAAATCCCTCAATCTGCCATTCGCCTACCCCCGGCCTGATGAACCGGAGCAGCTCCCGGAAGCCTTCATTGGTGATGTCGCAGGCTTTTTTGAGAGCCTTGATTTCTTCCGGCTTTTTGATTTGCCGCATGTCCGCCAAGATCTCATAAACATTCTTCAAAACAACATCCGGGAATTTTTCCTTCAGTTCCTTGGTCATGCGGGCATTGCGCGTTTCCACCGGGCAGGTGCAGCGGGGATGCTGGTTGGCTTCCACAAAGACCATGGATGCGGACGGCACCAGGGCTTCCAGCAGCGCATCATATTCATCGGTCCAGCGCACGTCCTGAATGCCGCTCCGCTCTCTCGCCTGGTCCTGCGTGAGCCGGGCTCCTTCCCAGATGGCAATCTGTTCATTTGTCTCACGCAACAGCAGAATCTCATCCCAGCCGTCCTCCCGGATAGTCATGACCAGGACGGTTTCTTCCTGGTCAATTCCCGTGAGATAAAAGAGGTTGGCATTCTGATGCAGGGCAAAAGTACCGTCCGCATTCGTAGGAAATACGTCGTTGGCATGCAGAATCAGCATACTGCCGGCAGGCAGGCGGGAAGCGAGTTCTTCACGGTTGCCGGCAAAAAAGGAAGAAGGAAGCGGCTCGTATCTCATACCAACAGCATGCCCCGCTTTTCCGGCTTGTCAATCATGCATCCGGACACGGGACAACCTTGCGCGTTCCCTTGCAGGCAGGAATTCTTCCGACCGCTCCGTTTTTGATTCTTCACCGTGCCTTTTTCCCGTCCCCGCTATTCTTACGCCATTCGCCCGTTCCCTGCCGAACCGCTCTTCCCGCTCATCATCCATGCCATTGAAGGAAACACGAAGCCGCCCGGAATTGCCAGGGCCCCCGCCGGGAAAAATTCCTGGCGTCAATCGAATCATGTCTCGAACGCCAGCCTGCCGGATGCTGTCTTACCCTGCATGTGCGGCGCTATTACACGGCTATTCCTGGCTCTGGGAACAGGTTTGGTTTTTTCCTGTTCCAGTTCCCGGACAATGCCCGTTTCCCCCTTGATCACCCATTCTCTTCACGCGGACTCCAGGCAGAGTTGTTTTGAAGGCGTCTGGTACAATCCCTCGGAACAGGCCATCTGGAATTCTCCGAGGCTGAAAGTGTATGTAGCCCCTGTCAATATTGATTACATCAAGGCCGGATTCCCCAAGGAGGCCCCGGCGCTGGCGGCGCAATTCAGGGCGGAGCTGCAGAAAGACATCCGCAACGTGCTGGAAAATAAATCCAAACAGACAGGCGGAAGGATGAAATGGCAGCTGGTTGACCGCCCCATTCCGGGAGCCGTAGCTCTCAACCTCGCCATCGTCAGGCTGAAACCTACGGACGTGGGCGGCAACATCATGTCCGATCTTGTTTCCTTGGTCTCCCCCCTTCCGGGAACCTCCCTGATCCTGGGACGCTTCATGAGCGGGGACGTAGGCATTGAGGGACGCCTGTCAAATACGAATACGGGCGCCGGCATCATGGAATTCAAAGCCTACAACACGGACCCCATCACTCTGTTTTCCGTCAAGGAATTTGAACGTTTTGCCTTTGACCAACGGAACTTGCGGCTTTTTTCCAGCTGCATTGCCGATATTTTCAAGGCAGGCCCCGCCAGCAATATTCCCCAAACAGGGGAATTTGACCTGGACCCGTTTTAAACGGCCTTTCCGGACGATTCCTTTCCGTCTTTCTTTTCAGGTTCATAGAAAGCGCATTCCTGAACCGTCTGCCTGGTCTTGAAGGCATATGCAAAGAAAGCGGCGCCCACCAGCACGAGGAAAACGGAAAGGAACTGCCCGCGGGTCAATCCCATGGAGAAAGGAGAATCCGGTTCCCGGTACTCTTCGCAAATAATTCTGCCCGCGGCATAAAGAACGGCAAAAATTCCGCAGAACAGGCCATTCCACGCACGGGGGAACCTTACCCGCACAAACCACAGCACGGCAAAGAGAAGCACGCCTTCCGCAAACGCTTCATATAACTGGGAGGGATAACGCGCATGGTCCTGCATCATCTGCCCCACGATTTCCCTGATGGCAGGCGTATCCCTTACCCGGTCGGCCACCCAGGCGGCAGTCATGCGTTCCGGCACGGCTACGCCGGAAAGGGACAGTTTGTCCAGCAATCCGGGCGTTTCATAAATGCGGGAGGCCACCCGGACGAACAAATCCGGATCCTGGGAAAGCTCCGCCGGGAAAATCATTCCCTGGGAAGAGCCGGGCGAAACAATGCGTCCGTACAGTTCCCCGTTGATAAAATTGGCTACGCGCCCGAAAAACAGCCCGACGGGAGCTACAATGGCCAGGCCGTCCAGAAGCGCCGCCCACTTGACGCGGTGCTTCCACGCATAATAAAACGTGTACAGCCCCACTCCAATCATCCCTCCGTGGCTGGCCATGCCCCCTTCCCACACCCTCAGGGCCATGAGCGGATCCGCCAGAAACTGGGACCAGCCGTGATTGGGAATCTGGTAGAAGAGCACATATCCCAGCCTTCCACCGATCAGAACGCCAAAGATGGCCACGTAAGTGACAAAATCCGCCATCCTGTCCTGAGGAACAGGATACAGCTTCCGGCGGGAGAGCCAGGAAAGCAGATAGTATCCGCAGATGAAGCCCATTAAATAGGCCAGGCCATACCAGCGCAGGGCAATTGAGTCTGTTATCTGCCAGATGACAGGGTCCAGATCATGTACGTAAGCGGTCGGATTCATGAGCGTTTCTTTCAGGGCAGGTAACGGGTAAGGGCTTCCACTGTCTCATGGTCCAGGGAACGGGCCAGAGCCACCGTCAGTTCCACTGTGGCACGGTAGTCCCGCAGATCCAGCACTCCGTTATGGGCATGGATGTACCGGGTGGGAATTCCCAGTACAATGGAGGGAACTCCCTTTCCGGAGAGATGCAGGGCCGCCGCATCCGTTCCGCCGGAACGGCGCACCGTCAACTGGAATGGAATGCCCGCATCCAAAGCCGTTTTTTCGGCCAGGGCAGCCAGCCGGGGGTTGGTGATGGCCGTGGGGTCAAACAGCCTGATCTGCACGCCTCCACCCAGAACTCCTTGCGCATCCCCTACGGCAAACCCGGGGGTATCGTCTGCCGGCGGACCTTCCAGAACGATCACGCAATCCGGCTGCATGGCGACGCCGGCCGTCCTGGCGCCCCGCGTGCCCACTTCTTCCTGAACCGTAGCGGCGGCAATCAGAGTGTTGGGATGCCCTTCCCGGCATAATTCCTTAAATGCCTCTATCATCACAGAAAGGCCGGCGCGGTTGTCAAAGGCTTTCCCCATCACCCGGAACGGATTTTCCAGGGGGGAGAATTTCACGTCCGGCACCACGGGATCCCCCAGGTGAATGCCGAATTCATTCTTCACCTGTTCCGCGCTTTCCGCGCCCACGTCCACAAACAGGGCTTCCATGCTCATAACGCTGTTGCGCTGCCCTTCCGGCAGAAAATGGGGAGGTTTGGAACCAATTACTCCCAGGATGCCGCGACCCGAGCGGGTTTTTACCAGGACACGCTGGCTTAACAGGGTATGCGGCCACCAGCCGCCTATCCCCACCAACTGAAGGAAACCGTTCGACGTTATATTCTGCACCAGGAAGCCTATTTCATCCATGTGGGCGGCCAGCATCACGCGGGGACCGGACCCGCCGCCGGTGCAGAACAGGCTGCCGGAACCATCGGAAGAAAATTCCCCATATCCATCAAGTTCCTGAGCCACCATGTTCCGTACTTCATCCTCATGCCCAGAAATACCGTGGGCCTCTGAAAACTTTTTCAGCAGGTCAGAATCAATCGCCATGGGCCGAGCATGTGAAAACACTTCTGCCAGGTCAAGCCCGTAGCCATTACGCATGTTTTTTTCTTGACCACCCGGACAGAACCGCCGGAGGAAGCCGCGTCATGTTCCACCCCCGCCGCATGGAAAGAAACGAGAGATTTTTGCTAGCCACAGTTCGGTTTTTGGTGTAACTAATCAGGGAATCGAATTGTGCTATGAAATCCATCCTTAACACTATCACGGTCATGCTGGCTGCGGTGCTTTTCATCCCTGCGGCATCGGCGCAAATCACCAGCAATCCCAGAATGCAGGTGAGGGTCTCCCTGGGAAAGCTGTCCCTGTATATGCGCCAGTCCCCCAACGTCCTGACGCAGGACGACCCCCGGCCGCTACCGAAACCGAAGAAATGGGCGGATTTTGAAATTCCCTTCAAGGTGGAAGCCGCGCCCATGCCCAAATCCGGCTATATTGACGCCCTGACGTTCAAATTCTACATTGCGGTAGTCAATCCGGACCGCGCGCGCCAGTACCTGAAACTGTATAAGGAAGTCAAATACGTCAATGTTCCGGTGGGAGACGACACATACGCTTCCGTGTACCTTTCCCCGTCCTCCGTCAGGCGCATTACCGGCGTGGAAGGGGGAAGAGGAAAATGGGTGAAGTACCAGGGCGTCGTGGTGGAATATAACGGCAAGATTGTCGCCACTTATTCCACCGAACGCGGCAAGATGGAGAAATGGTGGACCATCCAGTCCCCCAGCATCGTGGAAACCTCTTATTATCCCCTGCTGAACAAGGATGAAACGCCTTTCTCCGTGTTCTGGTACGACCGCTATCCGGAAATTATGAGACCCAACAGCCAGCAGGCGGCTTCCAGTTCTGCCCCTGCCCCGTTCGGAACTCCGGCAGAATCCCCGGCGGACGGCGAATAACGTTCCATTCATTTTTATCATTTCATCTTATTTAACAGAAAAATTCACCCATGGCTAATTCACGACAAATAGTCGCATTAAACGTAGGTTCCCAGAGAGTTTCAATGGGCGTCTTTTCCAGGGCTTCCAAAGACGGCCTTATCCTGGACCGCTATGCCACGCGCCTCGTAGTGCTGGATCCGTCAGCGGAAGGCCTTCGCCTGACAAAAATAGGGGAGGCCATCGCCGACCTCGTCCAGGAACTCAATGTCAAAGGAAGCGTCGTCAACTATTCCGTTTCCGGACAATCCGTTTTCATCCGTTTCGTCAAGCTTCCGGCCCTGGACGACACCGACGTGGAACAGCTCATCCGTTTTGAAGCCCAGCAGCACGTCCCCTTCCCGCTGGACGAAGTCGTGTGGGACTACCATCTGCTCCCCGCCAAGGGTCTGGAACGGGAAGCCGTCCTGGTTGCCATTAAGGCGGAAGACCTGGATTCCCTGAATGACGAAATCGTTTCCCACGGCCTTTCCACCGGCCAGGTGGACTGCGCGCTTACCTCTCTGTACAACGCGTATGTGGACAGTTATCCGGATGAAAAAGAGCCGGTCATGCTCATCGACATCGGCGCCAAATCCACGGATCTGATTTACAGTGAACAGGGCCGTTTCTTCACCCGCAGCATCTCCGCGGGGGGGATCTTCGTCACCTCCGCCATCGCCCGTGAATTCAACATTCCCTTCATGGAAGCGGAACGCCTGAAAACCACCAGCGGCCTCGTTTCCATGAGCAACGGGCAAACGGAAGGCCTGGATCCCGCCACGGCCAATCTGGCCACCGTCATCCGCACGGCCATGACCAGGCTGGCTTCAGAAATTCAGCGCACCACCAACCACTACCGCGCCCAGATGAGCGGAAGCGCTCCCGTCAAGGCATACCTGTGCGGCGGCGGAGCGTCCCTGCCCTACACCAAGGAATTCCTGGAAGACAAACTGGGCATTCCGATTTCCTTCTTCAACCCCATGCACAACGTGAGCGTGGGGTCCGGCGTGGACGTGAACGCCATCTCCAGAGAAGCTTTCATCCTGGGAGGATTGATCGGCACCGCCATCCACTCCATCGGGAGGGCTTCTCTCAATATTAATCTGGAACCGACCGCAGTCGCCAAGAAACGGGCCAACCAGAAAAAAATGCCCGCCATCATCGCTGGAGCCGCCATTGCCGTTCTCGGCGCCGCGGCCTATGCCGTCACAGGGTATATGGGCGAAAAAAAGGCGGAGGAAACCCTCGCCGGCGTCCAGCCCATCGTTACTTCTATCAAATCGGCACAATCCGCCCTGCGCCAGAAAGAACAGAAACTGAAAAAGCTGGACTCTGCCCTGGCCTCCTACCAGCAGCTCACGCTCCAGCGCTACGGCTACGCGGACATCATCAAGCATCTGCTGGAACAATCGGAACACAAGGATTATCCCTACTGGTTCACGGATTTTGAACCGCTGGCCCATTTCAATCCGGAGGACACCACCCAGATCACGGGCTACTCCGTCATCAAGGATTCCTTCACATCGGACAAAAATACATCCCTGGTGGATGATATCAGGACGGAGGCCTCCGCCAGCGCATCCGGCGAGGATGAAGCGACCGTTTACAGCGTCAATGCCATCCGCCTGACCGGATTCGTCCGCCGCAACCTGGGCGGCCAGAGAATCATCCAGAACCTTCAGGCAAAAATAGACGGGAACAAGGAATCCCTGTTCACCTTCAAGCCCGGAGACGTCAAGCTGGAAGCCCGCCAGATCATGGAGCTGGGAGCCAAGGACGCCAAAGTAGACGCGGCGGCCGGAGCCTTTGTGCCTTTCAAGCTGGTGCTTCCGTTAAAAACGCCCATTCCCGTGAACTTTAACAAATAAGATTACCCAACCCGAACAAGACATATTTTATGAGCAATTGGATTACAGACAACAAGCCCGCCGCCATGGTCGCGGGCGTGGGGCTTCTCTTATTCCTGGGGTTATCCGCGACAGGGTACATCGTCAATTCCAAACGCAGTGAGCTGGACAAAAAAATCAGCATTGCCGCCAAGGAAATCAAGTCCGCCAATGCTGCGGAAATCACTCCGTGCCGTTCATCCAACGAGGATCTGGAAAAGGAACTGAACCGCTATGCCAAGGCGGTGAACAGCCTGGAAACGGCCTACAAGCCCTTCCTTGCCTCTTCCGCGCTGGTTCCCACCACACCCACGGCGTTCCAGAATGAACTGAAAACATTCAGGGATTCCCTGATCTCCTCCTGCAAGAAAAAGAACATCCTCATCACGGACACCTCCAACTGGCTCGGCTTCCAGGTTTACAGCACCCAGGCGCCTTCCGTTCAGGCAGCCTCCACGCTGGGTTTTGAATTGAAAGCCATCAACAGTCTGGTCAACAAGCTGACGGAATGCGGCCTGTCCAAATTCATCAAGGTATACCGCCCCCAGCTCCCCATTGAAACCCCGGCGAACAATCCGGAAGAATCGGACGAAGCCGATCAGTCCCCATGGACTCCCATGCCTTTGGAAATCGCCTTCCAGGGCGACCGGGAAAGTGTGTTGAACGCCATAAACGCCATAACCGGCATGCAGGACTATCTGTTCACGATCAACTCCATCCGGATCCGCAACGAACGGATGATGCCCCCACCCATCGCCAATCCGGCGGCCGCCAAGCCTGCCGCTGACCAACCTGCCACGGGTGCGGCTTCCCTGACTCCTGCGGATGAAGCGGCCGCACCTGCGGCGCCGGCCATCCAGCAAGTCATCAAGCCTTACATGGGCAAGGAGCAGATCTTTGTCCAGGTCTCCCTGAATCTGATCCACTTTAACCAGCCCAAGGCTCAGGAAGCGTCCGAAGATTAACCACGGCAACCAACCGCAGCAAATACTTTCAACATGTCTGAAAAACAAAATTACGACAAAATCCTGTTGGCATCCGGAATCGTCCTGGGCCTGGGGGTGGCCGCCTATGGTACGCTGACCCTTATGGGACTGAATGACAAATACAAGTTCCCCATACAGATTTCCGAAAAAACCATTGAGCCGCCTCCCGGCATCAGGAAAGCCGCGGAAGTAGGCCAGGAACTTTCCGCCTCCCACGAGCTCAAGCCGATTGCCCAGGAAACACAGAAGTATGTGGGCTTCGTAGCCCCCAATCTCTGGATTAAGGAGGGAGAAATGGAACCCTTTGACATCATCTCCGGCCCTCCTATCCATGGCAACATTCCGAACAAATGGTTCCTGGACAACGGACTGGAAAATGAATTCGTTTACTCGGACGTCCTGACCCGGGACCCTGACAACGACGGTTTCACGGTGGAGGAGGAATATGCGGCAAAAACCCATCCCAATGACCCGAACAGCCATCCGTCCCTGGTCAACAAGCTTTTTGTCGACGAAATCAAGCAGTTCGGTTTCTACCTGGCTTTCACCCAGGCGGACGGCAATGACTTTACTTTTAAGGGCATGAACCGCGCCAAACAGGAAATTTGGAAAAACATTGTCCAGACCAACGGCAAGTTCGGCGCCCGCAAGAATACAAAAGACGAACCCAGGTTCGAGCTTGTCAGCGTTGTTAAAAAGGAATTCAAAAATCCCAGCCTGGACATGGTGGAAACGGACGAGGAAGCCGTCGTCAAGGATTTGAAGCCGACCAAAAACGGACAAACCTACACCATCAGGCGCGGAACAAAATACGTCATTCCAATCATTGATAAGAAAGTAAACCTTACTATCACCGCCGGCCCTGAACGGGATACCAGCTTTGAAGTAGAGGAAGGTTCCGACTTCCGGATTCCGGGAGACGCCAAACAGGTCTACACGCTGAAAACCGTTGATAATGCTACACAGACCGTAACCATTGCCAACAAAGTCACTGGAGAACAAACAACACTGAGCAAGAAAAAATAGAGCCGGATTTAAACTTTTCTGAAAAAAAAGCTTCACAAATCCGAAAAACATGTAAAAAGAAGAACCTAACTATGGACCACGCACCACTTTATCAACCGAAGCGTTCCCTGATTGCGCTGATGGCCATTGCTGCCTCCTGCCCGTTTGCGCAGGCTGGTGATGGCGGCGCCGTCGGAACCTCCAGTGCCTTGGGTTCGTCCTACGCCGGACCTGGCAGTTACCAATACCAGTCCAGTGCAGCGCGCACAGCCATGGCCCGCCGCGAAGCGCAAACCCAGGAAGCCATGCAGCTCCTTGCGGAAGGCCGCAACCTGTACCGCGAAGGCAAGTACAAGGAAGCCCTGGACAAATACAACGCCGCTTACAACATGCTGCCTTCCGCGCCGATCAACGACCAGCGCAAGGAAGCCATCGCCAACCACATTGGCGACGCCAGCATCGCCGTTGCTCAGGAATACATCAAAGTGGGGCGCTATGACGAAGCTGACAAGCTTCTGCAGGATGCCATCAAACTCAATCCCCGGAGCGCCAAGCTTGCCAAGCAGACGCTCGAATACATGAAGGATCCGATTCGCACGAATCCGGCGCTCACCCCCGAACACGTGAAGAACGTGGAAAAGGTGAACACCCTCCTTCACATGGCCTATGGTTACTATGACCTCGGCGACTACGACAAAGCCATCGCCGAATTCAACAAGGTTCTCTCCATTGACCCGTACAACGTGGCGGCCCGCCGCGGACAGGAAACGGTTAACCGTCGCAGAATGGCTTACTATGCAGCCGCTTACGACGAAACCCGCAGCACCATGCTGGCGGAAGTGGACAAGATGTGGGAACGCCCCATCCCGATGGAAGTTCCGACCGGAGCCGACGGCACTGACAACGCGCCGATCACGGACATCAACGGCGCCACGGCCAATCTGATGAAGCTCAAGAGCATCATCATCCCCTCCGTCTCCTTTGAAGACACCACCGTAGAAGACGCCATTGACTATCTGCGCAAGAAGTCCATTGAACTGGACCGCACGGTAGGCCCGAACGGCGAACGCGGCATTAACTTTGTCATCAATGATTCCCAACCCGCCGCCGTCGCTCCCGCCGTTCCCGCGACTGATGAAGACGGCTTTGGCGAAGAAACCGCGGAAGTCACGGAAGCTGCTCCGGCCGCAACCCCGCAGGAAAGCATCCGCACCCGCAAAATCGGCCAGTTGAAACTGACCAATGTTCCCATGCTGGAAGTGCTCCGTTTCATCTGCAGCAATGCCGGCCTGCGCCAGAAGGTGGAAGACTATGCAGTAACCATCCTCCCTGCCGGCGGCAATGACGTGGATCTGTATCAGCGCACCTTCTCTGTGCCCCCGGGCTTCCAGTCCGCTCTCCGCACCACCGTCGGCGACGGCGGCGGCGAAGTCAGCGACGACCCCTTCGGCGGCGGTGGAGAAAGCTCCTCCGGCCTTAAGCCCATGCCCTCCATCCGCAGCCTGCTGCAAAAGAGCGGCATCAGCTTCCCGGAAGGCGCCACGGCATTCCTTGTCAATGGCAATTCCTCCCTGGTCGTCCGCAACACTTCCGGCAACCTGGATCTGATCGAACAGCTCATTGAAAACACCCGCGGCGAATCCCAGCAGGTGCGCATCATGACCAAGTTCGTGGAAGTCACACAGGAAAACACGGAAGAACTCGGCTTTGACTGGATCGTCACCCCGTTCTCCGTAAGCAATGACCGCAGCACCTTCCTGGGCGGCGGCACGAACTACGGCACCGGTTCCACTCCCGACAGCTTTACCCAGTCCCCCGGCGGCGTGACCGGCTGGCCTGTGAACAGCGGCAGCGATACCATCAACGGCCTCGTTACCGGCGGCAACCGCACGGGTGATTACGCCATCACCAAGAACTCCGTAGACAATCTGCTGAACAGCACCAACCGCTCTGAAGCCTCCCAGAAAAATGCCGCTCCCGGCATCATGTCCCTGACGGGCATTTATGACGAAGGCTCTTTCCAGATGCTGATGCGCGGCCTGTCTCAGAAGAAAGGGTCCGACGTTCTCACCGCTCCCAGCGTAACCGCCAAGTCCGGTGAAACCGCCAAGATTGAAATCATCCGCGAATTCTGGTATCCTACCGAATATGAACCGCCGGAACTTCCCAATTCCGTAGGCAATAATAACGGTTACAATAACAATGGTTACGGAAACAACGGCAACCTCGTGAACGGTCTGTTGGGCAATCAGATCCAACCCCAGATATCCAGCTTCCCTGTCACTCCCGCCACTCCCGGCGTGTTTGAAATGAAGCCCGTCGGCGTAACTCTGGAAGTGGTGCCTACCATCGGCGACAACAAGTACATCATCGACCTGAACTTCAAGCCCAGCATCGTGGAATTTGAAGGCTTCGTGAACTACGGCAGCCCGATCCAGTCCACCGGCGTTGGTTCCGACGGTAAGCCGATGTCCCTGACGCTGACGGAAAACCGCATCGAGCAGCCGATCTTCTCCAAGCGGTCCGTTGAAACGTCCCTGTTCATCTACGACGGCCACACCGTGGCAATCGGTGGTTTGATTACGGAAAACGTGCAGACGGTGGAAGACAAAGTGCCGATCTTCGGTGACCTGCCTCTCATCGGCCGCTTCTTCCGCAGCAACTCCGACAACCACATCAAGAAGAACCTGATGATCTTCGTAACGGGTCAGATCATTGACGCCACGGGCCAGCCCGTACGCGGCAATGCCCTTCCCACTGCGGCCGCTCCGGAAAGCGCTCTTCCCGCTTCCGAAGGCCTGCTGCCTCCCATGTAGGCTGCGTGCATAATGTCCATATTGGAGCGGGTGAAAGGGTAATCCTTTCACCCGCTCTTTATATCCCAAAAGCATCTTATCTTCCCCCATGAAAACCTTGGTTGTTACCGGAGGAATAGCCACCGGGAAATCTACATTCATCCGTCTGCTGATGGAGGCGGGAGACAAACGTCTGCGCCTGTTTGACTGTGATGCGGAAGCGGGCAGGTTGCTGGACGGCGGTACGCTGAAAGAGACACTCTCCGGCGTTTTCGGCCCAGACAGCGTTGACTCCCACGGAAAGGCTGACAGGCATTTTCTGCGGGAGCTTGTTTTCCGGAATCCGGAAAGCCGCAGAACGCTGGAAGGAATCATTCATCCCCTGCTGCACCAAGAATGTCTTGCGCAAATGCTGGCAGCGCGTCAGAATGCGGAGGTAGACGGGTTTGTCATTGACGTGCCCCTGTTTTTTGAAACATCGGCGCGCTATTGCCAAGATGCCGTGTGCGTGGTGGCTGTTTCCAGGGAAACGCAGAAAACCCGCCTGGCTCTCAGGAATGGATTCCGGGAGGATATGATTGAAGCCATTCTGGCGGCCCAGCGCCCCATAATGGAAAAAGTGGCTGCGGCCGACTTCGTCATCTGGAATGAAGGCCCCCCGGACCTGCTCCGCAAGCAAACCCAAAGACTCTACCAACATTTTTTTCATGACTGAAGAACTCGACAATACTCCTTCCCCCGCCGGGGATCTTCCGCAGGAAGCTCACCCCAAGCCCCTCCCCGCTCCGGAAGAAACAGCCGGGGAACAGCCGGCTGCCGCCCCGGAGGAAAACAGTGGAACCGCAGTCCGGGAGGAAGAAGCGGCAACTCCTGTTCTGGAGCAGATTGATATCAATGAACTGCGGAACCGCCCTCTGAACGATCTCCAGGAAATGGCGGAAGGGCTGCCCATCCGGAACGCGGCTTCCCTCACCAAGTCCCAGTTAATTTTTGAATTGGGAAAACAGCTCCTGGCAAAGGGACATGAAGTCGTGGTTTCCGGGGTCATGGAACAAGCCAAAGATAATTACGCCATGCTGAGGGATCCGGTTAAAAGCTTCCGCACCTCTCCGGATGATATTTACCTGGGCGGCAACCTCATCAAACCGCTGCATCTCCGCGTAGGCCAGCAGATCAAAGTCAGGCTGCGCAAATTGCGGCCCCATGACAAGTACCTTTCCGCCTCCTCCGTCATCAGCGTGGAAGGCATCCCTGCGGAAGATTACCGGGCGCGCAGCGATTTTGAACGCCTCACCCCCCTTTTCCCCAAGGAACGCCTTCTTCTGGAAAACAAGGGGGTCAATTCCGCCGCCATGCGCGTGCTGGATCTCATGACGCCCTTCGGCAAAGGGCAGCGCGGCCTGATTGTGGCCCCCCCGCGCGGCGGGAAAACCGTTCTTCTGAAAACAATCGCCCGTTCCATCAGAGCCAACTACCCGGAAGTAGAACTGATTGTGCTGTTGCTGGACGAACGCCCGGAGGAAGTAACGGATTTTGAAGAAACCGTGGACGCTCCGGTATACGCCTCCACCTTTGACGAACCTTCCCGGCGCCATGCCCAGGTTTCCGACCTGGTTATCGAACGCGCCAAACGTCTGGTGGAAATGGGCAAAGACGTCGTCATCCTGCTGGATTCCCTCACCCGGCTGGCCCGCGGCTACAATGCCAACCAGACGGGGGGACGCATCATGTCCGGCGGCCTGGGGGCCAATGCGTTGGAAAAACCGCGCAAATTCTTTTCCGCGGCGCGCAATGTGGAAGAAGGCGGCAGCCTGACCATCATCGCCACATGCCTGGTGGATACGGAATCAAGAATGGATGAAGTGATTTTTGAAGAATTCAAGGGAACGGGCAATCTGGAAATCCGCCTGGACCGGGAACTTTCCGAACGGCGCATTTATCCGGCCATTTCCCTTTCCCAGAGCGGCACCCGCAATGACGACAGGCTGTATAACGAACAGGAGTTCGTCAAAATCATGCAATTACGCCGTCAGCTCGCCATGAAACCGGGCTGGGAAGGCCTTCAGGCCCTCCTGCAAAATATCTCCAAGACCCAGAATAACGCGGAACTTCTGTTGACGGGGCTGCGGTAGGATTTTCTATCCGGGCCTGCTTTTCACCGCCTCCGTTCCGCCCGCCGAAACGGAGGCTTTTTTATCAGGATATTTTCCGTTATTCCAAGATTCCGCGGCAGCATCCGGATACCGGGATGAAGAGCATCCGCCCATAAACAGGGGGAGGAAGAGAATTCCCTTTCGTCACATGTCCAGTTTCACCCGGAAAATACGCATGGAGTTGCCCACCGCAAGCAGGCAGACGCCCACATCCGCCATCACGGCGGCCCACATCCCCGCCAGCCCCAGAATACCCAGCGCCATGACCAGAATTTTGACGCCCAAAATAAGAACGATGTTCTGCACAATGATGCGCTCTGTGGCTTGGGAAAGCATCATCCCCAGAGGAACGGCCAAAGGATCTCCCTTCATCACCACTACGTCAGCCGCCTGAAGAGCCGTATCGGACCCCACGCCGCCCATGGCAATGCCGATGTCGGCGGCAGCGAGGGAGGGGGCATCATTCATGCCGTCCCCCACAAAGGCAAGCAGCCCCTTTTCAGATTGCAGCCGGCGCACATGCTCCAGCTTGTCGGCAGGCATCAGCCCGCAGAATACCTCGTCCATCCCCAGTTTAAGTCCCACCTCTGCCCCTGCGGAAGAAGAATCCCCCGTCAGCATGACCAGGTTGGAAACGCCCAGTTTCCTCAATTTCCGCACCGCGCGCTCCGCTCCCGGCTTGAGGCGGTCAGACAGGCGGAGACACCCCAGAAGAATGCCGTCCAACGCCGCATAAACGGTCACGCCACGGTCTTCTCCCTCCTCCATTTTTATGCCGGCTTCCTGAAG
Organism: Akkermansia muciniphila; assembly: GCF_030848305.1. NCBI lineage: Bacteria > Pseudomonadati > Verrucomicrobiota > Verrucomicrobiia > Verrucomicrobiales > Akkermansiaceae > Akkermansia > Akkermansia muciniphila. The sequence continues at coordinate 1,279,434 of NZ_CP114598.1, read as the reverse complement.
AAAAGCCTTTTTTCCCACCAGAACCAGTTTCCCTTCCACGCGGGCTGAAACACCCCCGCCCGTCACCTCCACGAGTTCCGCCACGCGGTCCGGGAACAGAGCCCCTTCATAGGCCTCCACAATGGAACGCCCCAGCGGATGGGAGGCGGAAAGCTCCGCATGAGCCGCCCAGTACAGCAACTCTTCCGGGGAAACGCCGTCACGGGGAAGCACTTCATCCACGGAAAAAACACCCTCCGTCAAGGTTCCGGTTTTGTCGAACACCACCGTCTTCACCTTCCGCAGGGCATCCAGATAATTGCTTCCTTTCAGAAGAATCCCCTGCCTCGCCGCTCTCCCTATTCCGGCAAAAAAGCCCAGCGGAATGGATAGCACCAGCGCGCAGGGACAGGAAATCACCAGCAGGACCAGCGCGCGGAACAGCCCGTCCGCCCAGCTTCCGCCCGTCACAAGTGGGTAAAGCAAAAATACCAGGACGGCTATGAAAATCACCAGCGGCGTATAAATGCGGGAAAATGAGGACAGCCTCCCCTCCAGAGGGGATTTGCGGCCAGACGCGGCCTCCACCAGTTCCTGGATCCTCGCCAGAGCGGAATGCCGCCAGTCCCGCTCCGTACGCACTTCCAGCACCCCCTGCCCGTTGATGTACCCCGCCAGCACAGGGCTTCCGGCCCCGGCTTCCACCGGCAGGGATTCCCCGGTCATGGCGGAGGTATCCAGCACGGAACAGCCTCCCGTCACCATGCCGTCCAACGGAACGCGTTCTCCGGGACGCACTTCAATCAGGGAGCCGGGCAAAACCTCGGAAAGAGGGACGTCATCTACGGCGCCGGCTTTTTTCACATGGACGGCCTCAGGCCTCAGATTTATCAATTCGCTTACGGACCGGCGGGAACTGCCTACCGCACGTTCCTGAAGGTACTCTCCCACGCGGTAGAACAGCATCACCCCCACCGCCTCGGAATAGTCCCCCAGGAACATCGCCCCCAGGGAAGCAAGACTCATCAGGAAATTTTCATTTATGGCGCGGCCGCGCATCAGTCCCATAAAAGCGGCCTTCAGCACATCCCAGCCTATCAGCAGATAGGCGCCCGCATAGGCGGCCACACCGACCCAGGAACCGCCTCCCGCCGCCAGAGCGCTGATGAACAAGGCAATGCCCAGCACGGCGGGAACGGGCCCGATGGCGTCGCCAGAACTGCAACGGCTTCCAGAACAGCAGCTTCCGGAACAACAGGAAGCTCCTTCCGGAAGATGTTCATGGGGATGATCCGTACTCATGACCTGTTCCGCTTGTACGCCTGCCGCTCCGGCATGGCAAGCCTTATATTAGTCTAATCTAACAAGAAGCCTGGGGTGATTTCTTGTTTTTAAACCGTTCCAAAATCCCCAGCCCCATGAATTCGTCCATCGCCATGGCTCCCGCCCCCAACAGCCCCGCCTCCGCTCCAAACCTGGCCGGCAGAATTCTCAAATCCTCCATGAGAAGAGGAAACAACTGTTTCCTGAGGTTCTCCAACAGTGGCTTCATCAACAAATCCCCTGCCTTGGCCACGCCGCCCCCGATGATGAAGGCGTCCGGCACCAGCGTATACATCAGGTTCATGATCAGGCAGCTCAGCATTTCCGCCGTATCCTCCCACAATTGGAGGGCTATGGGGCATCCGGACCGGGCGGCCTCGTCCAGATGTCTGGGCGTGCATTCATCCGCCGTCTTGACGATTCCCGCCCCGGCATACCGTTTAACCGCCTCCGCCGCCAGCTCGTTGTTGCCGATGTATTCCTCAATGGCTCCACGGCTGCCGAACGGACCCGTTTTTCCCTGGTAATGAATGCTGGTCTGGCCCAGTTCCGCAGCGGAGAGCCGCCTCCCCCGCAGCATGCGGTCATGCACCACGATTCCCCCGCCTATCCCCGTTCCCATCGTCAGGCACACCAGGCTGGACATGCCGCGCCCGGCGCCCAGCTTCCATTCCGCATAAGCCATGCAGTTGGCGTCATTATCCAGCACGACGGGGAGCCCCAGGGCCTGCTCCATCATCTCTTTCACCGGAATTTGCCGATCCCAGACCCTTACATTGGTGAGCTGGTAAAGCACTCCCTGCTGGTAATCGCACCATCCCGGCATCCCCATGCCCATCACGCAGGCGGTGGGGAATTGTCCGCGCAGGGTGCGGGCGGCCGCAATCATGGCGTCAATGATTGCCTGCGGGCTTTCGAACATGGCGGTAGGGATGCGGTCGGCCGTCGCCAGAATACGATCCCCCTCCGTTACGCCCATTTTGATGCTCGTGCCGCCGAAATCCACGGCCAGGGCACAGGGTTCTGAAAAATTCATGGGTCATACTTATGCCACCCATTCTCCGGAATCAACGTAAAAACGCATTCATCCCCACACCTTTCCGCGGCATGACGCACTTACTGTATAAAACACAACAAGCATCTTCCAGAAAGAGCTTGCCAGAACCGCGCCGCCCAGTCCATGATAACCTCCGTAATGATGGAAATGCCCGGTTCGGACGAGTGGTTCATGCGCCAAGCCATGAAAGAATCCAAAAAGGCCCTCGCGAAAGGGGAAGTGCCTGTTGGAGCCATTGTCGTGAAGGATGGCCGCGTGATTGGCCGGGGCTGGAACCAGGTGGAGACGCTCAAGGATGCTACGGCCCACGCGGAAATGATCGCCCTGACGGCGGCACAGGAAGCTTTGGGCGACTGGCGGCTGGAAGGCTGCACCCTGTATGTCACCAAGGAACCGTGCCCCATGTGCGCGGGCGCCATCGTCCATTGCCGTCCGGACCGCGTCGTTTTCGGCTGCCCGGATGCAAAAACCGGGGCTGCGGGAGGCTGGATCAATCTGCTGGATTCCAATCCTCCCCTGAACCACAAGTGCGAGGTGCGCCCCGGCGTATTGGGAGACGAGTGTCTGCTTCATCTTCAGGAGTTTTTCCGCGCGGCGCGGCGGGCGGCAAAAGAACGGAAAAAACTGTCCGCGTGTCCTCCCGCCCCTCCGGATGAAAACAGGGAATGCGGCCCGGAATAAAACACTTTGCATTTGCCAAAGCAGCAGAGTCACGGCAAGCTAGCGGGACTATGGAACGCCGGAACGATAATGAAACTGCGGAAGGAATGGAACGCAAGCCGTCATGGATCAAGGTGCGCCTGCCCAACGGCCGGGAATTCTGGGACGTCAAGCAGCTTGTGGAAGGCAAGAACCTCTTTACCGTCTGTGAAGAAGCACACTGCCCCAACCGTTATGAATGCTGGAACCAGGGTACGGCCACATTCATGATTGCCGGAGAACGGTGCACGCGCGCCTGCGGATTCTGCGCCACCCGCACGGCCAAGCCCGATCCGCTGGATCCGGAAGAACCACAGCACGTGGCGGAAGCCGTCGTGCACATGAAGCTGCGCCACGCCGTGATTACCATGGTCACCCGGGATGATTTGCCGGACGGCGCCGCCGCACATTTCGCCCAGGTGATTCGGGCCGTCAGAAAAGCCAGCCCTTCCACAATCATTGAAGTGCTAGCCTCGGACCTGAATGAAAAGCCTTCTTCCATCCAGACGCTGATGGCGGCCCGTCCGCATATTTTCGGACACAATCTGGAGACGGTGGAACGCCTCACGCCCATCGTCCGTTTCCGCGCCCAGTACCGGCGGTCCCTGCGCGTTCTCAAGATGGCGCTGGAGTGCGTGAACGGCAAGGTTTCTACCAAAAGCGGCATCATGCTGGGCCTGGGAGAGACGGAAGACGAGCTTTTCCGCTCCATGGACGATTTGCTGGAGCACGGCGTCACGGTCCTGACGCTGGGACAATACCTGCGCCCCTCCCGCAACCATCTGCCGGTGGTCAAATACGTCCATCCGGATGATTTCGCCCGGTATGAGGAAATTGCGCGCTCCAAAGGCTTCAGGCACGTGGCGTCCGGCCCACTGGTCCGCAGCTCCTACCATGCCGCCAATTTCACCCCGGAAGCGGATGTTCTGGAAGCCATTAACGAAGATTTGAGAAAGGCCGGCGAACTTTAGAATAAATCTTGATTTTTTACCCCTCCCCTTTTATCATCCGGGCAATTCCACGTCATTGAGAATCTCATGAGCAAAACACGTTCCTTCATCAAGGCAGGAGCCATTCTGGGCGGCACGGTCATCGTGACGGCGGCTGTCGCCCCCCTGTTCCTGCCGAACCAGAATGTCAAGCCACTGACGTCCGCCCAGGCGGCGGAAATCACCGCACAGACCATGAACGCCAAGTGTGCGGACTGCCACAGCCCCGGCACGCATATTTCCGAACTGGTCAATACTCTTTCCGGAGGCCTGCTGGCGCGCCATATCAGGGACGGGCAGCGCAGCTACAATATGGAAGAGCCTCTCACCGCCGTCACCCTTTCCAAGCTGGAGCATGTGCTTCAAATCAATTCCATGCCTCCCACTTCCTACACCATGGTGCACTGGGGCAGTACGCTCACTCTCCGGGAGAAAAACGCCATGCTCCAGTGGATCAAGGATGAGCGTCTGAAAATTTTCGGCGACATGGTAGGTGAGGAATACGCCCTTTCCCCTCTTGCCCCCATTCCGGACGCCCTCCCCGCGGATCCGGCCAAAGTGGCCCTGGGCTACAAGCTTTTCCATGACGTGCGCCTTTCCACGGACAATACCGTTTCCTGCGCTTCCTGCCATTCCCTGGAAAAAGCCGGGACGGACAACCTGCCCACCTCCACCGGAGTCCGCGGTCAGAAAGGCGGCATCAACGCCCCTACTGTCTTCAATGCCGCTTTCCATGCCAAGCAATTTTGGGACGGACGCGCCGCCAACCTCCAGGAACAGGCCGGAGGGCCGCCCCTGAATCCGGTGGAAATGGGTTACGAACATCCGGATGACTGGAAGAAGATCGCTGCCAAGCTGGATCAGGACACCGTTTTTGCCGCAGAATTCAAAAAGGTTTACCCTCAGGGGTTCACCGGTGAAACCATCACGAATGCCATCGCGGAATATGAAAAGACCCTCATCACGCCGAACAGCCCGTTTGACCGTTACCTGAAAGGGGATAAAAACGCCATCAGCGAGAACGCCAAAAAGGGTTACAAGCTTTTCCTGAAGCTTGGCTGCCAAACCTGCCACACCGGTCCCGCCATGGGAGGACAGTCTTTTGAATACGCCGACCTTAAAGGCGATTTCTTTGCCGGACGCGCCAAAACCAATGACGATAACGGTCTGATGAATTTCTCCAAAAAGGAATCGGACAGACACCGGTTCCGTGTTCCTACCCTCCGCAACGTGGAACTCACCTGGCCGTACATGCATGACGCCTCCGCACAGACGCTGGAGGAAGCCATTACGAAGATGTATCATTACCAGCTCGGTTACGACAAACTGGACAAGAAGGAGGTGAGACTTCTGGTAGCCTTCCTGAAGTCGCTCACCGGAGAATACAACGGTAAACCTGTCCGGGGCGAAGTTTGCCCCGCCTCCTGAATCTGAAGAAAAACTCCTTTTCCAGCCGCGCTGATGAACATTCATTAGCGCGGCTTTTTTGTATCTTCCTTCCGTGTCCTACGGCAGGCATTACCAGGGAATTTCCACCTTCTCTCCATTAATAATAATTAGATTAAACTAATATATAATCAGTTCATATTAAATGAGCTTTGAATAAATGAAAGAAAGATAGCCGAATAATATCATTGACTTGTTAGTTTGATAAGACTAACTTTCTCCCGAACTTGATTCATACACGCACCATGCCACTCTCTATGCTCAACATCGGCGATATCCGCCAAGTCAACAAAATCCATGGCAGGGATGAAACCCGGCGTTTTCTGGAAAGTCTGGGGTTCATTGCCGGAAGCGCGATTTCCATCGTTTCCGAAAACGGAGGCAATTTCATTGTCAACGTCAAAGGAGCCAGAATTGCCCTCAGCAAGGCGCTTGCCAGCAAAATATTCGTTGCCTGAGTTCTTTCATCCAACAATCAACCATTATTCTATGACCAAACAACGTACACTAAGAGACGCCCTCATCGGGGAAACCGTCACCGTCGGAAAACTGGCGGGGGAAGGCCCGGTCAGAAGGCGCATCATGGACATGGGAGTTACCAAGGGAACGCAGATATTCATCCGCAAAGTAGCCCCCCTGGGAGACCCTATTGAAGTTACTGTCCGCGGGTACGAACTCTCCATCCGCAAATCGGAAGCCGAAAATATCCACATCCATTGATTCCGCTTTTATTACCGCACGTTTCCTGACCTGACAGCAAGACGGCGCACTCATTCATCAAGACAAGGAAACCATTCATGAGCAACATTACCATCGCCCTGGCGGGCAACCCCAACTGCGGAAAAACCACGCTTTTTAACGCCCTGACAGGCGCCAGCCAATACGTCGGAAACTGGCCCGGCGTCACCGTGGAAAAAAAGGAAGGCCGCCTGAAAGGGCATAAAAATATCATCATTGAAGACCTTCCGGGCATTTATTCCCTTTCCCCTTATACTCTGGAGGAAATCGTCAGCCGGAATTACCTGGTCACGGACCACCCCTCCCTTATCCTGAATCTGGTTGACGGCAGCAACCTGGAACGCAATCTTTACCTCACCACCCAGCTTTGCGAACTGGGCGTTCCCGTCATTATCGCGCTGAACATGATGGACATTGTCCGGAAGCGCGGCGACAGGATCGACACGGAAAAACTTTCACGCGACCTCGGTTGCCGGGTGCTGGAAATCAGCGCTCTCAAGGGGACCGGCATCCGTGAACTGATAGACGCCGTGGTAACGACGGCTGCGTCGGACGACGCACGCCCCCCGCAGGCCGTCCACTTTCCGAACCATCTGGAAAAAGCCATCGGAGAAATTGGGGACATCATCACCGGCAAATGCCTGGACCAGCAGAAAAAATGGTTTGCCGTTAAAGTTTTCGAAAGAGACCGGAAAGTCGCGGACCAGCTCGCTCTCCATCCCGAGGAACAATCCCGCATCAACGGGATTATTGAAACCATGGAGCGGAAAATGGATGACGACAGCGAGTCCATTATCACCAATGAACGCTATAATTCCATTTCCCGCATCATCAACAATGCCGTCGTTAAAGCCAGCCCCGGCGGCCTGACGGGCAGCGACAGGATTGATCGCATCATCACTAACCGCTGGCTGGGCCTCCCCATTTTCGCCGTCGTCATGTGGGCTGTATATTACATCTCCATCCAGACGATAGGCGCGTGGGGTACGGACTGGGCCAATGATACATTCTTCGGGGAATGGGTTCCGGAATGGGTGGGAGGCCTGCTGGAAAGCGCCGGCTGCGCCCCCTGGTTGGAAAGCCTGATCCAGGACGGCGTGATTGCCGGCGTGGGGGCCGTTCTGGGCTTCCTCCCGCAAATGGCGGTACTGTTCCTGTGCCTAGGCATATTGGAGGACTGCGGCTATATGGCCCGCGTAGCCTTTATCATGGACCGCATTTTCCGCAAATTCGGCCTTTCCGGGAAATCCTTTATCCCCATGCTTGTTTCCATGGGGTGCGGCGTTCCAGGAGTCATGGCGACCCGCACTATTGAGAACGAAAAGGACAGGCGCATGACCATCATGACCACCACGTTCATCCCCTGCGGGGCCAAAACCCCCATCATTGCCCTGATTGCCGGAGCCTTTTTCCCGGAAAATTCCTGGGTGGCTCCGGGAGCCTATTTCATCGGGGTGGGCGCCATCATCCTTTCCGGCCTCATTCTGAAAAAGACCGCCATGTTCGCCGGAGATCCCACCCCCTTCGTCATGGAACTTCCCATTTACCACATCCCGGCCTGGAAGAACGTCATCATCCATGCATGGGACCGCTGCAAGGCTTTCGTGCAAAAAGCCGGAACCGTCATCTTCGTGTCCAGCGCCCTGATCTGGTTCCTCTCCAGCTATAACTGGAAGGTGGATTCCGTAGAGCAGAATGACAGCATGCTTGCCTCCATCGGCAATGCGGCCGCGCCTGTCTTCCAGCCTTTGGGCTGGGGGGAATGGAAACCCGCCATGGCTACCATCACCGGATTGATCGCCAAGGAAAACGTAGTCGGAACCTTCGGCGTCCTGTATGCGGACGGCGGTTCCGGAGAAGATGAGGCGGAAAAAACGGAGGAACCCTCCGAAACGCAGGAAATGTCCCCCGCCGGCCAGGAGTTCCAGGCATCCCTGGAGGAAGGTTCCGGGGAATCCGCCGCTGAAGCGGAAGAAGAAGATGAAGACGCGGAAATCAGGGAAACAGGGGACCGCCTTGTCCAGGCGGGAGCCTTCACGTTCCTGAGCGCTTTCTCCTTCATGATTTTCAATCTTCTCTGCGCCCCCTGCTTCGCGGCCATGGGAGCCATCAGAAGGGAAATGAACAGCGCCAAATGGACTTTCTTCGCCATCGGCTACATGTGCGCCCTGGCGTACTGCCTGGCCTTCCTGACCTACCAGTTGGGAGCATGGATTTATGCGGAAGCTTCCTTCGGCATCGGACAGGGTGTTGCCCTATTGCTCCTGCCGGGTCTTATTTACCTGGTGGCAAAGAAACCTTATACAGCCTCCAATGACTGCTGAACCCACCCCTTAATTCTATCTACTAACCAATATGGGAACATATATCATCGCCACCCTTCTTTTCCTGGCTCTGGCCTACGCGTTATACAAAATCCTCAGCAAGCGCGGCAATTGCTGCGGCAGCTGCGGCAACGACAGCGACGGTTGTTGCGGCGGAAATTGCTGCGGCGGCCACCATCACGACCACGGAAAACGGGATTAGCCCCCCAATTCCGGCCCTCCCTTCCAGAACCTGCAAACCGTTTTCCGCGGTTTGCAGGTTTTTTGCCGCGTCGCATGCCGCCCCTGTCACTTAATCCAGCCGTGCTGGTACGCCGCCATAACCGCAATTACCAGCGCAATGAACAGGAAAATGAACCACATCACATTGTGGCGGTGGCGGTATTCCACGGCCATCAGAGGTTCCCATTCCTTTTCTACAAAGGAAAAATCGTCTCCATTGGCAAAACGGTCGTAAAGCATTTCCAGTTCCTTTCCCGTCACCCCTTCCGGGGCGGCGAATACCGGCGGGCAGCAGGAATCCTCCTTGAATACGATTTCGCAATGGTACACGCCGTCCGCTTCCTTGTACGACTGGAGGCATGCACCGTCGCGGGCGCACACTACGTGGCCGGTCGTTCCTTCCTGCAAGCGGCGCAGAGCAGTATCACGGTCGGTCACTTCATCATTTGAAATTTCCCATTGAACCTTACTCATTCTGTCAGTTTAAGATAATTTCCGTTCAAGTCAATATGGTTTTAAACGCTTCGAGCCCCGGAAACGTTACGGTTTCCATCCATCTTCCGGCGTGGCAAAAAACCTGCTTTTCCGGGAACGGCGGCAGGGAGCCTTATCTTCATCTGACGGTATTTTATGACAGCCCCGGAAGACTGAGGGCCATTCCAAGAGCCGGCATGGATTGCCGGTCAGATCAGCCGGCAGACGTCAATCAAGGAGGGCAAACGCTCTGTAATCAAATAAGCAGCGCCGCATCCTCTACCTGATCGAGAATGCGGCGCTGCCGCCAGGTCATGCAACCCCCTTCTATATCTTTTCCACGCAGGATTCCGCTCACTGCATGGAGACAGATAAGGAAGATTTAATATGACTGCGTTTTCATCAAATTCCGGCCATGCCCAATCCAGGAGAAAAGGCGGCCGCGTCCAGAATCAGCTGGTCAGAAAGAAAAGACTGCCTGAACGCCCCAGAGAATATTCTCGCTGGAAGCGCTGTAAGCCGGATTCGCAATGTACTGGAAATGCGGAACAACCTTGAAGTAATCATTCACCTGGAAGCTGTACATGACTTCCAGCACTTGTTCGCGGTTATGCTCAGCGCGCTCTCCGTCACAGGGAGTCTGCCCTTTGAACACACCGTAGGAAATGCCCAGGAAGTCATCTTCACGGGAAGGGAAGAGCTTAACGTTGGCTCCCACGGAGAATTCAGCGGAATTGCTCAAGTATTGTTTGGCGGCAAACCCGGCTCGCGAGTAAATGGTCAAAGGCTCACAGGGGGTATATTCAATGCTCGCGACAAGCCCGGCATTTTGGCGGCGGCGTTCGCCGGCCCCGTCATCCATGTCCACATCCGTACTGGCATAGAACGGATTGACGCGGAGAGTCGCAGCTCCATCGGCAAAAATATGGCCGTATTCGCCAACCACGGCATAACCATCGCCATGATTGGAATTAAAGGGGTTGTATCCGGAATCGCATCCCGTGCGGGAAACGGCAACCATCATGTAATTATTGCGGTTGAGTTCAACTTGCAGAATACCGCCAACATTGCTGTCCACCAGAGGAAGAATAGTGGAGTTCACAAACCCGTCATTGGTGAAAGAAGAGAACGAATCATTGGCGATGCTGACGGCATCAACATAGTTGGTGAGGTTCACCATGCCTGCAATGAGGCAGGCGCGCTTCCCCGCAAAGTATTGCATCAGGGCCACTTCAGGGAATATCCCTTCATGAGGTCCCATCGCGTCAGCGTGCAAACCGGAAGCCGTGGCATAGGCTTCAGTGAAAAACGTATCGCTCTGGGCGGATTCGCGATCCAGCCCCCATGAGCCGGAAAATTCCACACGCAACCAGGTTCCCCCGTTGGCCTTGTCTTCAATAAGACGCTGATTGAGCTGGGCATGAAGAAGAGCCAGGTTGGTATGGCGCTTAACATTGGAAACCTTTTCCGTATTCCAAAGTCCGTAGGCCATATCCACAGCCCATTGGGCGCCGTACTTATCATTGGCCTTCACCTTGTAGGCAGGATCGTCTTCTTCCGGGGTAAACATGTTGATACCCTGTAAAATATCACCAATAGCAGGGGTGCTGTCTTGAGCGATTACAGGAAGAGCCATGAGGCTCGTCAACGCCATTGCCATTATGCTATGCTTCTTCATAGAAAACAGTTAGTCTTATTGTTGGATATTTGTGGTATAATGATTGTATTATTGAACCAAGGCGGCGGAGAGGGAGCGCTTTTCTTTACAGGGAAAGTGCTCCGCTTTCGTTCTGCCGGGATTGCTCTTTCACAGCTCTGCCGCATGCCCCCATACAGAACTCACAGTCTCCGCAAAGCAGACGGTATCTGGGACGCCGGATGAGCAGCCCGGCCAGTTTCCTGTACCGGCAGATCCGGCGGAAGAAACGGTGAAGTCCTGTATGAGCCAAGTTCATGCAACACGGCAAAGTTAGATTGAACTAACTATTCAGTCAACACTTTTTCTTTCCGATTCCCTTGACCGGCTCCGGCCATCACCACAACGATTTATTATATTTTACTTATTATCAATATATTAAAAATATTCTTACACCCATCAAAAAAATTAGTTTCCACTAATTTAACTCAACATAAACGTCGAGAAAACGCATAGAAAATGCAGACTGGATTGGATATAATCCCATCCTGCCGGAAGAAAAGCGGCTGCATGCCGTCAAGGCCGGATGAACCCAATCAACATAATGACCATGAGTTACATGAACGACAAGGACCTATGAGGGGGTGTCGGAGTAATAATCGCCGCCATTAATGCGAAAGCAGTGAAAAGTCCCGCTGCCCGGAAACGGGCCGTTCAGAGCATGTTGAAAGCCATGAACATCCAGCGGGAGGCCACAGAGAAACTGGCAAACATCCGGGAAGAAACCAGCCCCAGGCCATTCTCCGCACGCCGGACAAACTCAGGCCGGAAACGCTCCGCAGCCACGAACCGGAAGAACGCGAGAAGTCCGGAAACCGGCCCGGTCCTTGTTTCTCCGCATAGCCGGGAAAGTTTCCTCTTTTCTGTTTTGCAAGGTGTTTCCGCCGCCTCCGTTCAGAATGGCTAAAGCATTCCGGATTACGGTTCCTGTTTACGGCGCGGAGCAGTCGGCCGGGGAAGCGGGCTGCCCCATGTATTCTATTCCCCTCTCTCTGCAACGTTCCGTCAGAATCCGGAAACGGGAGATTTCCTCCAGCGTCATGATATGTTCAATGCAGCAGGCCACTTCATCGGCGCGTTTTTCCTCCATCTTCAGCACTGTCATAAGGAACTCCTTCACCATGGTATGGCAGGAAATGACCCGGTCCGCGTAATAACGGCCTTCCCCGGTCAGGGCAATGGGAGAATACTGCGTGTATTCCACCAGGCCGCGTTCCTTCAACTGCTTCATGGCCAGTGAGGCGGAAGGCTTTTTCACATTCAGGGCTTCCGCAATCTCCCCTACGGTGGCGCACCCCTTTTTCAACTCAATGTTGCGGACGGCCTCAATATAATCCTCCAGACTGTTGCTCAACTCCGGAGTGGGGAATTTTTTGTGTATCATGATTGACTCTTATTAGGTTTGACTAACAAAAAAACAATAGCCAAGGATCTGTCCAAGTCAATCTCTTCCTGAAAAATATTAGATTTGCCAAACTTTTTTCTTGCAAGAATAGTTAGCGCACGCTAACTTTGATTCATAATCAGCTCCGATTCGGAAAGAAACAGTGAAAGAAAGCGCTCCGGCGGCGCATCCGCCAGAACGGAGTCCTTCTTCTCCAGGCTTTTTTCCTCCTCGCGCCCCTGCTGCTGCCGGGGCTGCGCCCTGAAAAGCTCCGGGAAAAACTGTCCCGCCAGCCGCCAGGGGAAACAGGCGCGGTCAAATTCTATGGGGAACGCGTCCACAAACTGTATGGACTAGTCATTCGGTGCTCTAACACATTATCGCCTAAACACGGACGCGTTCCCCTCATCTTTTTCTCCGGGGAAGACATCAATCAGCGGAGGATTGCCGCCGGACCGTCATATCCCCCGGGCGTATAACTGCGTATGGAGACGCCCCCCTCCGGCGTCACGTCCGCCGCCCAGCACTTGGCATGGCGGAAACAGGCGCCCAGGTTGACGTTCAGCCGCCTCCCCTTTTTCCCGCTCACCGCCCGGCGGTGAAGATGGCCGAAAATGACGACTTCCGCTTCCGGGAAAAAACAGTCCGCAAATTTCCTCATGCGCCGCATCATCGTCAGCCATGCCAGAAGAATCCGCGCGGGCCGTTCCGGCGGCCAGGCAGAATGAGCTAAAAAACGCACCAGCTTATTTTGATGTGCTCCGGGACGCGTGTAAACAGGCGGCACCAGCACGCTCATGGCACGCGCCAGCTCCAGCCGCCGCAGCAAATCCGCATCCGCCTCCGGGAACGCGGCAATCAGTTCGCGGGAAATCTGCTTGTTTTTCAAATATTCCCATCCCCACGGGGCCACCTCCCTGAACAGCGCATGGCCGTGCAAAGCGCAGATGCGCCCGCCCTGCAATTTCAGCAGTCCGGCTTTCTCGTCCGGATCATGGTTGCCGGCCAGCAGAACGGGCTGTACCCCGGCAGCCCGGCACATCCGCAGGAAACGGGCCCGTTTTTCCAAACCTTCCTCCCGGCAGGGGCCTTCACGGGTTTCACTGAGGTCGCCGCACACCACCAGATGGGAACATCCCTCCAAAAGAAACTCCAGCTCTTCCGGCTCCCGCACCAACGCCTTGGCATGGCCGAAATGAATGTCTGAGATAAATCTGGCGCGGTCCCCCGGAGCAAGAGCAAGTTCCTGAATCATAAAGACGAGGGAGGGAGAAAAACAGTCATGGAATCAGGAACGCTGCCGCACCATTTCATACAGGCATACGCCCGTAGCCACAGATACGTTCAGACACGGAATGCTTCCCTTCATGGGGATCCTCAGCAGGAAATCGCAGTTCTCTTCCGTCAGCCTCCTCATTCCTTCCCCTTCCGCTCCCATCACCAGAGCGGCCGGCCCCGTGAAGTCCGTTTCATACAGGCCGCGGTCTCCCTTGTCCGATGTGCCGAATATCCAGATGCCGCGGCTCTGGAGCTGCTTCATGGTACGCGCCAGATTGGTCACCTGAATAAAAGGCACCTTCTCCGCAGCGCCTACGGAAACGCGCAGCACCGTCTCCGTAATGCCCACGGATTTGTCCCGCGGGGCGATGACGGCATCCACTCCCGCGCCGTCCGCCGTCCGCAGGATGGCTCCCAGGTTATGGGGGTCCTGCACGCAGTCCAAAATCAGCAGCAGAGGGTTGGGGGATTTGTCCAGAATCCCGTCCAGCGCCTCCTCTCCCAGCGCCTTCACGGCAATTTTGGACGGCGCGCTGCGCACATGCTTGTTCCGGCGCGCTTCCTGTTCGTTCCCTTGGGGTCTCATGCCCATCAATTAGCGTGTTTTACGCTTCTTTTCCAGACAAATATGCCCCGCCGCCCCATCATTGGGCGTGACTTGGCGGCCCGCATCATGGTATAATGCCGTACCATTCAAGATGAAGACGAGCGACTTTTTAGTCATTGGGGCAGGTGTTGCCGGATTGAGTTTCGCCTTGAGAGCGGCGGAACACGGTAAGGTTGCAGTCATTACAAAAGGCAAATTTCTGGATTGCAGTTCCGCCAAGGCGCAGGGCGGCATCGCCGCCGTATGGGACCGCAACGATTCCTTTGAAGACCATGTCGCGGATACGCTGGACGCCGGAGCGGGCCTCTGCAACGAACAGGCCGTGCGCACTATCGTGGAGGAAGGTCCGGACGCCATCCGGGAACTGCTGGAATGGGGGGTGAATTTCGACTCCGGCAATCAGGGAGAGGATTACGAACTGGCCAGAGAGGGCGGCCACACCAAGCGGCGCATCCTCCATGCCAAAGACGCCACCGGACTGGAAATTACCTCCAAACTTCTGGAGGCGGCCAAGCTTCACCCCAACATTGAACTTCTGGAAGACCATTTCGCCATTGACCTGATTACGACTACCAAGCTGGGCCTCGTCACGGAAGACCGCGTGCTGGGGGCCTATGTGCTGGATCGCGTCTCCGGAGAAGTGGAAATCTTCCGGTCGGACCGCGTGCTGCTCGCCACCGGCGGCTGCGGGCGCGTCTACCTGTACACCACCAATAATGATTCCGCTACGGGGGACGGCGTAGCCATGGCCTGGCGGGCGGGGGCCACCATCGCCAACATGGAATTCGTGCAGTTCCACCCCACCTGTTTCTTCAACACCCGGGCGGAAGGCGCGGAAGCGCGCTCCTTCCTCATCTCCGAAGCCGTGCGCGGGGAAGGCGGCGTGCTGATAGGCGCGGACGGGAAGGAATTCATGCACAAGTACGACCCCCGCAAATCCCTGGCCCCGCGCGACATCACCGCCCGCGCCGTAGACTCGGAAATGAAGAGGACGGGCAGCATGTGCGTTTATCTGGATATCTCCCACAAGCCGGAAGGGTTCGTCCGGGAACGTTTTCCCCTGATTTACGAGACATGCAACCGCTACGGCGTCGATCCCGCCAGGGAACCTATCCCCGTTGTTCCCGCAGCGCATTTCCAGTGCGGCGGCGTGCTGACGGACGTCAACGGCCAGACCAGTCTGGACGGCCTTTACGCCGCAGGGGAAACCGGCTGCACCGGCCTTCACGGCGCCAACCGGCTGGCTTCCAATTCCCTGCTGGAATGCGTGGTGGTCGCCAAAAGGGCGCTGAATTCCATGCTTTCCCTGCATCCCCTGAGAAAGGATTCCCCCACTTCTTACGACATCCCCGCCTGGCACCACGGAGATACGGCCCTTCCTGACGAACTTTCCGTCATCTATCATAACTGGGATGAAATCCGCCGCCTGATGTGGGATTACGTCTCCATTGTGCGGACCAATAAAAGGCTGGACCGCGCAGCTACGCGGCTCCGGATGCTGCACCGGGAGGTAAAGGACTTCTACTGGGGGTACCGCATTACGCCGGACATCCTGGAATTGCGCAATCTGGTGGCGGTGGCCTCCCTGATCGTGGACTGCGCCATGCGCCGCAATGAAAGCCGCGGCCTCCATTTCAATACGGATTATCCCGGCAAGCTGGACCACCGCTTCGTCACCCAACTGCACCGATGGTAAACTACCGGCAGCGTCAACAGGCATTACGGAAGGGGTCCTCCGGGAGCCCCCTCCCGTCCGCATGCCTGCTCGCGCTGCTGGTTCTGGTCCCCGCAGGGACCGCCAGGGCGGACATCCAGACAGGGCGGAGCGCCACACGCGCCCTGGCGGACAGCCCCGGACGGCCCAAAGGGCCCGCCATCATCACCCCAACGCAACGGGACCCCCTGCCCCGGGTCATCGTCAAATCGCCCGCGGCAACAGAGGGAGGAAAGCGGCCGGCGCCCCGCATCCTTCCCAGAACGTCCAGGCAAAGCCCCGGCACCTATCCCTGGCGGCTCAACATTACCGCCACGGTCTTCTGGGTGGGGGAAGAACCCACGGAGCGCAATCCGGTAGCCAACCACAAAAGTTCGTGGGATTCCGCATGGCGGGAAAACTTCGGCGGCTTCGACAACCCGGATCCCGTTTGCCGCACGATGGACTTCCGGCCGAAAACATTCATCCCCCGGCAAAACCCCTTTTACGTAGCGCTCCCTTATAATGACGTTTCCAAGGGGGAACATAAGGCGGAGGCGTCGCGGGTCATCCCGTGGTTCCGCCGTGAATACACGGGAAAAGGGCAATCCGTCTGCAAGGGCAGATGGGTGCAAATCGTTTATAACAAGCGTTCCTGTTTTGCCCAATGGGAAGACTGCGGCCCCTTTACCACGGAAGACTGGCCCTACGTCTTTGGCAACAAGCCCCCCGTCAACACCCAGAACAAAGGGGCGGGCATTGACATCTCCCCTGCCGTACGCGACTATCTGGGCATTACCGGGGGAACAGCCCTTGTCCACTGGCGCTTTGTGGAATTTTACCGTATTCCGCGCGGCCCATGGTCCAAATACGGGGATAACAATCCCTTTGTCAATTCCGGGCTGGGAGCCGGAAAAAAATCCCTCCAGTCACGGGAAGACCGCCTGCGCCGGCAGCAGGAAGCCATTCAAAGGGAGCTATTGAAGGATCCCGCAAAACTCAGAAGGGAACTCCAGGGATAACCCCCTGTTCCGCCGCAGCCATGCAACGTCCACGCATTCTACATATTTTCAGCCGTTACAGCGAGGTTGGAGGGGAAGAAATCTGCTTCCATGCCATTACGGAGGCGTTGGGCGCCATAGCGGACGTCACTCCCTTTGTTTACTCAACGGAGGAACTGCGCCGGAGCCCCCACGGCTCCCTGACGAAAATGAGTTATATGCTCCACAACAGGGATGTGGAGAAAAAACTGCGCGAATGCCTGCGGGAAAACCACTATGACGCATGGATCATCCACAATACGTTCCCGGCCATGTCTCCCTGCGTCTATGAACTGGCCCTGAATCAGCCCGCTCCCGTCATCCATTATATGCACAATTACCGCTCCGGCTGCCTCAACGGAGTTTTTTACCGGAACGGAGCGCCCTGCTTTTCCTGTCAGGGCGGCAACTATCTCCCCGGCATCATGCGCGCCTGTTGGAGAAAAAACGCCGCGTACTCCTCTCTGGCAGCCGCCGTCCTGCATCAAACGCGCCGCACGGGAACCTGGAACCGCTTTTCCTCCTACATTGCCATCAGCCAACGCCAGCGGGAGCTTCTCATCCAGACCGGAATACCGGAGAATAAAATCAGGGTTATCCCGCATTTCATCCGGCAACATCCTTCCCCCGCCCCCGGAGCGCCCCGCCGGGACGTCCTTTACGCCGGACGCCTGACGCAGGAAAAAGGAGTCCTGCAACTGGTGCAGGCGTGGGAACTCCTGTCCCCCCCTGGCCGCATGCTCTACCTGATGGGAGACGGCCCCCTGCGCGGGGAACTGGAGCGTTATATCTCTTCCCGCCATCTTGAATCCATCCGCCTGACCGGATTCATTCCCCATGAGGAACAAGGAGCCGTCCGCGCCGCCTGCGGCCTTTCCATAGCGCCCTCCCTCTGGGAGGAAACCTTCGGTATGGTTGTCCTGGAATCATGGCTCCACGGCACGCCCGTCATCGTTACCCCGAACGGAGGCCTGCCGGAACTCATCACCCACGGCAGAAACGGCTGGATTGCGCAGAAACCTTCCGTGGAATCCCTGGCGGAGACGCTGCGCACCGCCCTGAAGGAAGAAGAACGCTGGCCGTCCATGGGCGCGCACGGGCAACAACTTTTGTCCTCCACATACTCCCCCGCCGCATGGCTCCGGTCCATGGAAGCCCTTCTTGACGAGCTTCACGTTTTCCATTCACCTTCCACCCCCGCAATATCATGAGATGGTACACATGCACACCGGTTTCCTTCAAAGGAGACCATACCTTCTTTTCCCGTGATTCAGGCGCTTTCTGCAAGGCCTTCCAGAAAATCGGAGTGAAGAGCAGGGCCATCATGCCCGCACCTGCCCGGGAAGGAGATGATCCCGACCTCATCCGCACGGAATACGCCAACCTGGAAAACCCCGCCTGGTGGAAGTCCCTGGGTATTGACGGCTTGGTCCTGTACGCGTGGGGAATGGGCAAATACCTTCCCATCGCCAGAGCCATCCATGACGCGGGAATTTTTCTGGTAATCTACATGGACTCCTCCGGACTGTTCTTTCCGTGGCAATACTGGCTTCCCATTGCGAAAAACATGTATATCAAAGACGTTTTCATCCACGGAAAAATCAAAGGTTCCGCTTTTTTCCTGCTGCGCCTCCTGAAACAGCATACATGGAACCTCGCCAGCAGGGGACGCAGAAAACATTTGGATTCAGGAGACGTGGTCGCTTTCCCCATTCCGTCCGCCCTCCAATCCGTCGCAGACAGGGAATGGCTCTATGGAAAATCCATCGTCCGGAAACTGCTCCTGGTTCCCAACCCCATTTCTTCCACCTGCCGCTTTGCCGGAGAGAAGCGCAACATCATCATGGCCGTAGGCCGCTGGGACGATCTTCTCTATAAACGCCCCGGACTGCTGATGTCCACGCTGGAACAGGCTCTTGTCCACGCCCCGGAATGGGAAGCGGAAATTTACGGCAATCTCCCTCCTTTTCTCCGGGAATGGCACGGCAACCTTCCGCAAGGCCTTCGCTCCCGCATTCATCTGGCCGGCTATATCCCAAACATTGAGCTGCAAAAGAAACAATCCCTGGCCAAAATCAGTCTTTGCACCTCCCTGTCCGAGGGAACGCACCTTGCCTCCGCAGAAGCGTTGTGCGCCGGAGCCTCTGTCGTAGGGCCCTGCCTCACCCCCCAGCTGAACTGCCTGCAATGGTACGTTTCCCATGATTCAGGCACGCTCAGCCCGCAGGATTCTCCGGAAAGCCTCTCCCAAGCGCTGCTGGAAGAAATACGCGCCTGGGACTCAGGAAAACGCAACCCTGAGGAAATATCCCGCTACTGGGGTTCCCTGCTGCATGCGGAAAATTCCTGCAAACGCATTATTGCCGCCTGTGAAGCCGCCCAAGGCGGAAAAGCCGGCCTCTAACTCCCCAACAAGGCATGCGCCTCAATCCACACGTCTTCCCATTTCCTGTCCGCCAACGCCCCGTAAAGCGGATGGCTCCACAACCGGGCGCGCATGGCCGCGGGGGAAGCCAGCCCCAGCAAAAAGCGCGCCAACTGGGAAGGACGGGCCAGCGCGGGCTTTCTCTGCCCCGCCAGCTCCATGACGGCGGAACGCAGCTCTTCCGGTAACGGGGAGGGTTCCTCTTCTTCCATGGCCGCGGGCTCCATCCCGCAGCACGCAGGGCAATGCCCGCAAGGTCCGGATGCGTCCCGGAAACCGAAATAGGCATCCAGGCTTCTATTCAGGCAGGCGGAAGACGTCAGCGTGGAAACGCAGGTTTTCCAGCGTTCCAGCCCGTTTAGCCGGGATCTGGAAAAATACTGCGCAAATTCCTCCGTAGCCTCTTCCGCGTCAAACCCTTCCGAATACAGATGAAGGGCTGCCTGGCGCATCTCCACTTTCCATTCTCCGGAAAGAGCCAGGTCTCCAAGCCAGGCGGCGGCTTCTTCCCATGAAATTCCCCATTCCACGGCCAGATCTTCCACCTCCCCCTGCCGGCGCATATCCATCCATTGCAGCCGGGCGCATTCCTCCCTGCTGCGGCCGCACAGGATTTCTTCCATCCGGAACAGAGGGCGCACCTTGTAGTACTTGTGCCCCGTCCCCTGCTCCCGTACGGAACCGGAACGCTTCAGGTCAAACAGCATCCGGTCCACCGCCACATCCGGCAAATCATAAACGGAGGAAGCCTCATACAGGGAAATAATGTGCTCCCCCCTGCGGGACAACAGGGATACCAGCCCTTTCATGCCGTACCGGTCCGGCTCCGCCGCATGCAGCCGGTTGACTGCGGCCACGCTGTCGCGGGCGGACAACATCACCAGGGTGAAGGAAGGAAGACCGTCGCGGCCCGCACGGCCGGATTCCTGAACATACGCCTCCAGACTGGCGGGGGGATGGTAATGCACTACGGAACGCACGTCCGGCTTGTCAATCCCCATGCCGAAAGCAATCGTCGCCACCAGCACGTCCGCCGCGCCTGCCAGAAACTCGTCCTGAACCAGCCCCCGCGTTTCCGGAGGCATGCCCGCATGGTAGGACTTGACGGAAAAACCGGCTTTCCCCAATTCGTAGGAAAGGTTTTCCGCATCTTTGCGGGTCCGCGTGTACACCACGGCGGGACGGCGGCCTTCCTCTTTCAACAATTCAACCAGCCGCGCGGTCTTATCCTGCTCCCTCAACGTTTCCACCTGGCGGAAAATATTCGCACGGTACGGAGCAGCCCGGAAAATACATTCATCGCGCACGCCAAACAGGCCGGCCAGATCGCGGCACACCCGCTCCGTAGCCGTGGCCGTCAACGCCATAACGCAGCGGAATCCGTGCTTTTTGAAAAAACCGGGCAGCCCCAGATAATCCGGACGGAAACTGTGCCCCCATTCCGAAAGGCAATGAGCCTCATCCACCACGAACAAGCCGGGAGGGACAAGCTCCATGGCCTGCCGAATCCACGGGGATTCCAGAGATTCCGGCGCGGCAAACAGAAGGCGGACGCTTCCGGACGTCAATCTGTCCATCAGGGCGGCCTTATCTTCCTCCGCTAGGGTCGAATCATACCTGGCGGCGGCCACCCCCAGTCTTTCCAGCCCCGCCACCTGGTCGCGCATCAGGGCAATCAGCGGAGAAACCACAACCGTCAGCCCGTTTCCAAGCACCGCCGGAATCTGATAGCAAAGGCTCTTGCCGGAACCCGTAGGCAAAATACCGATGCAGGAACGGCCCTCCAGCGCACACTCCACCAGCTCCCTCTGCATGGGACGGAACCGCTCCTTGCCGAACAAACGCAGCGTGTCTTCCAGAGTAGAGGAAAGCATGGGGCGAGAATACCATAACGCAGAATACCGGCAAAAGGAATCCTATGACATTGACACGGCGGCGCCATCCTATATCCTCCAGGCAATATGAGACCCTTGAAAACTATCGTCGCCGGAACTCTGGCCCTGCTGGCGGCAGTTCCCCTGTCAGCCCAAACCAGGGCCGCGGAAAATAAGAAACCGAACATCCTCTTTATCATTACGGACGACCACGCCTACCAGACGCTGGGCACCGGCAAAGACGATTCCCCCGTCGCCCTGCCCAACTTCAACAAACTGGGACGCCAGGGCATGGTTTTTGACCGCAGCTACTGCGCCAACTCCCTGTGCGGCCCCTCCCGCGCCTGTATCCTGACCGGCAGGCATTCCCACATGAACGGCTTTGTCTTCAACGGCCAGAAACCGCTGGACGGCTCCCAGCCCACCTACCCGAAAATGCTGCAGAAAGCCGGATACCAGACGGGCCTTTTCGGCAAATGGCACCTGGAATCAAATCCCACCGGGTTCGACACGTGGGAAATCTTCCCCGGCCAGGGCAGCTACTACAATCCGGACTTTATCAGCCTCAAGCCGGACGGCAAACGCCAGACGAAGCGATTTCCCGGCTATGCCACGGACGTGGTCACGGACAAATCCATCCAGTGGCTGGAAAACCGGGACAAGAACAAGCCCTTCCTGCTCGTTGTGGGCCACAAGGCTCCCCACCGCGCCTGGTGCCCTGCTCTGCGCCACCTGGGCAAGGTGGACACCTCCGGCATGACGCCGCCCGCCAACTTCCATGACGACTACGCCAACCGTCCGGAATTCCTGAAGAAAAACCAGCAGACCGTCGCCAATCACATGGCGATTTATTCCGACCTCAAAGTGCTTAAGGACCAGGTTCCGGAAGAGATGCGCAAAAGCATCGTTTCCCCCGGCTACGGCTGGGATCTGGGCGAACTGAACCGCATGACGCCGGAAGAAAAGAAAACCTGGACGGACTATTACGCCAAGCGCACCAAGTCCCTGGTGGACGGCATGAAATCCGGAAAACTGAAGGACCCGAAAGCGTTTGCGGAATGGAAATGGCATGCCTACATGGAGGATTATCTGGGGTGCCTTCTGTCCGTGGACGACAGCATCGGCCGCCTTATGGAATATCTGGACAAAGAGGGGCTCGCGAAAGACACGCTGGTCATCTACTGCGGAGACCAGGGGTTCTACATGGGAGAACACGGCATGTACGACAAGCGCTGGATTTTTGAAGAATCCCTCCGCATGCCCCTCATCATGAGATGGCCCGGCAAAATTCCCGCGGGCATCTGCAACAACGCCATGGTGCAAAACATCGACTACGCCCCCACCATCGTTTCCGCGGCAGGGGCGGACACCCCGGAAAACATGAATACCTTCCAGGGCGTATCCCTGCTTCCCACCGCTTTCACGGGCAAGACTCCCGACAACTGGAGGGATGCCATTTACTACTGTTTTTACGAAAATCCCGGCGAACACAACGCCCCGCGCCACGACGGCATCCGGACGGACCGCTACACGCTTTCCTACATCTGGACCAGCGGAGAATGGATGCTCTTTGACATGAAAAAGGATCCCATGCAAATGAAAAACGTCATTGACGATCCTGCCTACAAAACTACGGTGGAGCAGCTCAAGAAGCGTTACCACGAACTTCGTAAAGCCTATAAAGTCCCGGAAAACAGCCCCGGAGGCAAGGGAACGCCTATCCCCAAATTCGACGCTTCCTGGTAACAGTTCCCCAGGAAACTGCTTTTCCAAGCGCCGGTTTTTCCGGCGCTTTTTTATTTTTCCCCACGGCAGGCCGGCGCGGTCCGTCACGAAGGCTGAAGCTGGCAGACGCCCCTTCCGCCCACAACCATCCCTCAACGGTAAAACCCGCGGAGGGGTCTCAAGCCCGCCAGCTTCATCAATTTACTCATGGCTTTTTCATACAGGAAAAACGCCTGCTGCATGCAGCCAAGCACGGGCATTAAGGGATGCTCCTCTTTCTTTGCGCCAAGCTCTTCCAAAAACCGGTCCGGGTCCTTGTCGTCAAAACCGGGATGCCGCTCAAACGCCCGGCGGCCTTCCAGATGAATGACGCCCTTCCCGGAATACAGGCAGTCCAGATGATGTTGCGCCGCCACGAGGGACAGCAACGTCTGATCGTGCGTGTGAGCCACAAAATTGGAGCGGCAACGGCTCTCTTCTTCCGGAGCTGCGGAAGACACCAGCTTGAACTGACGGCATAAATCCATCCATTCATGGAGAATTCGGAGGCTTTGTTCCGACTTTTTCAAGAAAAGGAATGATCCCTGAATCAGGGGCGCTTTTTCAAAACACCTGCTATCCAGCTTCAATTCATCAAAAACGCTCTGCTTGCACCACCGCGTAAGGTCCCCCGTATAATAGGAAATGTTCACGCCCGGCATTATATCCTGCCCCTTCTCCCGGAGCCATTGGACAAACGGCTGCAAGGAATGATGGAAAAGCCTCCCCGGCGGACGCCCCGCATCCGTATAAAGCAGGTAATCCCCTTCCTCCAAATGTTCCAGCTCTTTGAGAATGATGAAAGGCTTCCATACCCAAAACCCGGCGCCCTGCAAATTCGGGTCGAACCAGGGAACAGCCTCCCTGATTCCTTCCCTCTCCAGGCGATTAAGATTCCAACAGGACAATTCCACAGAGGAATCCGCCAGCCTCAGGCTCATCATCTGCATCCATTGCCGCAAACGGTAGCCGCGGGTCGCGAAAGAACAATAACGGATAGCCATACTCCCAAATTCCGGTGGAAATGCATGCCCCTGGTAAAAAACAGGGGCACATCTTCTGCGCTTTCAGCTATAACGAGTTGTTAATCCGCTGTCAATGGAAAACTTTAACAGAGAATAATTTCCGTACATAGAACACGGGTTGAAACAGGATTTTTTTTATCGCAAAAATTCCATTCAATCCTATAAACCATTTATAATTATTTTTTTATAGTTACACCTAAATTTTTTAGGAACAGACGGATTAACAATCCCCCGTTCAAATACTCTGCCATACCCGGAAATTGACTCATCCCCGCGGCATCTGCTTCGCAGCCAGCCTTTTATCCAAATCAAGGGCCGCGCCAATGGCCGCATCCATGTTGTAGTATTCCCACTCCGCAAAACGGCCTAATAAATAAATGCCTTTCGGTTCCAGGCGCTCCTTTAGTTCCCTGATGAGGGTCCGGCTGGAGGCATCCTGAACGGGATAGGTGTATTCTTCCCAGTGATGAGCCAGATACACAGGGGAAAAGGGAATAAGCTCCAGCTGGCGCCTGATTTCCCCTGCCGCCATTTGCTCGGAAAATTCAATAGTCGCGGTGGTGATGTCCCCGTTATTATTATTTCTGGAAAAATTCCCCGTGCAAATGATCCGGTGGGAACGGTGGGACGGAGAGGGCATGTAAATCCAGCTGTAGTCATTAGGGGAGATCCGGCAAAGCACGGAAGTGGTTCCGTGAGAGCGCAATTCTGAAATCCGGGGGAAAAACGGGCGCAATTCGTCCACGCAGGGGAAACAATCCCCAAGCTGCCTGACATTCCCCGTAAAGACAACTCTGTCAAACAACTCTCCCTGTATGAGCCATTTCCCGTCCTTCGGGAGGATATTTACGGCTTCCTCCCGGTACCTGACCTTAAGGCCGCGAGCCAGCGTATCCGCCAGAAACTGGGAACCGCCGTTTTTCGCATAAAAGAAAGAACTGTGCACCATGACGCTTTCATCGATGTGCCCAATATTGTTCAGCAGGATTTCCGCCACACCCGGCATGGGAAGCTTGTTTTCCAGCCAATCCATGGCAATTTGGCTGATATCCTGCCTCCACACCTTGTTATTGTATGGCGTGAAATAAAGGCTGTTCAGGGTTTTCCCGAAACGGTTCAGAAAAAACTCTCCCAGGGAGCGGGGCTCCGCGGGAGGATTCCTGTAAAGTTCCAGCAACTCATGGACGATAGAGGAACGGACGGCCTCGGGAAACTGGTCGAGGTGGTTTTCAATGGGATAATCCACCACAGCCCCACCCTCCAGGGAAATAACCGCCCGGCGCCGGGCGGAAACAAAATCGCGCTCCCTGTCAAACCGGGACCAAAACCAGTCCAGCACCTCCTGCCGCCGGGAATTGAACACATGCCCGCCCACCCGATGATACAGATTACCCTGCACCTCCGTGCATTTAATCAGGCCGCCGGGCCGGGAGTCCCTTTCATAAACAACCACCTCATGACCTCTCTTCAGCAACATTCCGGCCATGGACAATCCGGAAACCCCGGCTCCGATCACAGCATATTTCATCATGGGATAAAAAGGCCAATTTATTGACGCCCCTACCTGGCAAAGCGGGACAATTTCACGGGATGGAGGTACAGGTATTCCTCCGGAAAGGAGGCAAGCAATTTGTCAAGGTTCCCTCCGGAAGAAGACAAAAGCCCTCCGATGACGGCATTCATGGCTTCAAAGTGTTCCGGATCCTGGGGGAACCAGACGTTTCCCGACTTGTATTGTGTGTCCTCCAGCGTAGCCAGTTTTGTACCGGGAAGAAGCTGCAACGCCGTGGGAATGGCCAGCTCCACAAACATGTTCCATGCGGAGAACACTTCGAGAATACGGCAGAAATCGTCCAATCTCCCTTTCGGAATGCAGACAATGTCCGAATATCCGAAAACGACAGGATAGGAATACCGGTATTTTTTCATCCGGTGCTTCCAGTAATTCAGCAAATGCCATACCCTGCCCTTCAACACTTTCCAATTCGCATGAATCCCGCCGGAACTCCATTTGGGCAGAAACATGCGTACGCGCGACAATTCATCATGCCGCATGAGGTTCCTGGATTTTAAAATCCGCCTGGCTTCCTCATAGGAAGGAACGTTCCTGTTGACGCTTTCCGCATCAATACCGGGGGGAGTTATGGAAAAACGGTGAGCTTCCGCCGTTCCCCGGTAACACACCGGCAGAGAAACGTCCACAAAACCGTCAAGGTAACACGTATCCTCCCCATGAATTCCCAGCAGGGACGGCGTGGAAAATTCGTCAAACCCGGGATTTAAAAGAAGATCGTCTCCGATGATGAGAAGATAATCGCCATCCAGCTGTCTGATTCTTTCCCTGGACTGTAAAATATAATTATAAAACTGGAAAGAATTCCCGTAAACGGAACATACGTCAGGGGCATCCCCCTTGTAATAGGGCATTAATTGAAGCAACCCGGAAAAGCGTCTTGAATAAAGCTCTCTGATGACCGGAATGTTACGGTCATACCGATGGTTGAACAACACAACAAGAGACGTTTTCCGGGAAGAAGTATCCATGGTCGTTTGATGTAGAGGAACAAACCGTATCCTCCAACATAAATCATTGAAAAACAGGATTTGCTCTCCGGGTGCATGCACCGTGTAAAGAGTGGGGGAATACTACACGAATTCCAAATTCGATTGAGGGATTCCAAATTCCCTGAGGTTGAAAAAAGATTGAGTGCGATTATTGCCGCATGACGGGAGGAACTCTCCGCAGAAAGGGAATAAAGCTGATAATCAACCACTTTCTTTGAAATACAGGCTTTCCGGCGGATATGAATATTTCTGCCGGAATGGGAATTGATGGGGAGCCCCGGACGGAATCATGAAGACGAAAGGTCCCGGTCATTGGGGAAACTTATTTTCAGAAGCTCCTTTCTTTCAAAATTTAACCTTGACTCCGAATTTGGAATTCGTCATTTTTAAATATTCTTTTCTGTTACAATCAGAAACCTCTTTATCAAGGAAGAGATATACGGCAGACATAAGCCTGCGGAAATAACATACCAGAAAGCCGCCCGCCTGATGAGGCTGATTCTGGCGGAGAAGAAAAGGCTCCTGCTCTTCTCCTATGCTTCATTCGATAACCGCCCCCTTTACTAAATTCAAGCGGTTTTGGGAAATCCTTCAAGCAGGCCGAGGCTTTGTCTGGCCAACATTCCAATACTGCTTCCGTGTTGCCTGCCGGAAAGGTATTTAAACTTTAAAGACAGGATAAAAAGCCTTCCTTTTTTCACTACCCACAGGGGACCTGCATAAAAGCAGGAAGGAAAATAAACGGGCTGCCCTCCTGCTCCACCCGTTACCGGGAAAATAAAAAAGCCGTTCCGTCGGGAAAGTCCGCGCGGAACGGCCAGGAAAAGAAAACCCTTACAAAGTTAATACCTGTAAAAGTCCGGTTTATAAGGCCCTTCCACCGGAACGCCGATGTAGTCCGCCTGCTCCGGACGCAGGACAGTCAGCTTGCACCCGATTTTGGCGAGGTGCAGCCGCGCCACTTCCTCATCCAGCACCTTGGGCAGCACTTCCACGCCCACGGAACGGTCTTTACGGGTATTCCACAGCTCCAGCTGGGCCAGCACCTGGTTGGCGAAGCTGTTGGACATCACGAAGCTGGGATGGCCCGTAGCGCAGCCCAGGTTGACCAGGCGGCCTTCCGCCAGAAGATACAGGCTGTTGCCGGACGGGAACGTGTAGCGGTCCACCTGGGGCTTGATGTTAAGATGACTGATGCCGGGATACGTCTGGAGCTTGTGCACCTGGATTTCATTGTCGAAGTGGCCGATGTTGCAGACAATGGCCTGGTCCTTCATCTTTTCCATGTGTTCGATGCGGATGATGTTGCAGTTTCCCGTGGTGGTCACGTAAATATCCGCCCAGCCCAGCGTATCTTCCACCGTCAGCACGCGGTAGCCTTCCATGGCGGCCTGAAGGGCGCAGATGGGGTCTATTTCCGTCACGACCACCTGGGCCCCCATGCCGCGCAGGGACTGGGCGCAGCCCTTGCCCACGTCCCCGTAGCCGCAGACGACGGCCACCTTGCCGGCAACCATAACGTCCGTGGCGCGCTTGATGCC
Organism: Akkermansia muciniphila; assembly: GCF_030848305.1. Lineage (NCBI taxonomy): Bacteria > Pseudomonadati > Verrucomicrobiota > Verrucomicrobiia > Verrucomicrobiales > Akkermansiaceae > Akkermansia > Akkermansia muciniphila. The sequence goes on along the minus strand of NZ_CP114598.1, from coordinate 1,251,291 downwards.
GTCCACCAGGGACTCGCGGCAGCCGTACAGGTTGTCAAATTTGGACTTGGTTACGGAATCGTTCACGTTGATGGCCGGAATCAGCAGACGACCGGCGGCCTGCATCTGGTACAGGCGGTGCACGCCGGTGGTCGTTTCCTCGGAAACGCCCTTCAGTTCGGGAAGCCAGCGATGGAAAATGCCCGGAGTTGCCGCGGCAATCTTTTTCAACAGGGCCTTGATGACTTCCTCTTCCTCCGATTCCGACGGGGTATCCACCCAGTCGGAGCCTTCCTCCATTTCATACCCGCGGTGAATAAGCAGGGTGGCGTCTCCGCCGTCATCCACAATCAGCTGCGGCCCCAGCCCGTCAGGAAAGTTCATGGCCTTCCACGTGCAGTCCCAGTATTCCCGCAGCGTCTCCCCCTTCCAGGCGAACACGGGCGTGCCGGATTTGGCGATGGCGGCGGCGGCGTGGTCCTGGGTGGAGAAAATGTTGCAGCTCGCCCAGCGGACGGAAGCGCCCAGAGCCGTCAGCGTTTCAATCAGCACGGCCGTCTGCACCGTCATGTGCAGGGAGCCCATGATGCGTACGCCCTCCAGGGGCCTGGCGGAGGCGTACTTTTCGCGCACGGCCATCAGGCCGGGCATCTCATGCTCCGCAATATCCAGTTCCCTGCGGCCGAAATCCGCCAGGCCGATATCGCGCACTTTGTATTGTTCCGTTTCTGAAAACATGTCTGTAAGCGTTGTCGTAGGATTAATGAAGAAGTTGTTTCAGGAAGGCCAGGCGCGTTTCGTCCAGCTGTTCCCAGGGCAACTCCGGATTGGTGAAATGCCCGTAGTGCGTCGTCTTCCGGTAAATGGGCTGAAGCAGGTTCAACTGTTTCACCATATCTGCAGGCTTGAAGGAAAAGATGCTTTCCAGCGCGTCTTCAATGGATTTTTCCTCCACTCTTCCCGTGCCGAACGTATCCACCCGGATGGAAACCGGAGTGGGGTAGCCGATGGCGTAGGCCACCTGCAATTCACATTTGTCCGCCAGCCCGGCAGCCACAATGTGTTTGGCGACCCAGCGGCACATATACGCGGCGGAACGGTCCACCTTGGACGGGTCTTTCCCGGAAAAGGCTCCGCCGCCGTGGCGGCCCATGCCGCCGTACGTGTCCACAATAATTTTGCGGCCCGTCAGGCCGGAATCCCCGTGGGGGCCTCCCACCACGAATTTCCCGGTGGGATTGATGAAGTATTCCGTCCTCTCATCCAGCAATTCCGCAGGAAGCACATTTTTAATGAGTTTGACGCAATATGAGTAAATCGTGCCACGGTCCACGTCTTCCGTGTGCTGGGTGGAAATAACTACGTTTTCAATATGCTTGGGACGCCCGTCTTCGCCATAGGCCACAGCCACCTGGGACTTGCAGTCCGGGCGCAGCCAGTCCACATGCCCGCATTTGCGCCGCCTGGCCAGCTCAATGAGCAGCTTGTGCGCAAATACGATGGGGGCCGGAAGCAGCTCCGGAGTCTCATTCGTTGCGAATCCGAACATAATGCCCTGGTCTCCGGCGCCCTGCTCCGCATGGCCCTTGCCCTCCGCCTCCCGGGCGTCCACCCCCTGCGCAATATCCGGAGACTGTTCCGTGAGCAGGTTCGTGAAAAAGACGGTATCCGCATGGAAAACATCGTCGTCCTGACTGTTGCAGTACCCAATCTCCCGAATGGCCTGGCGAGCGATTTTCTCCGGATCAATCACCGCTTTGGTCGTCAGCTCTCCGGCAATGATGACCATATTGCTTTTCACCAGCGTTTCACAGGCAACGCGGCTAGTTTTGTCTTGAGCCAGGCAGGCGTCTAAAATAGAGTCGGAAATGTAGTCGGCCACCTTGTCCGGATGGCCTTCTCCAACGGATTCCGACGTAAAGATGTGAGGGGTGTTTCTGCTCATATCGATAAATCTCGATATGTTGATATATTATTCCGCTATGAAGTCAACCCTAAAAACGCTCAAACTCCTGGCAGATCCCACCCGCCTGCGCATCATCAACGTGCTGAATGAAGAATCCCTGAGCGTCGCGGAGCTTCAGGAAATTCTGGGCATGGGACAGAGCAGCATTTCCAGCCAGCTGGCCCAGCTCCGGCAGGAAGGAGTGGTGGAGGACGCCCGCTCTGGGAAAAACGTCTTTTACACTCTTTCCCTGGCAGGCGACCTGCACAACGTAGCTCTGAAAGCCTGCGAGGAACTGCCGGAGGCGGAAACGGACAAAAAAGCCCTTCAGGTCATCCTGGACAAGCGCAAAAACCGCACCCAGGCCTATTTTGACGAAGTAGTGTGCCGTCTGGGCAAAAACTACGCACCCGGCCGTTCCTGGAAAGCGCTGGCCGGAGCCCTGCTCCGCATTCTGAACTATGACGTAGTGGCGGATCTGGGGGCCGGGGAAGGCTTCGTTTCCCAGCTTATCTCCCCCAGCGCCAAACAGGTGATCGCCGTGGACAACTCCCCCAGCATGGTGGAGCTGGGGCAGGAGCTGGCGCGCAAACACGGGCTGGACAATCTGGAATACCGCCTGGGCGACATCGAAGCGCCGCCCATTAACCCCGGCACGGTGGATCTGGCTCTGCTCAGCCAGGCCCTGCATCATGCGCAGAAGCCGTCCAGGGCGCTGGAAGCCGCGTGGAACATTCTGAAATCCGGCGGTTGCCTGGTGGTGCTGGATCTGCTCCAGCATGGCCAGGAAGAGGCCCGTGAACTTTATGCGGACCGCTGGCTGGGCTTCACGCCCGCCGCCCTGGAAAGCATGCTGAAGGAAGCGGGATTCCGGAATATCCACACGGATATTGTGGACAGGGAGCCGGACCCGCCCCATTTCCAGACTCTGATGGCCGCCGCCTGGAAACCGTGACGAGCAGCCGTCTCAATCCATTTTCCACCCGGAATAGCCGGGGCGCCCTCCCCGGCACGCCCTGCGCAAGATTTTTTACGGCACCGGCATGCCGCCGTCCATGAAAAGCCGCTACATTCCGGAATCTCTGTCCTCCGGCAGCCTTTCCTCAGGAAAGGGGCGGCTGCCGGATTGCAGGGCCTCCCGCACTCCCCGGACAATATCCATCATCTGTTCGGCGGACAGTTCCTCCTTTCCCTCAATTTCCTCATCCACCAGCTCTTTCATTTCCTCCAGCAGATGCTCCGGTTCCAGACGGTAAGTAAGCAGCACCCGGAACAGCTCTCTTCCGGCAGCCTGCAAAGGAACCGCAGGAAAATCCGTGACGCTTTTCAAATCTTTCTCTTCAAAGGAATTCAGAAGCTTTGCATACCGGAGGAAAGCACGCCTGAATTCCTCCGGGCATCCGCTCATATCCACTGAGGCTAAATACCGGCGGAAGGAAATTTCCGCCGCCAGATGCACGGCCCCCTCTCCCGTGGATTCCGCCAGCCACGTTTCCTTCTGCTTCAGATGCACCAGCAGAAGGACTTTCCGCATGGCCTCCCTCTGTTTTCCCCTGGGGCCACTTTTCAGTTTAACCAGGTCCAAATCCAGATCCGCGGCATCGGGACACGCCACATCCTGGGCGGGGGCCGCACCCAGGGCAGCCGCCATCATGACAAACGGCAGCCACTTCTTCAAGCATTCCCGGATACGGACCATTGCGGTCAGCAATTACATGAAAGACTCCGGAAAAGCAATACAAATCCAGAGCTTCCGGCATGAAGAAAATCCATGCCGGAATGTGCGTCCGCACATGGAAACGTCCTGAATCACAGATCATTCCGACATTAGCGCCGCTCTTCCGTTTTCAAAGCGTTTCAGGCAGGAAAAAGCGGAAAAAACAGCGGGCGCATCCACCCCCGGCGGCTGTCCGGAAAGGGCGGCTTCATGCCAGCCGGAGAGATTGACGGACACACGGGCATATGAGAAAAAGCCGTCTATGCTATTCGCAGTAGTGATTTTCCTTTCCGTGGTCGTGCTCGGCGTCATTGCCGCGCTGCGTTTCACCAAAGGCATCATTCCCCTGCGCACCTACGAATCCCGGGAACTGCCCGGCTTCCCCGGCCCGGCGGGATTGATCCACCGCCTGGACGGCGCGGAAAAACGCCAGCGGAAACTGGAGGAAGCCCGGTTCCCCGGAGTGGATGAAAACGGACTCATCAGCCTTCCTCCGGCGTGGGAAGACAAGGTGACCGCAGGCAGGCTGGCCTGCGTAGCCCATACCTGGGCCATGAGCAGCCTGGTCCGGGAAGACCCGGCGGCCGCCAAAGCCCGCAAAACCGCCTCTGTGCGCGCCACGATGATTCCTTTTTTCACGGCTCTTATTCTGCTGGGAATGCTGGCGGCCGGACTGTTGAAATTCCACATTGCGCTGGCCATCGGGCTGGCCTGCTGGGCCTTTTTCACTTTCTCCGCTTTTCCCTCCCAATTCCGCGAACGGAAAGCGGCGGAAACAGCCAAATCAGGGCTGAAAGAAGCCGGACTGTGGCCCGTTCTGCCTTCGGACGCCATAGCTGTGGAGCAATGCCTGAAAGCGCTGTCATGGTGTAATGTGGCAGGCTTCCGGCGCATTCTGCCCAGATAGCGGTTTCCCCGGCGATGAAACGCATTTTTCCGGTTAAACCGGCCTTCGGGAGAAAAAAATCTTGAAACGGGGGTGCGTGTAACCCACTCTTTCACCGTCGTCAACTTTTTCTCTACCGCTTCCACTTCTCCATGAATGAGTCCGCAAACCCCATCCTCAAGTACTTTTCGGAATTCAAAATCCTAAAAACCGTATCCAAGGATTTCTGGCTTACCAACGTCGTTCAATTCTTTGACGGACTGGCCTACTTTTCCATGATTACGGTATTCGTCCTCTACCTGACGGACTATTGCAGCTTCAACGATGCGGACGCCGCTCTCTGGGTAGGCCTGTACACCCTTTTCATCTCCGCCTTCGTCTTCGCGGTGGGTTCCATCTGCGACATCATCGGCATACGGCGCACCTACCTGATCGGTTTCATCATCCTCATCGCCGGGCGCCTGATCATGGGCTTCGGCCCGGATCTCAGCCCCACCGTGGACTCCGGGAGGGTGGCCGTCATGGCGGGCATCCTGATCATGTCCTTCGGCACGGCGTTCATGTCCCCCGTCATCCAGACCTCCATCCGGCGCTTCTCCCCGCTGAAAGCGCGCGCCACGGGCTTCAACATTTATTACCTGCTGATGAACATTTCCGCCGTCATCGCGAACGTGTTCCTGATTGAATTTTTCCGCAAGCATTTCGGCGCCGTGGACGGGGGATACTGGATCATCAACTTCGGAACGCTGATGGTGCTGCTGGGATGCATCACCACGCGCTTCATTAATGAAAACAACTATGCGGAACCCAGCGAACGGGAAGCGAACCTCAACGCCCCCCTCCGCAGGCCCCTCCAGCTCTTCATGGAAGTGTGGAGGGAATCCGCCTTCCGTAAACTGATCCTTTTCCTTGTGCTGACCATGGGCGTGCGCATCGTCTTCACGCTGCAGTTCCTGGTGATGCCCAAATATTATGTGCGCACGCTATATGACGACTTTGCCATAGGCTCCATCAATGCCGTCAACCCGGCCATCATCGTTTCCGGCCTCATTCTGCTCATTCCGGTGCTGGGCCGTTTCTCCACCGTGGGCCTCATGATTGTGGGCATGTCCATCTCTGCCTTCTCCCTCGTTTTCATGGCCATTCCCATTGAATGGTACTACCTGGTGCCCGGCATCGAAACGCGCTCCCAGGCGTATCTGGTAGCCATTGTGGCGCAGATCCTGGTGTTCGCATTCGGGGAACTTCTCTTCTCCCCCCGCTTCTCCGAATACGTGGCGCGGGTGGCTCCGAAAGACAAGGTAGCCTCCTACATGTCTCTGGCGGCGCTTCCCATGTTCATCGCCAAGCCCATCAACGGCATCATCGGCGGCCTGCTCGTCGCCTACCTCTGCTATGACGGCATCTGCGCCAAGATGGATACCGGGCACATCGGCTTCTGGGACTCCCCGGAATTCATGTGGACCATTTACCTGGCCATGGCCGTAATCAGCCCCATCGCCATCATCATGACCCGAAAGACCATCACCTCAGACCATCCCGAGGAAGATGCGGAGCCGCCGTCCATCAGCGCTATTGAAACGGAAACGGACCCCGCCCTGACGGCGGAAGAACTTACGGAAGCCAACTCCTGACCTTACGAGACTATGAACCAGCACACGCGCAACATCATTGTGGATTCCCTCATCCTGGTAGCGTTCAGCTCCATCCTCGGCGGTCTCAGCCTGTTGGTCTCCAAATCCTTTTCCGGAGACCCCAACCCGGCCCTGGACCTGATTACCGTAATGAAAAAAGCGGAGGCCAAGGAAGTCAACGCCTCCTCGGAACAGGAGGAGCAGGAAGCCCGGGTCAAGGGAATGAAAGAATTCGCACAGACCTTGAAAGAAGGGGAAAAACTGGCTGCGGCGGAAGGAAAGGCTTTTGTCAACATGACGGATCCCCATGGCAGAACCCCTGTCATGTGGATATGCTACGCCAACTACAACAACATTGAAACCACGCTGAAGCTGGAAGCCACGCGGGCCCCCTACCTGGAACGGCTTCTGGAAGACCCCCGCGTGGAAATCGACCGGAAAGACAAGGACGGATGGACCGCGCTGCACTGGGCTTCCTGGAGCGGGCTGGACCGCCTGTCCGACATGCTGATTGAAAGAAAAGCAGACATCAATAACCGGGAAGGCAACGGATTTACACCCCTCATGCTGGCGGCTATGCGCGGCAATTTCCAGGTGGCGGCCCTGCTGCTGGAAAAAGGGGCGGACATGACCGCCGTCAACAAATTCGGCAAAAATGCCCTTCAACTGGCGGAAGAAGGGGCTCTCGCCTATCAATCCAGCTTTGACCTCACCAAGACGGAAGTTTCCAAAGCCCCGGTGGATTCCTTCATCCGCGCTTATGAAAAAGCCGTGGCTGGTCTGTCGCCCGCCCATGCGCCGGAATTCATGGAGGCCATGAAAAAAGCCGTGGGACGCCAGTCATTCGTGGAAACAGGGTATATTCTCCAGCTCATCACGCGCTCCCTGAGCTCCAAAAACCTGCTCACGGAAGAACAGTCCGGAAAATTCCGGGAGGAAATCATCGGGGCCATCGCGGGAAACTCCCGGATTATTGATGTCCGCGGCGTAGCCTTTGAACACACTGTGGATCTGCTCCGCAAAGCGGCGGGAAAATAACGGTCTTCCCTTCAGGGTTCAGACATCCGCCACTTTTGCTCTTGACCCCCTCACGCCTCCTTTCTAGGATTTGCGGCATACCATGGTCAGAGCATTGCGCACCGGCATCATGCTGTTTACCCTTCTGCTCGTCGTCATAGGCGGAACGGGGATGGTTTCCGTGTGCCCGTGCCATGAAGAAATCTTCATTTTTTCCTGTTCCTGCCATCAGGATGCCGCCCCCTGCGAAGGCCATGGGGACGATACATCCTGCCCCAGTTCTTCCGCCCCTATGGCCGGGCATCTCTGCGAACACAGGCAGCTGGAGATTAGTGACCTGATGGTGCCTGTGCCTCATGCGCCTCTGCCCCAGCCTTACGTCATCTGGCAGACATTGCCGGATTTTCATCATCTGGCCCGCTCTCTTCTTCTCATAAGCCAAACATCGGATTCCGCAACGCCGGCTCCCCCTGACCCGTTCAGGAACACCGGGCCGGCGCATGAAGGCTTTCAACTTCCCCTGCTGATTTAACGGCTTCTTTCAGAAACGTTCCTGGAAGGCGTTTCCTGCGGTACGTTGCCTTTAATATGGCGTCCGCTTTATTTGTTTCCGCGGAGTTATTCGCCGCATTGTCCCAACCTGATTGGATCGAACTGTTTTTATTATCTTTTTCATCATGAAATCCACACCATTCTTCGCCGGGCTCAGCCTGACAGCCCTGCTCAGCTCATGCAGCGTCTACCACAGCGCGCCTATTGACCTGAACGCGGAGGAAGCCTCCTGGAAAGAGGCCTCCCGCGTAGATTCCCCTACCTCCATCACCCAGAACCAGGCCCGCCGGATCGGCCTGGTCATGAATCCGGATCTGAACAAAGCCCGGCTGAAACTGGCCTCCGGCAATGAAGTGGCCAGGCAATCGGGCTGGTGGAACGATCCCTCCTTTTCCTGGGGTATTGAACAAGTCCTCCAGGAAAATACGCTCAACATGTCCGGCAGCCTGGGCTTCACCATTCCCGTGACCGGCCTCCCCGCCCTGGAAAAAAAAGTGGCGGAACAATACAAGGAGGCTGATTTCTGGACTCTCCGCCAGGCGGAACTGGATTTTCTCAGTTCCCTGGACCAGGCATGGAGCAAATTGGCCGTTACCCGGCGCCGCAAGGCGGTCATCCGGGAGCGGCTGGATGCCATCCGGCAGGAAAACGGCATGATTGAACAGCTTATCGGCGCGGGGGAAGTGGATTTTTCCTCCCGGCAGGTAGCTTCCCAGCGCATGAATGACGCCATCCGGGAACTCCAGACCGTAACGGAAACGGAATTGGAGCAAAAGATGGAACTCGTCAGACTGATGGGGCTGCATCCTTCTGCGGTACGCAAACTCAGGGTCCTGACCAAACAGGGATTTCATCTGCCCGCCGCCGTGCCGGCTCCCGGCCCTTCAGCCTTGACCGCCTCTCCAAAAATCAAGGCCCAGCTGGCAGCCTACGCTACCACGGAAACATTATTCAAAACGGAAATCCGCCGGCAGTATCCGGAACTGGAACTCGGCCCCACTTTCACCCGCGATGACGGAGAAAAGGAAGTGGGCGGAGAAATAGGGTTCAATCTTCCTCTTTGGAACCGCAACCGCAAGGCTATCGCGGAAGCCCGCGGCACGCGGGACTTGTCCAGGCAGGAAACCATCCAGCTTTGGAAAACGGAATTATTCAACGCCCGCCAGCTTGACGCCAGCCAGCAAATGGCGCTCCGCCACTGCCGCACGGAACTTCAGCGCATGGAGGCCTTCGCCGCCTCCGTCCGGACTATGGAAAAGCTGCACGGCATTGGGGAAGCCTCCCTGCTGGAACTGGCGGAAAACCGCCACCAGCTTTACGAAAGCCGCCTGGCTTTTCTGGATAATCTGGACAAGCTGATGGCCATTCAGGCCCAGCTCCGTTACCTCACCCACGCCAACCTTTAATCCACATCAATCCTCCACCATCTTTAATGAACATGAAGCATCTTTATTTTTCCATCATGTTGGGCCTGGCTCCTGTTTTCTGCCTCCATTCCGCACGCGGAGAACAAGCTTCCCCTGCGGAACACAAACACGGGGACGGCTCCGCCTGCACGGCGGAACACGGCCATGACGACCATCAGCACAAGGCAGGAGAAACCTGTACTCAAGGCCATGCCCATGAAGAACACAGGCATGCGGACGGAACCGTCTGCACAGGCGACCATGAACAGGAAGGCCACCAGCACGCGGAAGGAGAGGTCTGCACAAGCAGCCATGAACACGAGCACGAGGGGAAAAATTCCGGCCAACTGGGAGACATGATTCCCGTGCATGTGGATGAAAAAGCGCGCCATTCCCTGGACATGCGCTTTGAGAAAGTGGCGGAAGCCTCCCAAGGAGCGGCAAAAACCCTTCACGGGCAGATGGTCATCCCTCCCCATGCGGTGACCACATACGCCCTTCCCGCCGCAGGGCGCGTAACATTCAACGTCAAGTCCGCGCAACAGGTGCGCAAAGGGGAACTGCTGTACACGCTGGCTTCCCCGGATATTGTGGAAATGGAAGGGAACGCCGCCCAGGCGCAGGCCGCGCTGGACCGCGCCGCTGCGGAACTCAACACCCTCAGGGAACGCCGGGCCCAGTTGGAAAAAATCGGCACCCGCAACAGCGAACTGAATACTTCCATCCAATTCAAAGAGGCGGAAATCCACAGCCTCCGGGCCGCCCTGACCGCCAGCAACAATAAATTAAAACTGGTAATGGAATCCGGCGTATTGAAAAATAACCTGCTTTACATATACGCAGCGGCGGATGGTTCCGTCCAGTCCGTGAACATGACCCAGGGAGCCTGGGGAGAACAGGGCGCGCCCGCCCTCGTCATGACCAATAAAGGGGATCTGGAATTTTCCACGACCATTTATGGGGCGGATCCCGTCCATTACGCAAAAGCCCGGCTGGCCCTGACCAGCGGCAAAAATACGGAACTGCTGGACGGAACCCTGAGAGTAGCCGAACAGGTAGATCCCTCCACCCAGTCCCGGGCCCTGTATTTCACTCCGGACCGCCTGCCGGAAGGGGCGCATGCCGGCCAGCTGGCCCGGCTGGATTTGTATTCCGATGACGCCGCCGCGGAGGGCTTTATTCCCGTCCCCAACAGCGCCGTCGTCAAGGTAGGGGTGAACGACGTGGTTTTCATCAAGGCCGGGAACGACACATTTGTCATGAAAAAAGTGGAAACGCAGCCCTCCCGGCAGGGAAAAACGCCCGTCAGGGGGCTGATGCCGGGACAGACCATCGTCACCAAGGGAGGGTATGAATTGAAATACATCCTGCCCACCGGAGAGGCCGGAAGCAAAAAAGCTGCCGGACACTTCCACGCGGACGGCCAGTTCCACGAAGGAGAACACTAAACGATGTACAAAACGAAAGATTAAGGAACAAATACCACTAACGCCTTGGAACAGTCCCTTGAATCTCCCGTATTTAACGACAAAAATCCATGAACTTTCTAATTTCATTCTGCCTGAATAACAGGATCACCGTGATTCTGCTGACGATTGCGCTGGCAATCATCAGCATCTTCGTGGTGAAAAATATTCCCGTGGACGTATTCCCGGAACTGAAGGTTCCGCGTGTCACCATCCAGACGGAAGCCCCCGGACTTACTGCGGAAGAAGTGGAACAGTACATCACCATTCCCATTGAATCCGCCATGAACGGGACCGCCGGGGTCAAGGGCGTCCGCTCCTCCTCCGGCAGCGGACTTTCCTTCGTATGGGTGGATTTCGACTGGGACAAAGATATCTACCAGGCCCGGCAGATTGTAACGGAACGCCTTGGAGCAGTCCGGGAATCCCTGCCGGAAGGAACATCCCCGGAACTGGCACCCATCGTCTCCATAACTGGGGAAATCATGCTCATCGCCCTGACGGGAGACAAGGACACCTCCAAGCTGGACATGCGGCAACTGGCGGAATACAAGTTGCGCACGCGCCTGCTGGCCATTCCCGGGGTGGGCCAGGTCACGGTGCTGGGCGGACGTCTGCCGGAATACCAGGTGATTTACGACCCCAATAAACTCAAACTGGCAGGGGTGGACCTTTCCAGCCTGAAAACGGCTGTTCAGGAATCCCAGTCCTCCGTCCCCGCAGGGTATCTGGAGGATGTGGCCGGGCAGGAACTCCCCATTCAGCAGGATACCCGCACCGCCAATATTGAACAGCTCAACCGCGCCCTGGTTCCGGATCATGCTTCCGGAATACTCCGGCTTCAGGATGTGGCGGAAGTCAAGATAGACGGTGCGCCGCGGCGGGGAGACGCCGGATTTATGGGGGAAGACGCTGTGGTGCTTTCCGTGCAGAAGGTGCCGGGAGCCAACACGCTGGCCCTGACGCAGGCCGTGGACGCAGCCGTCAGGGAATTCAGCCAAAGCCAGCTTCCCAAGGGAATGAAACTGCACACCACCGCCTATCGGCAGGCGGATTTCATAGAAATGTCCCTGGATAACGGCACGGAAACCCTCCTCATTGCCGGAGCGGTGGTCATGATCGTTATCTTCCTGACGCTGCTGAACCTGCGCACGGCCATCATCACGCTGATCTCCATGCCCCTGTCCATCCTGTTCGGAATGATGATGTTCCCCGTCTTCGGGCTGGCCATCAATATCATGACCCTGGGCGGCCTGGCCGTAGCCGTGGGAGACGTGGTGGACAACGCCATCATTTTCGTGGAAATAGCCTGGAGGCACCTGAACCGGAACGCCGCCCTGCCGAAGGATAAGCGCAAGAGCAAATATGAAGTGCTGATGAACGCCAAGAGCGAAATCGTAGGCTCCATTTCCTTCTCTTCCGTCATCATCCTGCTGGTATTCACTCCGGTGCTCTTCCTGTCCGGGCTGGAAGGCCAGTTTTTCCGGCCGCTGGGGATCTCCTACATGCTGGCCCTGCTTTCTTCCCTTATTGTAGCTGTCACCATCACTCCGGTACTCTGTTACATATGGTTCAGGAAAAGCAAAAACGCCGTTACTCTGGAAAGTGGGGACTCCCTCAGCTCCCGCCTCATTAAGCGCATTTATACCCCCATTCTGGAATTCTGCCTGCGCTTTTCCAAAACGGTCTGCGCCATCATGGCAGCCATTACGCTGCTGGCCCTGTGGCTGGGGTCCACATTCGGAACCAGTTTCCTGCCGCCGTTCAACGAGGATTGCTACACAGTATTCGTCAGCACGGTGCCGGGCACTTCCCTGGATGAAACGGAACGTATCTCCCGGAAAGTCATGAAAGACATTGAACAGATTCCGGGGGTTCTCAGCGTCACCCAGCGCACGGGCCGCGCGGAAAATGACGAACATGCAGAACCCGTCAGCGCCTCCGAACTGCTCGTGCGCGTGGACCTCAAGAAAGACCAGAAAGAATTGCGCGCCGCCATCAAAAAATGCATTGACGGCATTCCCGGCACCAGCTCCATGATCGGATATCCGCTGGCCCATCGCATCAGTTCCGCTTTATCCGGCTCCAACTCGGAAATCGCCATCAACATTTACGGGACGGAGCTGCCCCAGCTCCGCCTGGCCGCCCGGAAAGCCAAGGAAATTCTGGAGAACATGCCGGAAGTGGCGGATGCGCGCGCCAACCGGGAAATTATGGTGGATACTATCCGCGTGCAGTACAATCAGGAAGCCCTGGCTTCCTACGGCCTGACCATGGCGAATGCTGCGGAACAGGTTTCCACGGCCATGAACGGACAAAAACTGGGAGAAGTCATCAAAAACCAGGACCATTGGAACATTGTGCTGCGCATTGATCCCAGACTTAAAACGTCCATGGAAGACGTCAAAAACCTGGAACTTATTTCCCCTAACAAAAAAACCGTGCGCCTGGACGACGTGGCGCAGGTGTACCGGGAGGAAGTTTCCAACCTCATCCTGAGGGACAACACCATGCGGAAAGCCATGATTTCCTGCAATCCCTCCCCCAATTCCAACCTGGGAGACCTCGCGAAAGCCTGTCGGGAACAATTGGACCCGGTCATGAATGCCATGGGCTGTACCGTGGACTATGACGGCACTATCAAAGCGCGGGAATCCGCCTCACAACGGCTTTACGCCCTGGGCACCATCGTCATGGTGCTCATCGTTCTGCTTCTATCCTCCGCACTGGGAAGCGTCCGGCGCGCCATGCTGACCCTGGTGAACATACCGCTGTGCCTGGTGGGCGGCATCGTAGCCGTTTTCCTGGCCTCTCCCGGCACACTGGCCTCCCTGTTTGGGGAAGCCTATATCCCGCCCATTCTTTCCGTGGCTTCCATTGTGGGATTCGTGACCGTCATCGGCTTCGCCATCCGCAGCGGCCTGATTCTGCTCAACAGGTACCGGGCCCTGGAACATCAGGGAATGGAACCCGCGGAAGCCATACGGGAAGGTTCTCTGGAACGCGTGGTCCCCATCATCATGACTTCCCTGACTACCGTGCTGGGACTGCTCCCGCTGATCTGGGCCATTGACCAGCCCGGAGGCGAACTGCTCGGCCCTCTGGCCGTCGTCCAGTTCGGCGGGCTGGTGACGGCCACCATCCTGAACCTGCTCATCATTCCGGCCACAGCCAAACTCTTTTCCCGCTGGATTGCCTCCCGGCGGAAGGAATTGAAAGCCACCTCCTGATTCATTCAGGACTCCGGCGGCGGAACCGGGGAGGGGATAAGCCCCGGTTCCGCTTTTTACAACAACAGACATAACGAATCCTTGCCTTGCAGGCCAATAAGGAGCACACATGGGGGTTCAAGCTTCACCTTCATGCCCAAACGGAAATCCACCAGAGAGCACCTGCTCAATACGGGCGCCATGATCGTCGCGGAATCCGGGCTGCGCGCCCTCACCGTTCGCGGTCTGTCCCTTCGGGCCGGCACCAATACAGGAAGCTTTGTCTATCACTTCGGCAACCGGGAAGCTTTTCTGACCGAGCTTCTGGAACGCTGGTACGAACCTCTGTTCACCGGAATCAGAACCCACGCCAACATTCATCTTCCGGCCTTTGAAAAATTGGAAGCCATCCTGGGTGACGTCATGGAATTCCTGTTGCGTCACGGCCAGTTCATCGCCCAGCTGGTGCTGGATGCCCTGGCTGGGGAACGGGCAGCCATCCGTTTCATTTCAGGAATCCATACGCGCCATCCCCTCGTGCTGCTGGAAACCATACGGGAAGCCCAGCAGGAGGGATCCGTACTCATGGGAGACCCCATGAACATCCTCGTTTACCTTGCCTGCTGCGGAGGAGCCCCCTTTATTCTTTCCGGACAACTCCAAGTGCACGACCCGAAAGCGGCACGGCCCGTTCTCGATTTGCTGGGGTCTCTCCTCAATGACCCGGAAAGCGCCAGGCAACGCATGACCTGGGCGCTCCGCGGCGTCCGGCAGGTTTGAGAATTCGTGCAAGGGAAGATCGGAAAACCGCATCACCCCCCCAGACTCTCCCTGCCGGACAGAAATACCGCAGCCTTTACACGCATGCCCCCACCTTATCTCCGCCAGTGGGGGCGATGATGCGGACGGGGAGGCGGAGGCGGGGGATTATGGCGGCGCCAGTCATTGCGGTACCTGTCCTTGTCGCGGTCATGCTGGACAGCCGCTCCAATGGCGGCGCCGGCAGCCAGCGCCCCTACACCGATAGCGGCGGCTCCGCCGGGCGTTACGGAGCTGTTCCCGTAGCTGTCCGTCGTGCAGGACGGCATGAAAGAAAGCGCCATTCCCGCCAGTGGAAGAAGCCAGAATGATTTGATATGCTTGTTCATGGAATGAAAAATACTGGTTAATACCGGTGACCCGGTTACATCCGGTAAGCGTGGAATCCCCTTATCATTTGTTTAAATATGTCACGGTCCGGAACGGAATTTCCGGAACCACAACAGTTAACCGCACAGCGGGCTTTTCATTACCCTATGTTCCGGCGTTCCTGAATACGGAAATCCGCATGCACTGCAAAAAAACAGACATGCGGATGAGAAAAACGTTCATCTTCCGGAAAACTTCGGAAACGTCCGTAGGCTTATTTCTGTTCTACCACAGGCTCAATACGAACGGGGCTCTGAATATCAAACAGGCTCTTGCGCAACAGGTAGCCTCCGCTTTGCAGGACAAATGCACTGGACGGGAATTTTTCCGCCAGTTCACGGTAAAAAGCGCCTGCGGCGGCATTGTCTTTCTTAGCCCGGGCAATGTCCCCCAGGCACATGGTGGCAAAGCCGGAGAAAGTGGGATCTCCAGCATCCACCACGGAACGGAACAGCCCTTCCGCCTCATTCGCTTTCCCCCGGTTCATCAGGCGGCATGCCAGGGTAACGGACGCCTGGGCTTTCCATTCCTCCGTGGGAGCGGAATCAATAAAAGCTTTCATTTTGGCCACGCCTTCATCCTCCTTGCCGGCGTTCCACAGGGCAACGGCCTGAAGATAAGAGGCGGTGACGGCGGCGCGGGAACTGTCAAAATCAGCTACCACCTGCTGAAGCCCCTGTTCGTTCAGGGAAATTTCCCCGGTTGCCGGGGATTCCGGCATAGCGGCCACCAGAGCGGCGCCAGCCTTTCTTTCCATGGAGTCCTGTACGCCATTATAAATAATCCATCCGGCGGCTCCAAGGACGCATAGCAATACAACCAGCGCAACCTTGCCGTAATGTTCATCCAAAAACTGTTCGTGCCTGGACGGACCGACGGAAATCTCCGCAAACGCGCTTCCGTCGCCCATCGGCATATTGTCCATGGCCCGTTTAATATCCTTGATATCCATAATATGTTGAAGAGGTTTCTACCGTGTTGTCCCAGCCAAATCAATCAGCTTTTTACTTATCTTCGCCATGTTCCAGAAGCTGGAGGGAATCCTTCAGGCCCAGATTCCTGTAGATTTCCCGCGTAGCCCGGCTCTGGTTAAGCGTATAAAAATGAATGCCGTCCACGTCGGAATCCAGCAGCTCGGCGCACTGGCTGGAGGCGTACTGAATGCCTACCTCCTGAATAGCGTCCGGATTGGAACCCGCACGCTTCAGCGCCTTGAGCAGCCTGGCCGGGAAACAGGTGCCTCCGGAAAGCTCTGCCATGCGGTTCATGCCGGACAGGCTGGTCACAGGCATGATTCCCGCCAGGATGGGCACCTTGATGCCGGCCAGCAGACAGCGTTCCCGGTAATCCAGAAAAGAATGATTGTCAAAAAACAGCTGGGTACAGATATAATCCGCGCCGGCATCTACTTTGGCTTTCAGGAAATCCATCTCGCGCAAGCGGTTGGGAGTAGCCGGATGACCTTCCGGGAAACCGGCCACGCCTATGGCGAATCCCTCCGGATCCGGATGGCGGCCGGATTCATTATACCCACGGATGAAAGCCACCAGATCCGCCGCATGGCGGAAAGCATCCGCATCACGGTTGTAATCCTCCGCTCCCCGGGGAGGGTCTCCCCGGAGTGCAAGAACGGCCCGCACTCCTGCCCGGGCGTATTGATCCAGAATATTCCATACCTCCTCCCGGCTATGGCCTACGCAGGTGAGGTGGGGTACCGTAGGAATACGGGATTCATGCTGGATGCGCAGCACCACTTCACGGGTAAGCTCGCGGGTGGAGCCTCCTGCGCCGTACGTCACGCTGACGAAGCTGGGGCGGTAAGGCTCCAGTTCACGAATGGTCTGGTACAAGGCCGACGCAGCCTGCTCGTTTTTGGGCGGGAAAAATTCAAAGGACAGGCTGGGACCGGCTCCCGATTGCAATCTTTCTCTCAGGTGCACTTCTCTTTATGCTTGGCTTGACTGGATACGGGGCCGCATCACGGCTCCATGGGAATCATCACCGGTTTGGGAGCTTCCACGGGAACGGGGGAAGGGGACGCGGACTTGTTTTCTTCCGTCATGTTTTCCTGCCAGCTTGCAGGCGGAACAATGACTTCATCCCCCGGCTTGATGGGTTCCTTGTCATTATGATCAAAAAGCGTATTACGCTTCACGTAGGACTGGAACACCTTCCCGTCCGGGTCAACCCCGTCGATAATCAGGGAGACGAAAATGCTTCCGCGCCTGCGGATGCCCAGTTCCTGCCCCACTTTCAGGTCGGGCTGGCCGATGGACTGGAACAGAACCAGGTTAGCGTCACGGTAGTATTCCGTCACACGGCCCACCTGCTCCGCATCCTTGATTTCATTAAGCCATTGCAGCCGGGGATCTCCCTTCTCCATGCTCTGGCGTTCCAACAAATCGCGTTCTTCCTCCGCCAGGGCATGGCGCTTCTTCAATTCTTCATTCTCCTTCTTCATCCGTTCCAGCTCCGCCGAGACATGAGCCAGCTCCTCGCTCACCACGGGGTCCGCCACCACCACCGGCTGAACGGCGGAGGCAGGAGCCTGCGTGGGCATCGGAAGATAAGGGGAGGGATTGGCCGGCGCCGGAGCGGAGGCCATCTGCTGCTGTTGCTGAATCACATCCATCCTTGAAGAAATATTCACATAAATCATTCCCAGAACAGCCAGCACCACCACCAGAAACGCCAGGATAAGAATGCGGAAATTGCTCATGTCGTCAAACGGTAGAGAAATTATTAAATATCGTTAATAGGAATAATTAAGATAGAACTGGAATTGGCCCCCGCGGTCAATGGCGTTGTTCTTCTGAATCGGAATGGCATAGTCCACTGCCAGCGGGCCGATGGGCAGGTTCAAGCGCAGGCCGATCCCGTAGTCGGAAACTATTTTGGACGTGCTGAAGTCAAAGGAGTCCCCGTTGACAAAGCCGATGTCATAAAACACCGCGATGCGCACTTCTTCAATCACGGGAATGGAATATTCAAACTGGCAGAAGAAGGAGGAACGGCCGCCCATCGTTTCATCACCGCTCAGGGCGGGATCGTACGGCGCCACGTCCCGGAAACGGAAACCGCGCATGTTGTATGGCCCGCCGAGGTAGAGGCGCTCAAAAATGGGTACATCGTGGCTACCATAGGAATCCACGGTAGCCGCACCGGCATTGATGCTGAAAATGGTGTCTCCGCGCAAATTCCAGTAATAGGAGCCGTTCACGCCGAAGTTGTATGTATGCACATCGCCGCCCAGGCCGGAATAACCGGCCAGTACTTCAAATTTGCCTCCCTTGCGGGGGAAGATCTGCGCGTCTCGGGTATCAATGGTGTAGGAAAGCTCCACATGGCTGCGCAGGTAATCCCCGTCCTGTTGCCAGAAGAAGATAGGGGCGTTCCCCTCGGCGTCAATACGGTACTGTTCCAGACGGTATTCCAGCTTCACGTAATCCAACTCCCCGATCGGTTTGCGGAGGGAAATGGCAAAGCCATAGTTCTGCTGGTCGTAATAATCGGAAAAATATGAGGAATTGCTGTAAAAAATTTCCGTCCCGAAGGCCAGTTTGCGGTGCAGGAACCACGGATCCACCCAGGAGATGCTGGCATCCTGCGTTTCAAAACCGACGCGGGCGTTAATCGCGAAACGCTGGCCGCCGCCCACGAAAGAGGACCAGTCATACATGTCAAAGTTGGACTGGGTGATGCCAGCGAACAGATAAACGCTTTCAATAGAGGAAAATGCCACGCCGATATTCAGGGACCCCGTACGTTTTTCCGCCACCTCGATATTGATATCACGGTAGCCGGGCCGCGTGGACCCCACCTGGGCCACGTCCACCATGTCAAAATAGTTCAGGTTCTGGAGACGCTTCTGGGCGGTATCTAGATCCACGGCGTTCATGGGGTCATTGGACTGGAGGGGAAGTTCCTGGCGGATAACGTAATCCTTTGTGCGGTTATTCCCGGTCAGGCGGATGTTGCCTACGCGGTAGGGATTGCCTTCCGTCACATGGTACACGATGTTGATCTGACCGTACCCTGTTTTGGGATCAACGCCCACTTCCTGAATGTCCGGACGCACGGAGGCGTCCGCATACCCCCGGGAACCGTAATAACGGCGGATCATCGTCACGTCGTCGGCCACTTTCTGGGCGGAATAGGTATCCCCGTTATACATGCTCAGGCCGGGAATCAGTTCCTGGGCCGTAAACACCTTGGTGGGACCGAAGGCAACCTGGTTAACCTTGTAACGGCGCCCCTCGGTAAGGGTAATTTTCATGATCAGCTTTTGCTCATTGCCCTTGCCGGCGTCGAAATATTCCACCTTGTCCAGCTTGACGCGCAAATAACCTTTATTGCGGTAATAAGTCACCAATTCCGCCAGATCGTCCTCTACCTGCTCACGGTCAATGCGTCCGGACTTGGTAATCCAGGTCAGCCAGCCCTTCTCCTTGGTTTTCATCACCTGTCGGAGATCCTTGGCGCTGATGTGTTCATTGCCCACAAAGTCAATCTTGATAATATTGGCCTTTTTCCCTTCGTTGATGTCGAAGACCACATCCACAAAGCCGGGCCGTTCCGTTTTC
Organism: Akkermansia muciniphila; assembly: GCF_030848305.1. Classification (NCBI taxonomy): domain Bacteria; kingdom Pseudomonadati; phylum Verrucomicrobiota; class Verrucomicrobiia; order Verrucomicrobiales; family Akkermansiaceae; genus Akkermansia; species Akkermansia muciniphila. The sequence goes on along the minus strand of NZ_CP114598.1, from coordinate 1,231,709 downwards.
TGGTAAAAATAGGAAACGCGTACATCCGGATACCGGGCTTCCTGATAGTAAGTGCGCAGCTTGGCAATAGCGCTGCTCAGGGCCTTATCGCTGAGAGCTTCCCCCCCCTTCAGCCCGCATTCCTCGGAGAGGTCCCTGTTGTCAAACGCGGTATTGCCGCGGAACCCCACGCCGCCCAGCAGATTCTGGGCAGCCATTTCAAACACCACCGACACGCCGTCGCCGGAAGGCTCCACGGCCACCGTTGTATTGCCGCCTACCAGACCGCTTTCCAACAGCCGTTCCAAGTCCTTGTTAACCACTTCCGGGGAATAACTGGTGCCCGGCTGCGTAGCCAGCAAATTTTTCAGACGGTCTTCGGACACGGTCTTGCCGGTGCTTCTGTACCGCACGGAAACGCTTTTCACAGGCCGCCCCTCATACGCCTGGTCGCCGGGAAGAAGCCCCGTGCCCGGCCCCAGTTCCCGCATTACCTGTTCCGGAGTCATCACGGAACCATAGCCGCCTCTGTTAAGGGAAGTTTCATCCTGGGCCAAAACAGCCGAACATGCTATCAAGGGAAAGGAAACACACAAAAAAACGGGACGAATCATGAGAGCTGAACTTAATGCTTGGGATATAAAGGACTTTTCCTCTTGCATAGTCAAGACGTGATTCCGCGTAGAACACAGTTGTAGCGCGCTTCTTTACGCCGCATGCGCGTGCGCGCTTAAGGGGACAATTGTGTCATTCCCGTGCAATAGCTTGCACTCCAGATACGCTCTCATTAAAGTCATTGCCGCTCGTGTTTTGACCGCTGCCGCCATCCCGGAGCCGAAACAGAACCATTTTCTATTAACACTGACCGTATTATTTATGGAAATCAACGTTGATATTCAACCGGACTGCACAGCCACGCTGAAAGCTTCCATCCCCGCAGAAACCACGTCTGCGCGCCGCGCCTCCATTGTGGATTCCTACGCCGCCAAAGCCAAGCTTCCCGGCTTCCGCCCCGGCAAAACCCCCAAGTCCATCATTGAAAAGCGCTTCAAGAAAGAAATTGAAGAAGAACTGCTGGATACCCTTTTTGAAACGGCCTGCTCCGCCGCTCTGGAAGAAAACCCCAAATTGAAAGTGCTCAACTTTGGAAAGCCGGAACATTCCCTGGATGACCAGGGCAACTACGCCGCTACCAGCACGATGACCGTGGTTCCCGAATTTGAATTGCCGGAATACAAAGGCATCGAAGTCAAGGTCCCCTCTTCCGAAGTAACGGAAGCAGACGTAGAGGAAGCGCTGAACTCCCTGGCTGAACAAATCGCGGAATTCACCCCCGTGGACCGCGCCGCCAAAAAAGACGACGTAGCGATCATCGACTTCAAAACCACGTTGGACGGCAAGCCCGTAGCGGAAGCCGTAGGCAAACCCGTAGGCTTCCTGGAAGGCCGCGACGGCCAGTGGATGAAGGTGGAAGACGATCAATTCCTGCCCGGCTTCGCCTCTGCCCTGGAAGGCCTGAATGCCGGTGACAGCAAGGATATCACCGTCACCATTCCGGATACCTTCCCAATTACGGAACTGCGCGGCAAGAAACTCGTCTTCCATGCCACGGTGAAAGAAGTACGTGAAAAACAGCTTCCGGTCATGGATGACGCCTTTGCGGAAAAAGTGCTTCCCGGCAAAAACCTGGAAGAATTGAAAACCGCCCTGAAGGAAAACCTGGCCCAGCGCAAAGCCATGCAAATTGATGAAGCCAAGGCCGATCAGATCACGGAAAAGCTGGCGGACATGCTTGACTTCAATCTTCCGGAAGCCGTCGTAGAACGCGAAGTGTACGGCATCCTCCAGCAGAAAATGCAGCAGGCCATGTACAGCGGAAACGCCCCGGCGGACATGGATAAATTTGTTGAGGAAGCCCGGGAAGAAGCCAGACAGGAGGCCAAGCGCAACCTCAAGGTCTTCTTCATGCTTCAGGAAGTGGCCCAGGTGGAAAAAATTGCCGTCACGGAAATGGAGCTTTACAACGAAGTGGCCCGCCAGGCCCGCCAGCAGAAAAAGAACCTCAAATCCTACATCCGCGAACTCCAGCGCGAAGGCCGCGTGCATGGCATCAGAATGAGCCTGCTGACAGCCAAGGTTCTGGACTTCCTGACAAAAGAGGCCAAAGTAACGGTAGACGAGCAGTAACCCCTCCTCTGCACAAAAAACACCTTATCAGGGGGAGTTGGCGCGCACATGCCCGACTCCCCCGTTTTGCGTCCTGCGGACGGGTAACGTACATTGAAAAAACAACATCCTATTTTCCATCAACATGTTTCAAGACCAATCTTCCAAATCAAGTCCCGCAAACTCCTACTATGTGCCCATGGTGGTGGAGCAGGACGGCCGCGGCGAACGCGCTTTTGACATTTACTCCCGCCTCCTGAAAGACCGCGTTATCTTCATCGGCTCCGCTATTGACGACGACGTGGCGAATTCCGTCATTGCCCAGCTCCTGTTCCTTCAGATGGCTGATCCGAAAAAGGACATCCACGTTTACATCAACTCCCCCGGAGGATCCGTCACGGCGGGTCTCGCGATTTACGACACGATGCAATTCGTCTCCTGCGACGTAAACACGTATTGCCTGGGCATAGCGGCCTCCATGGGCTCCGTGCTTCTGGCCGCGGGAACTCCCGGCAAACGCTTCTGCCTGCCGAACTCCCATGTAATGATTCACCAGGTTTCCGGCGGCGCCCAGGGCACCGCTTCAGATGTGGAACGCACCATCGGCTTCATGTTCAACCTCAAAAAACGTCTCAACGGCATTCTGGCCAAACACACCGGCAAAACCGAAAAGCAGATTGAAAAGGATGCCGACCGCGACAACTACATGACTGCTGAGGAAGCCGTGGCCTACGGCCTGGTGGATAAAGTTCTGACGCACCATTCCGACGACCAGGACGACAAGAAAAAAGCCAGGGCCTGATCCTCCCCTCCGCCATTTCTCTCTACCTGAACAACCATGTCCGGTTCCACTCATCATCTTCCTGCCTGTTCCTGTTGCGGCAAGCCCGGGAACAAGGTGGACAAGCTCATCCAGATTGCGGAAGACTTTTACATCTGCAACAATTGCGTTGAAATTTGCGTCAACATGATTGTGAAGGACACAGGCCTTCCTATGGCAGCCCGCTTCATCCGCGGCATCCTGAATATGGAGCCCTCCGCCTATGCCATGTGCCAGGCGGAAGCCCGCAAGGAGGCAGCTGCAGACATGCTCAGGGAAACGGCGGCCGGACCGGCCGCCTACGAAGGCCCGCTGCCTACGCCGGAAGAAATGTGCGCCACGCTCAACCAGTATGTCATCGGGCAGGACTATGCCAAGAAAGTGCTTTCCGTAGCCGTGTACAACCACTACATGCGCCTGCGCCAAAGTGCCGTCATGCTGGAAGACAAATCCCTGGACGATGTGGAGATTGAAAAATCCAACATCCTGCTGGCCGGCCCCACCGGCTCTGGGAAAACCCTGCTGGCGAAAACGCTGGCGAAAATGCTCAACGTCCCGTTCTGCATTGTGGACGCCACCACGCTGACGGAAGCCGGTTACGTGGGGGAAGATGTGGAAAACATCATCCTGCGCCTGCTCCAGGCTGCCAACTTTGACGTAGCGAAAGCGGAACAGGGCATCATCTATGTGGATGAAATCGACAAAATCGGCCGTAAAACCCAGAATGTCTCCGTTACGAGAGACGTCTCCGGGGAAGGCGTGCAGCAGGCTTTGCTGAAAATCATTGAAGGCACTGTTTGCAACGTTCCGCCCACCGGAGGCCGCAAGCACCCGCAACAGGAATACATCCGCGTCAACACGGAAAAAATCCTCTTCATTGTCGGCGGCGCTTTCGTCGGTCTGGAAGACATCATCCGCAAACGTCTCGGCGCCACCCAGATGGGATTCGGAGCCATCACGGAACAACGCGACCGCAAGGAATACTCGGAAGAGGAAATACTGGCGCAGGCCATGCCGGAAGATCTCTTCTCCTTCGGCATGATTCCGGAATTCGTAGGCCGTCTGCCCATCTTCTGCCCGCTCTCCAAACTGGATGAAAGCCAGCTCGTCCGCCTGCTTACGGAACCCAAAAACGCCCTGGTCAAGCAATATTCCAAACTGCTCGCCATGTACGGCGCCAAACTGGACGTGCAGCCGGACGCCCTGAAAGCCATGGCTGCCGAAGCCATGGAACGCGGCACGGGAGCCCGCGCTCTGCGTTCCATCTTTGAAACTCTTATGCTGGACGTCATGTACAAGGTGCCCAGCATGAAAAATGCGGATTCCGTCACCATCACCCGGGAAACGGTTACCGGCAGCAAACCGGCTCAAATCCATCAGGCCTCCTAACCCCCCTGCTCTCCCTTCATGCCGGAATCCCTTACCGTTCTGGGAATAGAATCCTCCTGTGATGAAACGGCGGTCGCCATCCTGCGCTCTGCCGGAGAGGAAAAAGCGCCGGAAATACTCTCTTCCGTCATCTCCTCCCAAATTGCCATTCACCGCCAGCACGGCGGCGTAGTCCCGGAACTGGCTTCCCGCAACCATTCAGCGGACCTTCCCGGAATCATCCGTACCGCGTGCCGCGAAGCCGGAACAGCTCCTGCGGACATTGACGTTTTCGGCGCCACGGGAGGCCCCGGCCTGGTAGCTGCGCTCCTGGTAGGCAACAGCACGGCCAAGGCTCTTGCTCTGGCGGCAGGCAAGCCCTTCGTCTCCGTCAATCATCTGGAAGGCCATCTGCTCTCCCCCTTCCTCAAACGCCCCGGCGGTCCCGTTCCCCATCTGGGCATGGTCGTTTCCGGCGGCCACACCCTCTTTGTGGACGTGCGCGGCGTAGGGAACTACCGTCTGCTGGGCCGTTCTTTAGACGACGCATCAGGGGAAGCCTTTGACAAGGTAGGCAAAATGCTCGGCCTGCCCTATCCCGGAGGGCCGGAAATCGACCGTCTGGCGGCGGAAGGCGATCCGGAAGCCTTTTCTTTCCCCCGGGCCCTGATGAAAGAACATACAGTCAACGTATCTTTCTCAGGCCTGAAAACGGCCGTTCTCTACACATTGCCCAAAATTACGAAAACCGGCGATCCTCACGACCTGCCCCGGCAAACTCTGCGCGACCTCTGCGCTTCCTTCCAGCGGGCCGTGACGGACGTCCTGATTCACAAGGCTCTGAAAGCTCTGCGCGCCTCCGGTCACCGCACCCTTGCCGTCTCCGGGGGCGTCTCCTGCAACAGGGAGCTGCGTTCCCGCCTGAAAACCGCCTGCGACCGCGAAAAAGTGGAACTGGTCCTCCCGGACTTCGACTTGACGACGGATAATGCCGCCATGATCGCTTATGTCACCTGTCTCAAAGCCCGCAGGGGATTGTTCCACTCTCTGGATGAAGACGTTGACCCCAATCTTAAATTGACGGAAGATCTAAACAGATCCAAATATTCAACGCATTCCTGATAAATACATTATACATGAGCGCCCTGCATTCGCAGCATTAAACTGAAAAAATGTTCATGTTTTCATTGACATCCCGCATCTAAAAACGTAACATAGCGTCCGCTTTTCGTCAGGCAACACGGGAGGATGCTATTTATCCGCTAGAACCGCAGGTTTGGGCGGATTTACGACTTCTCTAGGAGCAGCGAAAGGCGGAAGAAGTCTATGCTTCTGTAGCTCAGGGGTAGAGCGCATCCTTGGTAAGGATGAGGTCGCGGGTTCAATTCCCGCCAGAAGCTCCATCTTCAAGCTAGACCCATAGCAGCCCAAACCTAAACATAATATTATGGCTAAAGAGCAATTCCAGCGCAACAAGCCCCACGTGAACGTGGGCACCATCGGTCACGTTGACCACGGCAAAACCTCCCTTACCGCCGCCATTACTTCAGTGCTCGCTAAGAAGGGTTTCGCCGAAGCACGCGGCTATGACCAGATTGACGCCGCCCCCGAAGAACGCGAACGCGGCATTACCATCTCCACGGCTCACGTTGAATATGAAACGGAAAACCGTCACTATGCCCACGTTGACTGCCCCGGACACGCCGACTATGTGAAAAACATGATCACCGGCGCTGCTCAGATGGACGGTGCCATCCTCGTGGTTGCCGCCTCCGACGGCCCGATGCCGCAGACCCGTGAACACATCCTTCTTGCCCGCCAGGTGGGCGTTCCCGCCATTGTCGTTTACATGAACAAGTGCGACCTGGTTGACGATCCCGACCTGCTCGAACTCGTGGAAATGGAAATCCGCGAACTTCTCAACGAATACGAATTCCCGGGCGACGACACCCCCATCATCAAGGGTTCCGCCGTTAAGGCTCTGGAAGGCGACGCCGCCGCCGAAGACTCCATCATGGAACTTATGGCTGCCGTTGACTCCTACATTCCCCAGCCTGAACGCCCCGTGGACCAGCCCTTCCTCATGCCTGTGGAAGACGTATTCTCCATCTCCGGCCGCGGCACCGTGGCTACCGGCCGTATCGAACGCGGCGTCATCAAGAAGATGGAAGAAGTGGAAATCATCGGCATCAAGGACACCCAGAAGACTGCCGTTACGGACATCGAAATGTTCCGCAAGCTGCTTGACGAAGGTCAGGCCGGTGACAACGTTGGCCTGCTTCTCCGCGGTCTGAAGAAGGAAGACATCGAACGCGGCCAGGTAATCATCAAGCCCGGCACCGTGAAGCCCCACAAGAACTTCAAGGCTGAAGTTTACGTCCTGACCAAGGAAGAAGGCGGCCGTCACACTCCGTTCTTCAACAACTACCGCCCGCAGTTCTACTTCCGCACGACGGACGTGACCGGTTGCTGCACCCTTCCCGAAGGCGTGGAAATGGTGATGCCCGGCGACAACGTCAACCTGGAAGTCCAGCTCATCACTCCGATCGCTATGGAAAAGGCCATGCGATTCGCTATCCGCGAAGGCGGCCGCACCGTGGGTGCTGGTCGTATCAGCGAAATCCTTGACTAAGTTCCTCAGGAACTGTAGAGGAATCTACATCAGGTTTAATGAGGGGGCCTCCCCGCAGGCCCCCTCATTTCCCACGAAAGAAGAGACTTCAACAGGTCAGTAGTTCAATTGGTAGAGCGTTGGTCTCCAAAACCAAAAGTTGGGGGTTCGAGTCCCTCCTGACCTGCCACTTCTTTCCAAATACACCACCCCACCTTGAAGCATGTTTCGCAAGATTTCTCAATTCATCGCCGAGGTTAAAGGCGAACTTAAGAAGACGACCTGGCCCTGGGAAAGCGACCCCAAGGTGAAAGGTTTCAAAAAATTCCGCGAACTCTGGGGTTCCACTCTCGTCGTACTGATCGCCATGGTCTTCCTTGGCGCGTTTGTTGCATCGTTCGACATCTTCCTTCACAGCGTGGTCAACTACCTCATCCAGTTGGCAATCTAGTTTTACTCTCCCCCACTTTTTCTCCGATCATGCCCAGTACCCCAGAGCCCCACGAACAATGGTATGTCCTTCATGTCCTCTCCGGGCAGGAAAACAGTGTTCGTGACCGCATTATCCGCAAGGCGAAGGACGCCGAACTTTCCGACTTCATTTACCGGGTGGAAGTCCCCACGGAACTCATTTCCGAAGTGCGGAACGGCAAAAAAACGGAACGCCACAGCAAACTCTTTCCCGGGTACGTTTATGCCAACATGTACTTGCTGGAAGCGGACGGCACCCTGAACAAGGATCTTTGGTACTTCATCCAGCAAATTGACGGCGTCATCAGCATCGCCGGTTCCCGCAACGCCCCCCTCCCCATGCGCAAGCGCGAGGTGGAAGATCTCCTGCCCCTGCTGGATGCGGAAGCTGTCGCCGCCCGTCCCAAGGTGGAATTCGCCGTCGGCGACCCTGTGCGCGTATGCGAAGGACCGTTCCAGAGTCAGGAGGGCACCATCGAAGAAATCGACCCGGAAAAAGGCAAACTGCGCGTCAGCGTTTCTATTTTTGGCCGCGCCACGCCTGTGGATCTGGAATACTGGCAGGTGGAAAAAGCCTGAGTCTTTTTCTCCCCCCTCATCAGTTCTCTTCCCGTTTATTTTCTCCGCTAACAAAGCAAAACCATGGCAAAAGAAATAACCAAAATCATCAAGCTCCAGATCAATGCCGGAGCCGCTAACCCCTCCCCGCCCGTGGGTCCGGCACTTGGTCAGGCCGGTGTAAACATCATGGCATTCTGCAAGGAGTTCAACGCCGCCACGCAAAAGCAGGCCGGCGATCTCCTGCCGACCGTCATCACGGTTTACAAGGACAAATCATTTTCTTTCATCACCAAGCAGCCCCCGGGCAGCGTGCTTCTCAAGAAAGCCGCAGGCATCGCCTCCGGCTCCGGCGAACCGAATAAAAAGAAAGTCGCCACTCTTTCCAAGGCTAAGCTGATGGAAGTCGTCAACACCAAACTCCCTGACCTCAACACGAAAGACCCCGAACGCGCCGCCCGCATTCTTGCTGGCCAGGCTCGTCAGATGGGCATTGAAGTTGAAGGTATGTAACACTCACCGCAGGAGGATTAAACCAATCCGAACGCACTGCCAAATACACACATGTCTACCAAACGCAGCAAGCGATATCAAGAAGCAGCCAAGCTTGTTACTCCTAACAAGAACTACAGCATCACGGAAGCCGTGGAAACCATGAAATCCTTCCCGGCGCCGAAATTCGACCCGACTGTCACCGTCTCTTTCCACCTGACTGTGGACCCCCGCAAATCCGACCAGATGGTTCGCGGCAGCGTTTCCCTGCCTAACGGCACGGGTAAAAACGTTCGCGTCCTCGTCTTTGCCCAGGGCGATGCCGCCAAGGCCGCTCAGGAAGCCGGAGCCGAATTCGTGGGGTTTGAAGACCTCATCAAAAAAGTCCAGGAAGGATTCGTTGACTTTGATACGGCCATTGCCACCCCCGACGCCATGACGGAGGTACGCAAGGTTGCCCGTGTGCTGGGTCCGCGCGGCCTGATGCCCAACCCGAAAACCGGTACCGTCACGGATGATACGGCCAAAGCTGTGAAGGAAGTGAAGGCCGGCCGCGTTGACTACAAGGTTGACAAGAACGCCAATATCTCCGCCGCTGTAGGCAAGCTGTCTTTCTCCAACGAAAGCATCGCCGAAAACATCGCTGCCCTGATTGATTCCGTCGTCAAGGCCCGCCCGGCTTCCGCCAAGGGCGCCTACATTGAATCCGTCACCGTTTCATGCGCCATGTGCCCCGGTCTGCCGGTTGACACCGCTTCCATCGCCAAACTGTAACCCGAACCGATTTAGCACACCATGAATCCTGACAAGCGTATCATCATTGACGACCTGACCGCTCGCGTCAACGCCTCCCCGTTCCTGATCGTCGTGGACTACACCTCGATCACCGTGCCTGAGTTCACCAACCTGCGTTCCGCACTGGCCGCCTGCGGCGCCCAGTGCCACGTAGCCAAGAACAACTTCATGCGCACGGCTCTGACGGATGCCGGCCTTCCCGACATCGGGGAACATCTCGTCGGCCAGACCGCTTTCGTGACCGGCGCATCCGACGTAGCAGGCGCCGCCAAGGCCATCAACACCTTTGCCAAGGCTTCCAAAAAAGCCGAATACAAGGTGGCGATCCTGGACGGAGCCATTCTCTCCGCGGACGAAATCCGCGCCATCGGCGAACTGCCCCCCCGCGACCAGCTGCTTGCCAAACTCCTTGGCACCATCAACGCGGCCGGTTCCGCTCTTGCCCGAGTTATTCAGGCATATGTGGACAAAGAAAACGGCGGCAGCGAAGAACCCGCCGCCTAATACCAACCCCTTGACCGGACGGTCCGGTTGCACTCTAGCCAAATGTGTGAAAACCGGACCCGACTCTCCTACAGGTTCCTTGTCGGAACTCCGGCCGGAGAACTGAAATGCCAAGTTGGCTCTTGGCGCGACTCGAAACCAAACTAGAAAATAATACAATGGCTGATATTAATAAAATCGCTGAAGAACTCGGCACCCTTACCATCCTGGAAGCTGCCGACCTCGTCAAGCTCCTGGAAGAAAAGTGGGGCGTTTCCGCCGCTGCTCCCGTAGCCGCCGCCGGCGCTGCCGCCGCTCCTGCCGAAGCTGAAGAAGAAAAGACCGAATTCAACGTCGTCCTGACGGAAGCCGGCGCCAACAAGATCGCCGTCATTAAGGCCGTCCGCGAAGTGAAGGCCGGTCTCGGCCTGGTGGACGCCAAGAAACTGGTTGAAGGCACTCCCGCCGTCATCCTGGAAGCCGTCTCCAAGGACGAAGCCAACGTTGCCAAGGCCAAGCTGGAAGAAGCCGGCGCCAAGGTGGACGTCAAGTAAGCTTTTTACTTCCCGCGCAACAGGAGAAAAGCCGTTTTTCTCCTGTTGCGCTTCCTCGTCTTCACATCCCGCGTGATCGACTAGAGGCTTTTTATCCCGTAAAACGCTTCCAGTCGGTTCCGCCCCTCAGGGAAAGGACCGCCCAGCCCAGCATCCGGGTTCTTCAGGATGCAAACCATAACATCTCCGCCACAGCAGCCCATGTCAAAGCGACTCTACTTCGGGAATATCAAGGAAGTCATCGAACCTCCGAACCTTATTGAGATCCAACTTCAATCATACTTCGATTTTCTACAACAGGACACGCCGGCCGCGGCCAGGAAAAACATCGGGTTACAAGGCGTTCTGAAGGAAATCTTTCCTATCAAGAGCTATGACGAAAACATTGAGCTCGACTTCGTCTCCTACGACATTGAACAGCCGAAGATGAGCGATTACGAGGCCATCCGCGCGGGGGAAACCTACAGCGCCGCCCTTCAGGTCACCTTCAAGCTCAAATCCGACAACGAGTCCAAGGAAGAAACGGTTTATATGGGGGAACTCCCCATGATGACCAACCGCGGCACCTTTGTCATCAACGGCGCCGAACGCGTCATCGTGTCCCAGCTTCACCGTTCCCCGGGCATTTGCTTTGAAAGCGCCCAGCACCTGAACGGGAAACTGCTTCACTCCTTCCGCATCATCCCGGACCGGGGCTCCTGGCTGGAGGTTCAGTTTGACACCAATGACCTGCTCTACGTTTACCTTGACCGCCGCCGCCGCCGCCGCAAGTTCCTTGCGACGACATTTATGCGTTACCTGGGTTTCAAAACGGACCGTGACATCGTCAGCCAGTTCTACAACATCCGCACGCTTCCCCTGAGCGAAGACATGACGGAAGAAGATCTGCACAACCTCGTGGCTGTAGACACGATCAAGGACAAGGATCTGGTTCTTGCCAAGGCTTTCGAACAGCTCAACATGGGTGTGGTTCGCCAGCTCCTCCAGTTCGGCATCAAGAAAATCGACGTCATTGACCAGAGCGAGGACGACGTGCTGATCAAAACCCTGAAAAAGGATCCCGCTCACGACGAAGAATCCGCCCTCAAGGAAATCTACAAACGGCTGCGGCCCGGAGACCCCGCTACGGCGGCTCAGGCGCGCACCCTGCTCAAGAGGCTTTTTGACGATCCCAAGAAATATGACCTCACCCGCGTGGGACGCTATAAAATCAACCAGAAGCTCGGTCTGGACACCAGCCTGGACCAGCGCCTGATGACGGCGGAAGATTTCCTGGCCGCCCTCAAATACCTCCTGCGTCTCAAGAAGGGTGAAGGCATGGTGGACGACATCGACCACCTGGGCAGCCGCCGCGTACGCGCCGTAGGCGAACTTATGGCCAACCAGTGTCGCGTAGGTCTCGCCCGCACCGAACGCCTGGTCAAGGAACGCATGACCCTCATTGACCAGAACATTGAAGGCGTCACGCCCAGCAAACTCATCAATCCGAAGGCCCTTAGTGCCGTCGTGCGCGATTTCTTCGGCCGTTCCCAGCTCTCCCAATTCATGGACCAGATCAACCCCCTTGCGGAATTGACGCACAAGCGCCGCCTTTCCGCCCTGGGGCCCGGCGGTCTGAACCGTGACCGGGCCGGTTTCGAAGTCCGGGACGTGCATCCCTCCCACTACGGGCGCATTTGCCCCATTGAAACGCCGGAAGGCCCCAACATCGGCCTGATCAACTCCATGTGCACCTACGCCCGCATCAATGAATTCGGGTTCATTGAAACGCCTTACCGCAAGGTGGAAAACGGCCGGGTCACCAATACCATTGAATACGTCACCGCCGATCAGGAAGAAGGCTATCTCATCGCCCAGGCCAACAACCCGCTGGACGAACAGGGCAACTTCACGACCTCCCGCGTAACCGCCCGCGAAAAGGGCGAGTTCATCGAAGTGGATCCGGCGGACGTGCATTACATGGACGTATCTCCCAAGCAGCTCGTCTCCATCGCCGCAGGTCTTATCCCCTTCTTGGAACATGACGACGCCAACCGCGCCCTGATGGGCTCCAACATGCAGCGCCAGGGCGTGCCTCTGATGGTGGCGGAATCCCCGTACGTGGGAACTGGCATTGAAGGCAAGTGCGCCAGGGACTCCCGTTCCGTCGTTCTGGCGGAAGCGGACGGCATCGTGGCCTCCGCCACGGCTGAAGTCATCATCACCACGAAAGACGGAGAACTGCCCGTGCGCCCGGAAGTGTTCCTGTCCGATCCCGACAGTGTGCGCACGGACCGCGACAATGGCGTTTACGTCTATCCCCTGCGCAAGTTCATGCGTTCCAATGCCGGCACCTGCATCAACCAGCGTCCGATCGTGCGCCGCGGCGACAAAATCAAAACCGGCGACGTGCTGGCGGACGGCCCGAACACGGACCAGGGCGAACTGGCCCTCGGCCGCAACGTTCTGGTGGCCTACATGCCGTGGAACGGCTACAACTTCGAAGACGCTATTGTCATCTCCGAAAAAACCGTGAAGGAAGACACCTTCACCTCCATCCACATCTCCGAGTTTGAAGTGCAGGCCCGTGATACCAAGCTGGGCCCGGAAGAAATCACCCGTGATATCCCGAACGCCGGTGATGAAGCCCTGAAAAACCTGGACCATGACGGCGTCATCCGCATCGGCGCGGAAGTGAAACCCGGCGACATCCTCGTTGGCAAAATCACTCCTAAATCGGAAACGGAACTGGCCCCGGAAGAACGCCTCCTTCGCGCCATCTTCGGTGAAAAGGCCGCGGAAGTGAAAGATACATCCCTCCGCGTTCCTTCCGGCTGCACCGGCATTGTGATGGACGTGCGCATTTCTTCCACGGGTTCCGGCCACCACCGCGGCGACCTCGTCGTGGACAGCGCGGAGAAGAAAAAGCAGTTCAAGAAAATCAACGACGAACACAAGAAGAAGAAAGAACAGCTTATTGACCAGTTGACCAAGAAGCTCTCCGACATTCTTCTGGGCGAAAAAATCCCGTTGGACGTCGTCAACGAACAGACCGGTGAAATCATCATCCCGGCCAACCGGAAAATCACCAAGACCCTGCTGCGCAAGCTGGCCCTGGTTCACGACCACATCGAAATCGAGCCCAGCCCGATCCGCAACAAGATTCTGGAAATCATCACCTCCTTTGAAGGCCGCTTTACGGAACTGGATGACGAACGGGAACACCGACTGGATCAGATGGAATCCGGAGACGAATCCGAACCCGGCGGACTGAAAGAAGTCAAAGTATACATCGCCGCCAAGCGCAAGCTCGGCGTGGGTGACAAGATGGCCGGCCGCCACGGCAACAAGGGCGTTGTCGCCAAAATCGTTCCGGAACAGGATATGCCCTTCCTCGCGGACGGCACTCCGGTGGACATCGTGCTGAACCCCTTGGGCGTGCCTTCCCGAATGAATGTGGGACAGGTGCTTGAAGCTCACCTCGGCATCGCTGCCAGAGCCCTCGGCTTCAAAGTGGCCACTCCGGTGTTCGACGGCATCAGTGAAGAAACCATCTGGAATTACATGTCCGAAGCCAAGAAGGTGGACGGTTTCACTTGGATCGGCGACGGCAAGGACGGAACCGTAGGCGGGAAGAGCACCCTTTATGACGGCCTGACCGGCGAACCTTTCCACAACCCGGTGGTGGTAGGCCAGACCTACATGCTCAAGTTGAACCACCTGGTGGCGGACAAGATTCACGCCCGTGCCGTGGGTCCGTACAGCCTGGTCACGCAGCAGCCCCTGGGCGGCAAGGCCCAATACGGCGGCCAGCGTTTCGGGGAAATGGAAGTGTGGGCGCTGGAAGCCTATGGCGCCGCCTATACCCTCCAGGAGCTTCTCACCGTCAAGTCCGACGACGTTCAGGGCCGTACCCGCATTTACGAATCCATCGTGAAGGGGGATAATACCCTGGAAGCCGGAACTCCGGAATCCTTCAACGTTCTGATGAAGGAAATGCAGTCCCTGGGGCTGAACGTACGCCCCGGCAGCAAGGATGAACAACCCTCCCTGCAACTCGGCGGCACGGATCTCACTCCTGTGGACGGCATGACGGAAGGCTTTGACAGCGACGACATGGCCGGCCTGGCGGACGTCGACTTCTCCGACCTCAAATTCTAATATCCACCGCATTCCGCCCCCGCGCCGCAAAACGCGGGGGCGGACACCAAACCTCCTTTAAACTTTCAATATATGTCTGACACCCCCACTATCAGGGAAATGCACGGCCTGAGCGACAAGCCCCGGACCTTTGACCAGGTTGCCATCACCGTGGCGGATCCGGATACCATCCGCAGCTGGTCATTCGGTGAAGTCGTCAACCCGGAAACCATCAACTACCGCACGTTCAAGCCGGAAAAAGGCGGCCTGTTCTGCGAACGCATCTTCGGGCCCACCCGAGACATGGAATGCGCCTGCGGCAAGTACAAGCGCATCAAGCATAAGGGCATCACCTGCGACCGCTGCGGCGTGGAAGTAACCAACGCACGCGTGCGCCGCGAACGAATGGGCCACATTGAACTGGCCGTTCCGGTCTCCCACATCTGGTTTTACAAATGCATGCCCAGCCGCATCGGCCTTATGCTGGACATGACTGCCCGCCATTTGGAACGCGTGATTTACTATGAAGACTACATCGTGGTAGATCCCGGCAGCACCCCTCTGGAAAAGGGTGCCATCCTGACGGAAGAGGAATTCCGCAACGCGGAAGACGAATACGGCTATGACAGCTTTGAAGCCGGCATGGGCGCGGAAGCCATTCAGAAAATGCTGGCGGCCATCGATCTGCCTACCCTCGTCGCGGATCTTCAGGAACAGCTGGACAATACCAACTCCAAGCAGAACAAGCGCAAGATTGCCAAGCGTCTGAAACTGGCCCAGGGATTCCTTCAGTCCAACACGCGCCCGGAATGGATGATTTTGAATGTTCTTCCCGTCATTCCTCCGGATCTGCGCCCGCTGGTTCCCCTGGAAGGCGGCCGTTTCGCCACGTCTGACCTGAATGACCTGTACCGCCGCGTCATCAACCGCAACAACCGCCTGAAAACCCTCCTGAGCCTCAAAACCCCGGAAGTCATCATCCGTAATGAAAAGCGCATGCTTCAGGAAGCCGTGGACGCCCTGTTTGACAACGGACGCCACGGCCGCGCCGTCACCGGCGCCGGCAACCGTCCCCTCAAATCCCTCTCCGACATGCTGAAGGGCAAGGGAGGCCGTTTCCGCCAGAACCTGCTCGGCAAGCGCGTGGACTACTCCGGCCGCTCCGTTATCGTCATCGGCCCGGAACTGAAACTCAACCAGTGCGGTCTTCCCAAGAAGATGGCGCTTATTCTGTTTGAGCCCTTCATTATCCACCGCCTGAAAGAGCTGGGCTACGTGCACACTGTGCGCTCCGCCAAGAAGCTCATTGACCGCAAGACGCCGGAAGTGTGGGACATTCTGGAAGAAGTGACCAAGGGGCACCCGGTCATGCTCAACCGAGCCCCCACCCTGCACCGACTCTCCATCCAGGCTTTTGAACCGGTTTTGATTGAAGGCTCCGCCATCCGTCTGCACCCGCTCGTCTGTAATGCGTACAACGCGGACTTCGACGGTGACCAGATGGCTGTGCACGTGCCTCTGTCCGTGGAAGCGCAAATGGAAGCCCGTCAGCTCATGCTGGCGCCCAACAATATTTTCTCCCCAGCTTCCGGCAAACCCATTGCCACCCCCACGCAGGACATCATTCTGGGCGCGTACTTCCTGACGCACACCCGTGCTGCGGAAGTGCAGAACAACCAGGATAATCATCACCATCTTCCCCTCTTCGAATCCATTGACGAGGTGGAATACGCCATTGCCGCCCGCAAGATCGGCTACCATGACTGGATCCGCCTGCACAACCCGGACTACGGCAAGAAGCCTTCCGAAGTAGTGTACGGGGATGTCACCAAGAAGGTTATCGTCACTACTGCCGGACGCGTGCGTTTCAATGAAATCTGGCCCCGGGAACTCGGTTACATTAACCGTAACGTAGGTAAGAAACAGATGGGCGACATTATCTGGCGCTGCTACCAGACCGTCGGCAAGGAACGTACCGTGCAGACCCTGGACGCTCTGAAAAACCTGGGCTTCAAGGAAGCAACCCGTTCCGGCTGCTCCATCGGCATCGTGGACATGGTGGTTCCCTCCCAGAAAAAGACGGAAATTGAAAAAGCCTATGCAGAACTGGACAAGGTGACCCGCCAGTATAAGAACGGCATCATCACGGATGGAGAACGCTATCAGAAGGTGGTGGACATCTGGACTCAGACTACGGATGTCATCCAGGCGGCTCTGTACCGCAAACTGGAACACAACGAAGGTTCCAAGATGGCCAGCCCGCTCTTCATGATGGTGGACTCCGGTGCCCGAGGCAACAAGGCGCAGATCAAGCAGCTCTCCGGTATGCGCGGTTTGATGGCGAAACCCAGCGGCGAAATTATCGAACGCCCCATCACGGCCAACTTCCGTGAAGGTCTTTCCGTGCTGGAATACTTCATCTCCACCCACGGCGCCCGCAAGGGTCTGGCGGATACCGCCCTGAAGACGGCGGACTCCGGCTACATGACCCGCAAACTCGTAGACGTGGCCCAGGACGTCATCGTCCACGCGGAAGACTGCGGCACCAGCAACGGCATCACTGTGCACGCCATCTACGACGGCGATGAAGAAGTGGCGTCCCTCTCCTCCCGTATTTACGGCCGTACTTCCTGCGAACGCATCGTTGACCCCGTCAGCGGCGAGGTTATCGTGGACGTCAACGACCTCATTAACGAAAAGCAGGCGGAACAACTGGAAAAAATCGGCATTGAACGGCTGAAAATCCGTTCCGTGCTCACCTGCGAACTCAAGAAAGGCTGCTGCGCCAAGTGCTACGGCCTGAACCTGGCCACCGGACAGGAAGTGAAGATCGGGGAAGCGGTCGGCATTATTGCCGCCCAGTCCATCGGCGAACCCGGCACGCAGCTCACCATGCGTACGTTCCACGTAGGCGGAACGGCCACCACGGCGTTCAAGCAGCCCATTGTGAAAGCCAAGAACGACGGCCGCGTCATCTACACGGAAGATCTCCGCACGGTGGAAAACGCAGACGGCAACTTTGTCGTTCTGAATAAAAACTGCTCCGTTCGCATTGAAAATGAACAGGGCCGAGAACTGGAATCCTACCAGCCCGTCATCGGTACCATCCTGTATGTGCCCAACGGCGGCGCCATCAAGAAGGATGACACTCTCGCCACCTGGGACCCGTATAACGTGCCCGTAATCGCAGAAAAGGGCGGCATCGTCGAATTCAAGGATATGATCGTGGGCATCACCGTTTCCAAGGAAACGGACCGGGAAACCGGAGCCTCCTCCCTTGTCGTCATGGAACACAAGCAGGAACTTCACCCGCAGGTAGTCATCCGCGACGCCAAGACCCGCGAAGTTCTGGCTCATCACGCCATTCCCGCAGGCGCCAACCTCACCGTGAAGGACGGAGAAACCATTTCCGCCGGCACGATGGTGGCCAAGACGCCCCGCAAGGTAGCCAAGACGAAGGACATCACCGGCGGTCTGCCCCGCGTGGCGGAATTGTTCGAAGCCCGCAAGCCCAAGGACGCCTGCACCATTGCACGCGTGGAGGGCATTGTGCGCCTCAGCAGCAAGAATACCTCCCGCGGCAAGAAGGTCATTACCATTGAAACGCCCACGGGCGAACTGGTGGACCATCTGGTGCCGATGAACAAGCACGTTATCGTTCACGAAGACGACCATGTGCATCTGGGCGACCAGCTTACGGAAGGCCCCGTCTCTCCGGAAGAAATTCTAGATGTCTGCGGCAAGGAACGCCTCCAGGAACACCTCGTCAACGAAGTTCAGGAAGTGTACCGCCTCCAGGGTGTGGAAATCAACGACAAGCATGTGGAAATCATCGTTCGCCAGATGCTTCGCAAGGTAGTCATCACGGAACCCGGCAATACCGAATTCCTGTGGGGAGACCAAGTGGACAAGACTACGTTTGACCGCATTAATGAACAAACCGTAGCCCAGGGCGGCCAGCCGGCCGCAGCCAAGCCCGTCCTGCTTGGCATCACGAAGGCCTCTCTGGAAACGGAATCCTTCATCTCCGCAGCATCCTTCCAGGATACTACGCGCGTTCTGACGGAAGCATCTACCCTCGGCAAGACTGACACGCTGGAAGGCTTCAAGGAAAACGTCATCATGGGTCACCTCATTCCCGCCGGCACCGGATTCTCCCGTTACAGCAAGATTGAAGTGGAACCAGCAGAAGGCGCGGAAGAAATCGCGCTGGCCAGCGACGAAGAGGAAGCGGCGGAACTTGCCGAAGACATGTTGAACGACACCATCAACTTCGACAACGAACGCTAAGTCCTTCATTTCATCCACATTCAAAGGCCGCTTCCCGTTTCCGGGGGGCGGCCTTTTTTATGGTCTCTCCGTGTTATTTCACGAAGAGAGGAAAAGCGGATTGGAAATTCGGCGATGAACCCTATATTAGCCCATATAACATAAAATTTGATATTTTATTTTCATAATGAAAGCGTAACGATGCTTTTTCCCTTATTTCAAAGGAGGTTTAAATGAAAGAGCAAAAATCCCATTTTAGAGATTTAAAAAATCATAACACACTTACAGTGAGAGTTTGAAAACCCAAGAACTGGTATTTTCAACTTGACATCGAATTTCCAATCCGTTATATACGCAAAAAATTAACATCTAACATTTTTACAATGCGTCTCCATCTCCCTATTACCCTGCTGACCGCTGTTCTGGCTTGTTATACCGGCGTTTCCCTGGCTGCCCCAACTCCTGAATCTCCCGCATGGGGAGCGGACTCCACCTTCAACAACAACGAGCCCGCCAATGAATATTCAGTTACTGGGAACCAATCCGTCAGCCTTGATGTAAATTCAGGAAACAACAATTACACCACAGGACTTTATATTGGAGCAGACTCCTCGTTTACCATTAATCAGAATTCTAACGGCGGCTGTACTATCAATTTGAACGGGGCATTTGCCGGAGAAGGAAATCTGACGCTGGTAGCGGCTAACGGCAATGCCGGCTATGCCTCCAAGTTTGTGCTTGGTTCCCAGGAAAGCAGCTTCGCCGGGAACATTATCCTTTCCCAAAAGGGAACACAAGCCGGAGGAGCCATTCTCCAGATTACGGGCACGGCGCTCGCCAACGCAACAGTGGATTTGTCGGGATCAATCAATCAAAGTTCCAGTGCTCTGACGTTGCAAATTTCCAATGCCGCTTCTCTGGCCGGTTTAAATGATGCCGACGGCTTCAGCGGAACGCATAAAGGACGCGTCCAGTCAGCCAATTCTTCCAGAGCGGATCTTACCCTGACGGGCAACGGGAATTACACGTATGGGGGAAGCATCGGGGCAACCACGCAACATTCCGGAGTCAACGGCAACACTACTCCCACGGGAGGAATAAATCTGATTATGGCCGGAACGGGTACTCAGAACCTGACGGGATCCGTCATCAACGCGAACATCACGGCCCAAGGGGGCGCCTTGAAAATCAATAATTCTTCCCTGGCCTATTCCGGCATAATCACCATGGAGGGAGGAACGCTGGATTTCACCTCCGCCACTCTGGGGGCAAATGCCGTGTTGAACATGAACGGCACCGGCACATTGAAAAACGCAACAATTGACGGAGCCAAGTTAACCTATACGGAATCAGGCTCCTCCTTTACCAAGGAAAATGTCACCTTCACTTCAGGCACCATTGATATCGGCGGCGCACTTGACAATCTGGTGGAGGAAGACCAGGGATACACGTTTGATTTAGGGAGCAGCCTCGGCTCGAACTTTACCGTTACGGGATTGGCAACGGGACAATACAGCATAGAAGGCAGCGTGCTGACGATTGAAGAAGGGGCTATATCCAGCGTGACGTGGGTATCCGCGGGAGCGGCAGGGGCGTTGGAAGAAACGGTCAAAAACGCCTTTACGCTGACCCTTGGGGAGGGGAACGCGGCCAATGTCAGCCTGGGATATCTGGACGGAACCCTGACGAGCAGCGGGGATAAAGTCTATCAAATCACCAACAGCGGCGGAACCAAAATCAACCTGAACGGAGTATACAACAACGGGGCAACCCTGCCGTCCGGCAACCTCAACTACCAGGGGGACGTCTGGATGGATATCATCGGGGGGCCATTCGGCACCGTCGTTGGGGGCGTATCCAACGAATGGAGCACCAACCTCCAGACCAGCACGCTGACGGGAGACACCCATGTGCAGCTCTCGGGGAACGCCACGGCGGAACACGTCATCGGCGGAAACAACAAGGGAGCGAGCACCACCCTGACGGGCAACACAAACGTTACCGTCAAAGATAACGCCATCGTGGCGGGGGCCATCATCGGAGGAAGCACCTCCGCCCACAATGCCGTCACTACCATCACCGGAAACACGAGCGTCCTGGTCACCGGCATTCAGTACAGCAACAACACGACCGTCAACCTGGGAGGTTTCCGCAACGTCACAGACCAGAACTTCATCACGGGCGGAAGCGCGTGGACAGCCAACACGGCATCTGGAACGACGGTGCGGGGCAACACCTCGGTAACGATTAATATAAGCAATGCGGAACTCTCCGACACGGAAGGACACAACAACTTCGTCAAAAACATTTATGGGGGCAGTTACGGAAATACGGCATCCGAAAGCAACGGAGCCGTACAAAAAGTGGAAGGAAACTCAGGCGTCTCCATCACCGGAAAAGAAGGAATCACCTTCACGGGAAACATCATGGGCGGCTCCTTCTGGAACTGGGGCAACGGCACGACGCTGACCACCAACGGAAACACCAGCGTCTCCATTGACGGAGGCTCCACCTTCACGGGCAACATCGTGGGCGGCTCCTGGAGAGGAAACACGTGGACGGCGGAAGATCCCACAGCGCTGCCCGTCAGCATTGGCGGCAACGTCACCGTCACCCTTGGAAAGGGCGCCTACCTGGGCGACATCTACGGCGCGGGCAACTGCGGCACGGTAGGAGGCGGCGTCCTCGTCTCCCTGACGGGAGGAAGCGTCTTTGGGGCGGAAGGGGAAGACGGCGGCATCACCGTCGGCGGAAGCGCCGGAGCGGCGGTCGAAGGAGACAGGACGCTGGTACTCAAGGGAACCTTTGGAGACGGGAACTTCCAAAACGTCACCTTCACCCGGTTTGATGAAATTAATGTCGAGCAGGAAGGAATTTCGGCTACCATCTGGGCGCTGACCGACAGCCCGTCCCTGACCAAAACCGGAGCGGGAAACCTGAAACTCGGAGCGGACGCGGCAGGAGCGCAAACCATCCTTGACGGAACCACGGAAGGAATCTCCATCACGGCAGGCAACCTGAACCTCTCCGGAGCCGACGGCAGCCGTATGAAAGGAACGTGGAATATCTCCTCCGGCTCCCGTCTGACCGGAGTCAGCGGAACCGTAACCGTAGGAGAAGGCGGCCTGGACGGACTAACCATCGCCCTGGGAACGGAAAACATCGGCCAAGACACGCAGGCATCTGACGCCGTCATCAGCAACGGCAGCGCAACGGGAAGCGCCCCGAACCTGACCATATCGGGAGAAGGGCTGACGCTGGACCTGAGCAACGACGCCGTCGTCAACCTTCTGCTGAACCACAAAACCGACGACTCTTCCAGCTACCTGACCCTGACCAGCGGAACGCTGACCGTCGGCGACCTGGGAGACATCGCCTTCACTACCGACCTTCTGGCCAACTACGGCATCCGGGTCACCGGAACGGACGGAGGCAGCCTGGTGCTCAGCGGAGCGTCCGCCGGCCTCTACCGCGTGCAGGCGGAAGGAGGTGACGCCCATGAAGTCAACTCCTATCAAACGCTCTCCGGCTACGCCGGCGTCGTCATCGGGGGCGGACAGACCCTGACGGTCAACCTGGCCGGAGCACCAGGCGAAGCCGACGGACAGGGAGCTAAAATCAACAACCTGATGGGATCCACGGGCAGCAGCCTGGTCGTCAACAACACCGGAGACGGCACGGCCGTCGTCATCCTCAACAACAAACAAATAGAGACGGGAGAAGACGACATCGACCCGGCCGGCCAGGACACCGTCATGGGCGGCAGCATCACGGGCGGCAGCAACGTCACCTTCATCAAAGAAGGAATCGGAGCGCTGACGGTCGGAGGAAAGATGAATGTGGAAACCCTGGTCCTGCGTGAAGGAAGCATCGTCCTCAACGGCGCGGAAAACTCCCTGGACACCCTTACTCTGGAAGGAGGAGGCCTGACCATCAACGGCAACGCCGAAATCGAAACCATGACCGTTACGGAAGCCGGAGGAACCCTGACCATTCAGGGAACTTTTGACCTGACCGGAACAAGCAATATCAACGACGGAGCCATCACCGGAACCGGCTCCCTCCGTATCCGGGAAGGAGCGGAACTGGCTCT
The DNA here is from genome assembly GCF_030848305.1 of Akkermansia muciniphila. Lineage (NCBI taxonomy): Bacteria > Pseudomonadati > Verrucomicrobiota > Verrucomicrobiia > Verrucomicrobiales > Akkermansiaceae > Akkermansia > Akkermansia muciniphila. Next base: position 1,208,931 of record NZ_CP114598.1, on the reverse strand, counting down.
GGGCGGAGAAGCCCGGCTGGACGGACCCGCAATCACCGCCGACGGCACGCTGAACCTCTCCGGAACGGAAGCCGGCACCATCAGTAGCCTCTCCGGCGCCGGAACCCTGTCCATGAACGGAGGCAGCCTCGCCATCTCCTCGGCGACAACCTCCGCCGGAACTTTCTCCGGCACGCTGGAAGGCAGCGGCGCCCTGGACATCTCCGGGAAAACCACCCAATACCTGCAAACCGGCAATGAAGACTACGACCTCGCCGTCCGTGACGGAGGCATCCTTGTCCTGAAAGGCACCGCGGACACCTCCACGCTGAACTACAACGGCATCACTGCCGGAAACAACGGCACCCTGCGTATTGAAGCCACCGGGGATGCCCAGGGCAACGCCAACACCACGCTCAACGTGGAAAGCGCCACCTTCCAGAACGGCTCCACGACGGAACTGATCTACAACTTCAACCAAGACGCCCCCTTCGGCGCCCCCATGCTGACGGCGGGCACCATCACCGTGCAGGACGGAGCCGGCTTCCTCCTCTCCAACATGGAAGGGAATGCCGCCATGAACGCGGGAAGCGACCTTCATGACATCATCCTGATGAGCGCCACCGACAGCATCAGCGGTTTGGAAGACGGACAAAACCTCGCCGCCCGGATATCCGGCCTCTTCGCCGTTTACTATCAGGACGCCACCCTGAGCCGCGACGGAAACGACATCCTGCTCAATGCCACGCTCCGTCAGGAAAACCTCTTCTCTCCCGCGGCCGACACGAGGAACTCCGCCGCTGGAGCCAGCCTGCTCTGGGAAGCCCGCAAAAACCTGGATTCCGACTCCCAGCTGGCCCAATTCATGAACGGCGTCAGCACCATGATCAGCAACGGCAACCCCTCGGAAGCGAAGCGCGCCATGGCAGCGGTGGCAGGAAGCACAGTCAACGCGCTGGGTACGGCGCAGCGGGACGCCCTGCGCGACCAGATGGGCTGGATCCGCAACCGGACCACCCTCATGGGCGTCAACCCCGCCTACGTCAACGACGACCTCCCCCGCTTCCACATGTGGATGGAAGGCACGGGCTCCTACGCCCAGCTCGACACCCGGGGAGATGAAAGCGGCTACCGGCTCACCACCTGGGGAGGTACTGTGGGCATGGACGCGGACCTCAGCGACCGCGTCACCGTGGGAGCGGCCTTCACGGCCAGCTACGGAGACCTGACGGCCAGCGCGGCGGACAGCGCCGACGGCCACCTGGACAGCTACTACGCCAGCCTCTTCGGGCGCTACCAGAACAAACGCTGGGCGCACACGCTCATCCTGACGGGAGGATGGAACGACGCGACACTCAACCGTACGGTCAACTACGGGGAAGGAAGCTACAGCACGCAGGGCAGCACCGGCGGGTGGGGCCTTGGAGCCATGTACGAACTCACCTACGACATCTACCTTGACGAAAACCGCAGCAGCGTGCTGCAGCCGCTGTTCAACGCCTCGGTGGTGACGACGCGGATGGACGGCTATGAAGAAACGGGCGCGGGCAACGCGGGCCTGAACGTCGGCCGGCAGGACTGGACGACGGGAACAGTGGCGCTGGGCGGCCGTTGGATGGGTCTTGTAGGCAGCAACATCTTCGGACGTGAAGCGCTGGGGGAAATCCGGGTCAACGCGGCGCAGGACCTGGGAGACCGGAGGGGAGAAACAAACGTCACCCTGCTGGGCAACCCCGGCTTCACGCAAAGCGTGAGAGGGGCGAAAGCGGGAACGACGGCGCTGCAGCTCGGAGCGGGGCTGAGCGTGCCGGTGGGGACGAAAGGAACCGTCTTCGTCAACGGCAACGCGGACATCCGGGACGGGTCCAGCTCGGTGAACGGAAGCGTCGGCTACCGTTACGACTTCTAACAGAAAGTAACATGATATGATGACCAGGCCGTTCCGGAATAGCTCCGGAACGGCTCTGAATTTTTGTTTATCGTAGAATTATCCCCCTGGCCCACTTCCCGAAGATATTGATTAATTCAAAGTCAAAAAGTTGTGTTTACGTTTCCGAGGTAAACAAATGGAAGCCCGTTAACATTGCGAATACCGGTATCAAGAAGAATGATGCCGCCATGAACGGCGCATTCCTTCTTCAACCTCAGGGAATGAATGCCGCTGCCGATCCGCAGGATGTTTTTTCAACCATCCCGGCCGTAAAGCCGGAAACGACGGATATCATTTATTTTCCATGAAGTAAGCCTGCAGAATACAAATAATATGCAGGACAATGGGAATGAGGGCGAAGATGAACCAATAGAGGAGGCCGTAAGCCGCTCCCACCACCAGGAACCAGATGATGGCCTGGACAAAGTGCCCCTTGTACAACTGGCCGAGACCGGGAATAAACAGGCTTAAAATGGCTGCTAAAAAAGATTTCATATGCTGGCTGAGTAAGAAATGACCGCACGGGAAAAGATTCCGCGTGCCTGTACCAGTTGAGAGCCTTCCTTCTTCCCCCACGTTCAATCTCCCGGCGCCTCCCCTGTCATGAATGACGGTTTTCCCGGAGCGAATGAAGCCGGCGCGGCAGGGAACGGGAGGCAGTCATGTTCAAGTCTTGACCGCCGCATGGGCTATGTTACCCTCCCCGCGCACAGGGCACTCATGTTAGAAGGGTAGAGACCACCATGTCCATTGAACTGACTCGCAATTTCTCCATTATCGCTCACATCGACCACGGAAAGACCACCCTTTCCGACCGGCTGCTGGAAAAGACGAATACCATTTCCGAACGGGAGAAGCAGGATCAGCTTCTGGACGCCATGGATCTGGAGCGGGAAAAGGGCATCACCATCAAGTCCCACCCCGTCACCATTTTCTACAAGGCCAGGGACGGAAAAACTTACAAGCTCAATCTGCTGGATACGCCGGGCCATGTGGATTTTTCCTACGAAGTGTCCCGTTCCCTGGCGGCATGCGAGGGAGCCCTCCTTATTGTGGACGCGGCCCAGGGAGTAGAAGCCCAAACGCTCGCCAACATGCACCTGGCCATGGATCTGAACCTGGCCATTATCCCCGTCATCAATAAGATCGACCTACCCAGCGCCAACCTGCCCAAAGTGTACCGACAGCTGGAAGACATCGTCTGCATCCCCCATGAGGAAGCCATCCATGCCTCCGCCAAGATGGGCATCGGCATTGACGATATTCTGGAAGCCGTTGTTCAGCGCATCCCTCCGCCAGAAACGGAGCAGGACGGCTTTTTGCGCGCCCTGGTGTTCGATTCCGTTTACGACGCCTATCGCGGCGTGGTCTCCTATGTACGCGTCATTTCCGGCAGCGTGCACCGCGGCATGAAAGTCAAACTTTTCGCGACGGACGAAGTGTATGAAGTGAAAGAAGTGGGCATCTTCACGCCCAAAATGACCCGAACGGATTCTCTGGAAGCCGGCGACGTAGGCTATATCATCGCCAACATGAAATCCGCGGCGGACGTCAAGATCGGGGACACGTACACGGATTACATGCGCCCCTGCCCGTCCCCCCTGCCCGGCTTCAAGGAAATCCGCCCCATGGTCTTTTCCGGCATTTATCCGGTGGATTCCTCTGATTTTGAAGCCCTGAAAGCAGCCATGGCGAAGCTTCAGATTAATGACGCCGCTTTCTCCTTCCAGGCGGAATCTTCCGTAGCTCTGGGCTTCGGGTTCCGCTGCGGCTTCCTGGGCCTGCTCCACATGGAAATCATTCAGGAGCGCCTGCGCCGGGAATTCAACATGGATATCATCTCCACCTATCCCTCCGTCATTTATGAGGTCACCAAGACCAATGGAGAGGAAATCAATGTGGACAATCCCAGCCTGCTCCCGGAACCGCAGGAAATTCAGGAAATCCGGGAACCTATCGTCAAGGTGTTCATCATGCTTCCGGGGGAATACATCGGGGACATCATGCAGCTTGTTCTGGAAAAACGCGGCAGCGTGGACAATACGGAGACCATTGACGACATGCGCGTGATGCTCACCTGCACCGTCCCTCTGGCGGAAATTCTGGTGGATTTCAACGACAAGCTCAAATCCATGACGCGCGGCTACGGCTCCATGGATTATGAATACGCCGGTTATCAGGCCGCCAAACTCATTAAAATGGACATGCTCATCGCCGGGGAACCGGTGGACGCTTTCTCCATGATCGTTCACCAGGACAAGGCCGCCTCCCGCGGCAGGGAACTGGCGGAACGCCTGAAAAACGTCATTCCCCGCCAGCTCTTCACCGTCGCCATTCAGGCCTGCATCGGCGGCAAGATTATCGCCCGGGAAAGCATCTCCCCCATGCGCAAGGACGTGACGGCCAAATGCTACGGCGGGGACGTCACCCGCAAGCGCAAACTTCTGGAAAAACAGAAGGAGGGCAAAAAACGCATGAAGGCCATCGGAAAAATCAACATTCCGCAGGAAGCGTTCATCAAGGTGTTGAAAACAGGGGATTAACCCATTTTCTTTCTGCAGGACCGCTAAACGGGTGCTTTCCCTTTTTCTCCCGGTTTTATATCAGTTCTCCGTTTGAATATGGAGAGACTGTTTTCCCGGGTTCTCTCGGCCTGTGTTTTGGCGAGCATTCATACCCCTGCCAGCGAGGAGAATGAGGTCAGGATGGATATTTACGAGCAGACCTTTCTTTTTGACGGCAAAACAACTGGAAACGTCACGCGCGTGGTAACACCCGTCAGCAAATTATCGCCATACGGAACCGGAAGCAGAAGGAACAGGAAGCCAAGAAACACTGAAACCGCCGCAGTCGTTGAACAATTCCCGGTTGCGCATTTTTCCCTGTTATGCTATCAGGTCAGTCATGAGTCTGCCCAGGCTGTCCATGCTTCTTCTTGCCTCCGCCGCCCTCTGCTCCTGCGTAGGGACCTCTCCGGAACAGGAAGAACCGAAGGTAAAAAAAAGCCTTTCGGAATACATGCAGGACAATAAGGCCAATTCCATCGCCAATGTTCCGACGGGGCTGTTAAGCACTACTCCGAATCAGCAACAGGCCACCCATCTTACCGCCACCACACAGGAGGAAATGACCAGGGCAGACAGTGGGGCCGTCTATTACACGGACGCTCATGACCCGGACGCCCCCATCCCCGGACTGGAAGAGGCTTTCGCCCAGCGTAAGGAAAACGAACGCTGGATTCAAAGCTATCCCACCGCCCTCCGGGAAGCCCAGAGTACCGGAAAACCCATTCTCATCTGGTTCCACCATTCCGTGGGCAGCCCTCCCAGCAAAAAACTTGGAACCGAACTCCTCCATACGAAGGAATTTGAAGACTGGGCAAAAAGGAATGTCGTCCGCGTCTGTTACGACCAGGCGGAAAAATTTGAAAGCGAACCTGTTTACAGGAAGCGCCAGAAGATGCTGGAATATGTGAAAAAGGCTCCCTCCCTGTTTGGCGTGAGAGGAACGCCCGTGCTTCTGGTCATGTCTCCGGACGGCTCCAAAGTGGATACGCTGCGCGGTTACTACACCGGCCAAAACGCCCTTTATTTTGACCAGATCAAGAACAGCGTCAAGCTGGCGAAGCAACAATATGAAGAGTTTAAAAAAACGCTGATTCCCAAAGGCTACCGGGTCTGGACAGGAGTCAATGGCAATACCGTCTTCGCCAAGCTTTCCCGCTATTCGGAAAAGACCCGGACCCTCTGGCTCCAGGAGCTGGACGGGCACCAGAGCAAAACCTCCCTGAAGAGGCTCAGCCTTGAAGACAGAACATGGCTTCTGGAACAGAAAGAAGCCCATGAAAACAACAGCCGGAACAAGCGATCCGGCCCACGTGACGCCTGAACGGCTTTTCCCCGGCCGTCCGGCTGCGGAACGGTTTATTCATGAGCTTCCGCTCCAGCCCCATTTTTGTATTGAAATATAAAACTGATATTCTATTTTTCCTAAAACTCTCTTCCAGCGTTTTTTCTTTCGGGAATGTGGTCTTTTCCGCTCCGGAGGAAATGCCCTTACGGACAAATCCCGCCGCTTTCCCTTCCAACCATTCGCCTGTTTAATTCATGATTTCAACAATGAACCGTCATGCCGCCACCGCCCTGATGCTTGCGGCCTGTTCCCTGTCCGCTTCCGCAGACCAGCCGCAGAAGCAAACGCCGGATCAGCGCCCCAACATCGTAGTCATTGTCACTGATGACCATTCCTACCAGACCCTGGGCACCTGTGAAAAGGACTCTCCCATGCCTTATCCGAACTTCCTCAAACTGGCGGACGAAGGCATGGTCTTTGACCGGAGCTACTGCGCCAACTCCCTGTGCGGTCCTTCGCGGGCCTGTATTTACACGGGCCGCCATTCCCATATGAACGGGTACCTCTTCAACGAACATGCGGCTCCTTTTGACGGTTCCCAGCCCACTTTCCCGAAAATGCTCCAAAAGGCCGGTTACCAGACCGCCATCGTCGGCAAGTGGCATCTGGAAGCCATTCCGCCGGACGCCAAGGGAGACACGTCCAAATATGAATCCAACCCCACCGGATTCGATTACTGGGAAATTTTCCCCGGCCAGGGCAACTATTTCAATCCGGATTTTATCACTCCCGGCAAAGACGGCAAGCGCGTGGTGAAAACGGAACCCGGCTATGCCACGGAACTGGTCACGCAAAAAAGCCTCAAATGGCTGGACCAGAGGGACAAGGACAAGCCTTTCATGCTCGTCGTGGGCCACAAGGCTCCCCACCGCTGCTGGTGCCCCTCCATTCAGAATCTGGGCCGCGCCAAACAGTATGCGGACGCGATTGACCCGCCCGCCAATCTGGAAGACGATTTTGCAGACCGTCCGGAATTCCTGAAAATGACGGAACAGACCCTGCTCAACCATTTCAACGTATGGTCTGACGAACACCTGATCAAGGAGGTGGTCCCGGAAGACATCCAGAAAATGCTTTCCTGCCCGGAATCCAAGACCCTGCATACCCAGTATGACTGGGAAATGCCGGAATGGGTGCGCATGGACCCGCAGCAGAAGGAAGCCTGGTACAACTATCACAAGGCCCGCACCGTACAGCTTGTCAAAGATATTAAAAACGGAAAAATCAAAACGCAGCGTGACATTTTGCTGCGCCGCTGGCGCCATTATATGGAAGACTATCTGGGCACCGTTCTTTCCGTGGATGAAAGCATCGGCCAGATCATGGATTATCTGAAACGGAACGGCCTGGACAGGAATACGCTGGTTCTCTACTGCGGAGACCAGGGATTCTACATGGGGGAACACGGCCTGTACGACAAGCGCTGGATTTTTGAAGAATCCTTCCGCATGCCCCTCATCATGAGATGGCCGGGCCACATCAAGCCAGGCGTGCGCTCCTCCGCCATAGTGCAGGAACTGGATTATGCCCCCACTTTCTGCGAGGTAGCCGGGGTAAATACCAAGGAAAATATGAACACCTTCCAGGGCCGCAGCCTTACTCCCCTGTTCCAAACCGGGGAACATCAGAATTTCAAGAATCGTCCTATCTATTACGCCTTTTACGAAAATCCGGGCGAACACAACGCTCCGCGTCATGACGGCCTGCGCACGGACCGTTATACGCTCTCCTATATCTGGACCAGCGACGAATGGATGCTCTTTGACAACCAGAAGGATCCGGCCCAAATGCACAACGTCATCAACAAACCGGAATATGCGGAAACCGTGAAAGAGCTTAAAGCCCTTTACGGCAAGCTCCGCAAAGACTACCAGGTGCCGAAAGGCTTCCCCGGGGCCACCGGCAAACTGGCCGTCAAGCCGCAATGGGACTGCGCTCCTTCCAGAGATTAACGCCGCCATTCACCGCTCCTCCCGAAACACGGGTTATCCGGAACACGCCATTGACGGCGGAAAGACAAGGTTTAACTCCTCACACAAACAACAACCATTACCACACGCGCCGCATGAAATCAATTTTGCTAGCCGTTGCGTTCCTGGGCTCCCTCTGCTGGGCCGGAACCAATCCCTACAACATTATTCCGGAGCCCGTCAACGTGACGACGGCTTCCGGAACTACCAAAAACCTCAAGATCGTCCACGAGCAAAAAGTCGCCGGACTGGGTAATGAAGGGTATACCATGAAACTGACTCCCGGCGGCGTGGAACTCCGTTATACCACGCCCAACGGGAAGGCCATGGCGATGGCGACCCTGCTCCAGCTTCAGGACCAGCTTTCAGATACTCCTGAAGGCCTTCCCTGCGGCAACATCCAGGATTCCCCCGACTTCGGCTGGCGCGGCATGATGGTTGACGTGGGCCGCTACCACTACCCCATGAAGGAGATCTATAACTTTGTGGACGCCATGCATTACTACAAATACAACGTCCTGCATCTCCATCTGACGGAAGACCAGGGCTGGCGGCTCCCGGTGCCGGGCTACGATAAGCTCCGCACTATCGGCGCCGTCCGTCCCTCCGCCCCGGCAAGCCAGAACAACTCCCTGCTGGCCAATGAAGGCATGTATACCAAAAAGGAACTCCAGGACCTGGTAGCCTACTGTAAAGCGCGCGGTATCCAGGTGCTCCCGGAAGTGGAAATGCCGGGCCATAACATGGCCCTGGCCGCATCCTATCCCGAATTCTGCTGCAATACCAAACGGGCCCAGGTATGGACGCACGGCGGCGTTTCCTCCAAACTGATTTGTCCGCAGAAACCGGCCACCAAAAAGTTTCTTAAGGATACCTTCCATACCGTTCAGCAGATATTCCCTTTCCCGTACATCCACATCGGCGGTGACGAATGCCCCATGGGAGACTGGAAGAAATGCCCGGACTGCCAGGCCGCCCGGGCCAAAAAGGGCCAGGGGGATAATGTGGAAGCCCAGATGAGCGATTTCACGAAAAGCCTGACGGCCATGCTCGCCAAGCACAGGAAAAAGCCCATCCTTTGGTATGACATCAACAAAAGCTATTACCACAAGGGGGAAACCGTCATGTCCTGGCTGCCGGGAGAATTCCCGCGTTGCATTGACAAGACGAAGGAACAGGGCATCGACCTCATCGTCACTCCCCAGTTCAAGTATTATCTGGCGCGCACCCAGATGAAATTCCCGGCGGACGACGTGCGCGCCCGGCCCGGGGGCGCCCCCATCCTGCTGAAAGACTGCTACAACTTCGATCCCCGCAACGGACGGGACAAGAGTGACGTCAAGCACATCAAGGGCATCAACCTCTGCATGTGGGCGGAATGGATTCCCTCCGGCGAATTGCTGATGTACATGACCTATCCTCGCGCCATGGCAGTTTCCGAAACCGCGTGGGGCAATCATAAAAACCGTCCAAGCCTGGAAGAGTTTGAAAAGAAGATGGAAACTCACAAAAAACATTTCCAGAAGCGTTTCGGCTATACTTTAGAGCGCACGGTGGAAAACAAACCCTACCGGGAAAAATTCATCACTCAGGAGGAAATAGAGCGTATCAACGAGAATTATAAAAAGGGCCAGCAAAACGCGGATAAATAGCGTTTCCTTTTCTCTCGCCATCCTCTGATTCTTTCAAGGCCGGGGCCGCGGACTACCGCAGAGCCCCGGCTTTCTTTTCCCGCTTGACCGGGAAGCCCTCTTCCCTTCTAATCGTTCCGCCATGTTACACCTTTACGATACCCGCACCAGAACGGCCCAGGACATTTCCCCCATGGACGGAAAAACGCTGCGCTTTTACTGTTGCGGACCCACGGTGTACGGTCCTGCCCACATCGGCAATTTCCGCACCTTCGTGATGCAGGACGTCTTCCGCCGTGTCCTGGAACTGGGGGGGATTCCCACCACGCATATCCGCAATCTGACGGATGTGGACGACAAAACTATCCGGGATTCTCAAAAGGCCGGCGTTTCCCTGGCGGAATTCACCGCTGGCTGGGCGGACCTGTTCCACCGGGACTGCGCCGCACTTAATTGCCTGCCTCCCCATGCGGAACCCTCCGCCGTGGGCCATATTCCCGAACAGATACGAATGGTCCAAATACTGGTGGAAAAGGGCCATGCCTATGTCTCGGAAGACGGTTCCGTGTATTTCAGAATTTCTTCCTTCCCGGAATACGGAAGGCTTTCCCACCTGGACGAACGTGAACTGGATTTAGGAAAAACCGCCAATACCCGGTCCAACGCGGACGAATATGAAAAGGATTCCGTGGCGGACTTCGTGCTGTGGAAGAGCCGCAGGCCGGAAGACGGCGACAACTTCTGGCCCTCTCCCTGGGGAGAAGGCCGCCCCGGCTGGCACCTGGAATGCTCCGCCATGATCCATAAATACTTCGGCAATGACTTCGATCTCCATTCCGGCGGCGTGGATCTGGTATTCCCCCATCATGAAAACGAAGTGGCCCAGTCCCGCTGCGCCTGCGGCGGAGGCTTCGCGCGCCTGTGGTTCCACATCACGCACCTGCTGGTGGACGGCGGCAAGATGTCCAAATCCCTGGGCAACATGTACACGCTGGCGGATTTGGACAAACTGGGCCATAAGCCGTCCGCGGTCCGGTACGTGCTGGCGGGGGGCTATTACCGCCGTCCGTTGAATTTCACCCTTTCCTCGCTGGAAGACGCCAAAGCCGCGCTGAACCGCCTGGCCAAATTCGACACGCAGCTCAGGAACGCCTCCGGAACGGATTCCGTTCCATCCTATGAGGAATTCTGCGCGGCACGCCCGGAATTGGGAATCTTCCGGCCGGCATGGGACAGCCTGAACGATGACCTGAACACCCCGGAAGCTCTGGGCCATGTCTTCAGCGCCATCAAAAAGGCGGATATCCCCTCTCTTTCACCGGAGGAGGCGCTCCGCTTGCGGAATGCCTTCCACTTTATCCTGTCCGCCTTCGGCATTATTCTGCCGGAAGAGGAACAGGAGGAGGCTCCGGAAGAAGTTCGCGTCCTGGCGGATCAACGCTGGCAGGCCAAGCAGAACCGGAACTGGACGGAAGCAGACCGTCTGAGGGCGGAAGTGGCAACACTGGGCTGGGTCATCAAAGACCGCAAAGACGGATACGACCTGGCACGCAAATAAACGAATGGACTCCTTTTCCCCCATCCCCAATCATACGGGCTTCACGGCCAGGGACCTGTCTATGGACAGGCCGGGAACCCTGAAAGGCGGCGCCTTCGCCAAAATAAGCCCCGGCGGCGGAGGCCCCCTTTCTCCGCACCGCCATGCCCACGCCCACTTATTCATTGTCACCCGTGGAACAGTCTCCGTCATGCTTGACGGAGAAGAACGAACGGTTCACAAGTACGAATCCCAGCTCGTTCCCGGCGGCGTTCTCCATGCCGTCTGGAACAGGAATGCGGAACCGGCGGAAATCCTGGGCCTGACGCTGGAAGCGCCTTCCTCCCCCACATCGTCAATTTAATGAGTTCCCGACAGCGCACCCTGGGACATGCCGCCGCCCTAATGACCATTATCATCTGGGGAACGACTTTCGTCTCCACCAAGGTGCTCTTACGGGACTTCACCCCCGTCACGGTACTCTTCACGCGCTTTGTAATAGGATATGCCTTTCTCTGGTGCCTGAAACCGCGGGTTCTTCCATTCTCCGGCTGGAAAAAGGAACTCCTGTTCGCCGGAGCGGGATTGACCGGGGTTACCCTGTATTTCCTGCTGGAAAACATCGCCCTGACTTACACTTTCGCCTCCAATGTGGGAATTATCGTGGCCGTGGTGCCTTTCTTCACAGCCCTTCTAGCCCATTTCCTGCTGAAAGGGGAAGGCTTTTCCCGCCGTTTCTTCCTGGGTTTTGCCGCCTCCTTCACGGGTATCTTCCTTATCATGGCAAACGGCGCCTTCGTGCTGGAACTGAATCCGGCGGGAGACATCCTGGCGCTGGGAGCGGCCTTCGTCTGGGCGGCGTATTCCATTCTGATGAAAAAAATCGGCGTCAACACGTCCAACATGATCATCTGCACGCGCCGCATTTTTTTCTATGGCATCGCGCTGATGATCCCCGCCCTGTGGGTCCTTCCGGCAAATATGGACTGGCGTCTGATGGCAAAACCCGTCAATGCCGTTAACCTGCTGTATCTGGGCCTGTTCGCTTCCGCACTGTGCTTCCTGACCTGGAACCGCGTGGTGGAAATGCTGGGAGCCGTCAAGTCCAGCGTTTACATTTACATGGTACCGGTCGTAGCCGTGGTGGCCTCAGCCATCATTCTGGGGGAACGCCTGACCTGGATATCCCTGGCGGGGATCCTGCTTACCCTGTTCGGCGTCACGATTTCAGAGTACAGAAAAAAAACACGGAAAAGCGGGAAGAAAAGGCCATCCTGAAAGAAATCTGATTTTTCCCGTTCCGGTTTTCGATATTTCCCCCCTTGCAGGAAAATGGACGGAAACCGCTTTCAGGACATGTCAAACTTATGATTTCCCGCAACGGACAAACATTCATTTATCACGTTGCGGAAAAGATTGTCTCCGGATTAGATATCCGGCAACAACAAAGTTTCCTGAAGAAAATCCTCTCAGCTCCCGGAAACGCTTCTTTCCGCCTCTTTTTGAATGCGCGCTTCCGTCTCTTCAATCTTTTCCGAAAGATCTGCCCATTGCGTAAAACAGGTTTCCAGCTGCCGGTCCGTCTGCTGGAAACGGGAGGTAAGCTCCATGACGGCTTCCGTATCAGCCGCTATTTCCGGACGTTCCAACTGAGTAGTAATTTCCGTTTTTTCCGTTTCCAGTCGCGCTATTTCTTCTTCCAGCAGCTCCAGTTTCTCCTGAAGCGGACGCAGCAGGCGCGTCTTCTTCTGGCGGATTTCCGCCTCCATGCGCCTGCGTGCCTTGCGGTCCAGCCCGGCTCCCGGTTCCGCCGTTCCGGAAGAGGGTGAGGCGGCGGCGGCCAAGGCCTGATCCCGCTCCACCTTTTCCAAATAATCAGAAACGTTGCCCAGGTACACGCGCGGTTTTTCTCCCGGGACAAATTCCAGAACTTTCGTCACGATGGGATCCAAAAAACTGCGGTTGTGGGAAACGATGCAGTAGGAACCCGGATATTCGGACAGGGCCTGTTGAAGCACCTGCTGGGACTGGATGTCCAGATGATTAGTCGGTTCATCCAGAATCAGGAAATTGGCCGGATGCAACAGCATGCACACCAGCGCCACACGGGAGCGTTCGCCCCCGGAAAGCACGCCAACGCGCTTGTGCACGTCATCCCCCCGGAACAGGAAACAGCCAAGCAGATTCCGGACCATGGGCGCAGATTCCCGCGTGGCGGCAACTTCCACGCATTCCAGAACCGTTTTCTCCGGATCCAGGTCGTCAGCATGCGTCTGGGAGAAAAAAGCTACCTGCGTATGGCGTCCCATGGTCACGCTGCCGGAGCTGGGGGCCTCTCCGCCGGAAATAAGGCGGGAAAATGTGGATTTCCCTGCCCCGTTTACTCCTACAATGGCAATGCGGTCCCCTTTTACGATTTCAAAATCCACATCCTCAAAAACGGCAACGGGGCCGTAATGCTTGGAAACCTTTTCCAGCCTGACTACAGAATGGGCGCCGGCTGGAGGGGCAGGAAAGTGAAAGTTCATGACGGCGTCATCCTCCTCCACCTCAATCAGCTCCACTTTTTCCAGCTGCTTGATGCGGGACTGCACCAGGGAAGCCTTGGTGGCTTTATAACGGAAACGGTCAATAAACTCCTTCGTTTTGGCGATCTCCCGTTCCTGGGCTTTTTTCTGGCGCAGCAGAATCTCCTTCCGCAGCACGCTTTCCTTCAGGAAATAGGAAAAATTGCCCGCGTACTCCTCCGCACGGCCGTGGTAAAAAGCAATCGTACGGGAAACCAGGGAATCCAGCAGCGCGACATCGTGGGAGATGAGGATAATAGCACCCCGGTAGGAGCGCAGGTACTGTTCCATCCACCGTTGGGACTGGATGTCCAAATGGTTGGTAGGTTCGTCCAGAAGCAGCACTTCAGGTTCCCGGAGCAGCAGTTTGGCCAATGCGATGCGCATTTGCCAGCCGCCGGAAAATTCTCCGCAATCCCGGTCAAAATCCCTGTCTTTGAATCCCAGGCCGCGCAGGATAGATTCCGTCCGGGGACGCAGCCGGGCGGAATTATGGGCATGCAGCACCAGTTCCAGTTCCCCGATTTCATTGAGAACTTCAGAGTAGGCGGCGGAACGGGGATCCAGCCCCGCCATTTCCCGCGTCAAGGCATCAATGCGCTCCTGAAGATCCATCAGGTCCGCAAAAGCGGACATGGCTTCATCAATCAATTTGCGCCCGCGGATATGAATTCCTTCCTGGGGCAGATAACCCACCTGGGAATGCCTGGATTTGATAATGGAGCCGGAATCCGGTTCATTCAAACCGGCGATGCACTTCATCAGCGTGGATTTTCCCGCGCCGTTATGGCCCGCCAGGGCAATTCTTTCCCCATCCTCCACTGTAAAGGATAGGTCATTGAACAGGACGCGCGCGCCATACTGCACGCGCAGGTTTTGAACAGCCAGAACCATGTGCTGAAAAAGCAGAGAGAGGAAAACAGCGGAACGGGCGTCCCCGCGCCGCGTTCCGCTGAATGAATTCCGGAATGAGGTTATTTACCAAGCGCCTTGTTCCACGCGGCAATGCGGTCGGCCTGTTCCGCAAACAGATCATCCGCATTATCTTCAATCGTAATGCCGGAGATGGTGTCTCCCTGCTTAATGGAATCCACTACGCTCTGGCCTTCCGTCACCTTGCCGAAGACGGTGTGCTTGCCATTCAGCCAGTCGGTGGGCACATGGGTGATGAAGAACTGGGAACCGTTGGTGCCGGGGCCCGCGTTCGCCATGGAAAGCACGCCGGGGCCGTCATGCTTGAGGTCCGGGCGGCACTCGTCTTCAAACCTGTAGCCGGGACCTCCCATGCCCGTGCCGGTGGGGTCGCCGCCCTGAATCATGAAATCCGGAATCACGCGGTGAAACTTGAGCCCGTCATAAAACCCCTTGGAAGCCAGATTCAGAAAGGAAGCCACCGTCACGGGCGTCTTGGAAGCAAACACCGTCAGCTTGATGTCGCCCTTGGAAGTATGGATGGTGATATTTTTGTCAGTTGCCATGGGTGTATGTTAAACGCGCCAAAAGGCATGGTAAAGGCTTATTGCGTGCAGTCCCCGAGCCCCTCCGTTATTTCCCGCCCGTTTCTCTGCCGCACCTTTCCATGCCGGGAAAAAGAATACTGCCGCGCCTGCCTGTCATGATGGTTCCTAATGACAGGAGGAACGGTTGATTTTCCATAGAGGAAGGCCGAACTTGAATGACATGAGCGAAGAACTGGTAGAAGAATTCATTACGGTTGAATCCATTTTTGTCCGCGGACGCAATTGTCTGGCGCTCAGGTCAAAATTCTCTCCCCTGTTTACGGACTACTACCTTCACCTCATGCAGTACGGCCTGCGCAACGAAGAACTCTGCGACAGCCTGCTGAAAGAACTCATGGCCTATTTCACTCTCTACATGGTCGCACGGCCCTGGGCGGAACAACATGCCTGGACTGTCAATCTCCGGACGCCTGCCGTCGCCAACCTGTTTGTGACCGGTTCTTCCCTGACGGAATCCGTAGTGGGGCGCGTCTTCACCCGGGACATCAAGGAACCTGAGGAAAACACGCTGTATTCCACCCTGCTCCGCAAGGGGTTTGAACCGCAATACTCCGTCGTACCCATTCCGGGAACGTCTCCGGCACGGTGGGTGGAGGAATTCTACAGGCAAAGCGAACAGAGAAACGCCCGCTGCATTGAGCTCCCGGATGAATGCTATACCATGGTGACGGCCCAACCTGACGCGGATGAAGAATGGCTTGCTTCCCTTACCCGGGAGAAAATGGCCCATCTGGAAGAAGATGAAAATACCCGCGTGCTGGAAACGCGCCGGTTCCGCTTTTACTGCGGCTGCACGCTGGACCGCATCCTGCCTACGCTCAAGACCCTTCAGAAAAACAAGGAAGACCTGTTCCAGGGAGAAGATGAGCTGGAAGTCACCTGCCCCAGGTGCGCCGCCATTTACCGTGTGACGAAAGAAAATCTGGAAGATTGAGACATACATGATTTCTTTCTGACAATTAGTCTTTTCGGCAACGAACTTCGTGCTTAAACTTTCCTTGTGCCGACTTGTCCGAAGTGTTTACATAATTTCCACCGCGGGGCGGAATCATTGTGCCCCCACTGCGGTTTTTCCCTGGAAAATCTGGACAAAAAATACGGCAAAAACGCCATTCCCTACCGCCGCGTATGCGACAACGCCGGCGCTCTCCGGCAGCAGGACCGCGTGAGACTGAATGCCCTGCTGGAGAAACTGGAGCGCCGCATTCCCCCCGTTCTCCTGTCCGTTTATTTCCCCAACATCCTGGAGCCCTTTTCCCTCATTCCACACAGTTTCTGGACAATGAACCACCTGACGGTGGACGAGGCAGGCTTCCCCAACCACCAGGGACCGCTGGACCCCCAGTGGCTCCTGATTCTGGTGCTGGATGTGCGGACGGACACGGCCTGCTTCATGTGGGGGTATGAACTGGACCCTTATGTAGAGCCGGACCTGATCAACAAATCCATCATGAAAGCCCGCATCCCCCTGCGGGAAAGCATGCTCCTCCAGGCCGCGGGTTCCATCATGAAAAACGCCGTCCAGCTCGTAGCCCGGAAAGCGCGCTCCAAGGTCAGGCATCCCATGCGCTATGGATTAACGCCTCCCGCTCCTGCGGACCGGAAAGGAGGCGGCGCATGAACCCCCTTTTATGCCCGCTCCTGCTGGCGGCGGCCATCTTTCCGGCTCCGGCCCAGGAATTGCCTGCCCTGAAATGGACCACCCGCGACCAGCAATCCCTGATGAGAGGCGCGTGGTGGAATGCCAACCCTCCCTTGCTGCCCCCTGTGGATGCGGCGGCCCCCTCCGATCCCATGCCGGAACCCGCCGCCAATGCAGACTCCCCCGCCGTAGACCCCATTCCGGAGGATTTTACGGACGTCAATGAATATTTCCTGCCGGACTACATCCGCACCTCCACCGGCCTGATTGACCCCCAGAAGCTTCTTGCGGAAGTGGAAAGCAATGACGTTATTGAGCTTATCAAGCTCGTCAAATCCCGTTACAACGTCAACCTGTTCGTCAGCATCTTCGCGGCCGGGCAGAAAGTCCCCCCTTCCGTCAATGCCCCCACGATCGCCCGCCAGATATTCAGGGACAAGGAGCGCAACCTGCTGCTCCATTTCCACATGGGAGATATTAAAAGTGCCCAGATCGCACTGGATCCGGAGCTGAGTTCCCACCTTGGGGATGCGGGACGGCGGGATCTCCTGTACCAGGTGAAGCAGGACGCCTCCCGATTCACCAACCCGCAGGACGAACTCATTGAGGCCATGATTTCCCTGGCCAGAAGAACGGAGGCGGACATGGCATCCGCCCCCAGGCCTTCCCTCCCCGCGCTGGAGCCGGACAACCCTGCCAGCATCCCGGAAGCCAACATCACCATCCAGGAACCGGAGGAGGCGCAAGAATCCTCCCTCCATGCCATGATGAAAGCCTGGATGTCCTTCGCCCTGGCCAATGTAGCCGGCATCATCCTGCACATCTCCGCACTGGCGGCCGTGGTGGTGCTCTGGCTGGTCTGGAAAAACAAAAGAGTGGTGCATCTGCTGCCGTCAGAGCCGGATAAGCGCCTGGGCGCCCCCCACGGAGCTTCCCAGAGCCGTCCCGTGAACTACTGCATGCAGGACAGCTGCGGGCCGAACTCCATCGGACGCAGGCAAATGCGCCAGCACATGCGCGACGTCTCATGACAGAATCATCCCCACCCCCCGGAATCCGCGCCTCCCTGAATGAGGCGGGAGAACTGGCGCTTACCGCGGTGAACGCCCCTCCGGAAGCCGTCATCCGCATGGACATAAATGCGGATACCCCCCGCATGCTCTGCACGCAGGGCCGTTATCTGGCTCCGGTGCAGGCCCCGCCCGGCACGCGCATCCGCTTCCGCCTGTTCCGGGGAAAGCGCGGCATTACGGCCCCGGAAACCTTCATCATGCCCGGCCCGGCCCCCGCCCGGGCCGTACCCTCCACGCTGATTCCCTGCACCCAAGACCGGGACTTCATGATTTACGACTGGGCGTCCCGGCACGAAGCCGCGTGCCGCATCGTGCGCGAAACACGCCCGGACCTCCTCTTCATCGGAGACTCCATCACACATTTCTGGGGAGGTCCGCCCGTGGACGAACCGCACCGGGACATCCTCCAGAAATCCCCGGAAACATGGGACCTGTGCGCGGCGGGAATGCGGGCGGTCAACCTGGGGTTCGGCTATGACCGGGTGGAAAACGCCCTGTGGCGGCTCCGCCACGGAGAACTGGACGGAGCGGAGGACAATGCCGTTTGCGTGGTGCTCCTCGGCACGAACAACCTTTCGGAAAACACGGACGGCGAAATCCTGGAAGGCATTCGTGCCGTCTGCCGGGAAATCACCGGCAGACTGGAAAAAGCCGTCATCATCCTCCAGGGATTCTATCCGCGCAACAGCGCCCGGGAAGGCACGGCGGAACGCATTGCCGGCATCAACCTCCTTCTGAACCGCCTGGCCGCGGAAGAAAATTTCATCTATACGGAGCCGGGACGCGTCATGGCTAATAGCGACGGACACGTCCCGGAAGAGCTTTCCAGCGACGGACTGCACCCTTCTGCGGCCGGTTACGCACGCATCGCCGCCGTACTGGCTCCCGTCATCAGACGGGCGGCTGAACGGAAAAAATGACGCCGGCAAGAAACCGGACCCATCTTCCGGTGTTTTTCCTCATAGAACCCTCAGCGGAACCGCCACCATGAACGAACAGGACGATACAACACTCTGGCAGATTCTGGGCCATGCTTCCCAACCTGCGCCGGGAGACGATTTTGCCCGCAAGGTCATGATGCGCATTGAAAGGGAAGAATGCGCTCCTGCCGTTCCGGTGGAATCCATTCATCACTTCAAGCGGCATTCCTTCCGCATTTGGGGAGCTGCGGCGGCAGCCCTGGTGGCGGCCGTCATCGGCATTGCCGCCCTGATGGAACCCTCTGCCCCGGAAACAGCCCCCCTTTCCATCGCTACCCTGAATATTGACGATGTACTGGTAGAGGAAGCCGGGCTGGCTCTGGGACAGGAAAACCTGGTAGACGCCCTCTGCGTGCTGTCCTCCACGGAAACGGGAGTCATTTCCTCAGACAATATTCAGGATCTTCTTCTGTAACTCCGGAAACGGAAATACCATTCAATGCCCGGCCGGCGGCGCAAGCCTCCATGCCGGGCGTTTCCGTATTATTTTTCCCTACTGCCTTGAATCCGTATTTCAGAAACCCCGCTTTTTCCGAAAACGGAAATGTAAAGAGTCTGTATCCCGGAGGGGCAACTCATCCGGCAGGAGGAACGGGGCTACCAGCCCCTGTAGGGTCTAGCTTAATTCATACACAAGCGTAGCGATACGTTCCAAACAACATATATATGGCGGGCGTTGGATGGCATCCGCCATTTTTATTGGAGATAATCGGGGATTTTTCCCCATCACGTCCAGAGCGTGTTGTTGTTTTTTGGAATTCCTACAAGGTGTTCACAGAACTAAATGGTTAGTTCTGTGAACAAGAAACAATTCAGGAACATGAATAATTATATACCACTGAACAAGGCGGTCGGCCCGAAGCTTATCTGCGACGGGGAGCAGGCTCTCATCCCGCAGAAACTCGGAGTTGACGCGATGACGTTCAACTTTGACGGGTCGGCGTGCGAGCACGCCACTTGCGCCGGAGCGCCGGAAATGTTCATCAAGGTCGAGGAAGACGGCCTGTATTATTTCGGCGTGGAGGCTGACGACACAGGCAGTATCTCCATTGCGGGCGAAGAACTTTGTAAGAAGGATGGGATACCTCCCAACGGCAAGCTGAATCTGGAAACGGCTATCAGGTACTTGAAAGCGGGCTATTACAAGGTAGCCCTGTCTTACGAGAATAATGCCTACAATCCTGTCAGCAACAATGCGGCCGCGTTCAATGTGACGATGGACAGGGAACCCATTCAGGCAGGGAAGTACGAAGGCAACTCGACGATGAAACGCGAATTCTCACCGTCCCCCAAAATCAAATTGTGGACGATTGAAAAGGAATCCACCATTACCTGTGAACCGTCCAAGAAAGTGGAGGTGACGCTCGAAGAACCTGCACCCGTTATCAAAGAAGGGATTGGTCCTTGCAAAACGAAATTCATTATCCCTCAAATCATCATAACGGCTTGCAAGGATGAAGTGCTTGAGCGATGGAACCCGCGCGTCCAACAAGTTTCCACCGGTTCTACGATTCTTGTGCTCACGGGAACTTATAGGGACGCTCTTAAAAACCCTCCTATTACCGAAGATGAAGCCGTCGAAGCGGTCAACGAAATGAACGGCTATCAGGAACGAGGAAGAGTGGGCACATGGCACACGATGCAAGCTTCTCTCGCCCATGAAGAACATCACCGCCGCCAATATAATGACGCTTTCAAATTCTACTGGGACAATTTGAGAATACAGGATTCGATCGAATTAAAACCTGTTTCCTGCGAAAAATTTCCGGAAATGGATGATGCCTTGGCAGAAATGAGGTAGTCCGTTCTTAATTGGACAACTACCTACTTGAACGCTGTTAGGCACTATCTTGAATTGTTGCCGGATGATGCCAATGATCGGCCCTATTGCGCCGGCCAGCAAGTTCTGAACGAGGCGACCCTTGGAATCATCCAACAGGCGAAGGCCAATGGATGGAATAAGGTACCCGATGAAGTCACGGAACCGGGAACGATCGAACCGCCCTGTTTCCTTCCTCCTGTCAACGGCATGTATGCCCGCAGCGTGGCTGTTGCGGAGGAACCGTCCTCCCTGAAGCTTTCCTTTGCGGATACTTCCCGGTTCGCGGAAGGCAACATTATGGTCCGCTTCCGCAACGAAGGAAACGAGCCTGTCCGGATTCCGGACGAAATCAACGACGAAACGGCCGATTATTTCTTCCTGACGGTGTTGAGGACGGAACGGGGGGATTCCCGCATTCTGAACTCTGAATTGGGGAAAATAACCTTTCATCGTTCCTTGAACTATCGGGAGCTCTTCCCCGGCCAGGAATACAGCGTCACGATTCCGGTATGCCTGGATGAAGTCGATCTGGAGGGCTGGAAACAATGTTCTTGTGAACTGGAAACGCGCTACTATAATCAGCACGGTAAGGATTGTTTCCGGGGGATGCTCCGGGCGACGGCCAAACTCGCGCTGTAATGAAAAAAATTTTCCGGTATTTAGCACTTCTGGCAAGCCTGTCCCTCCATGCGGTTGCGTGGGGGGACATGGCCGACAACGGAATTGAATGTTCCGTGGTAATGGAAAAGACCCGGTTTGACGCGAGGGAGGCTTTCCCGGACTTCAAGCTGGTGTTCACGAACAAGGGTGAAAAGACCGTGCGCCTGTTCGACGACTTCTATCCCCTGAAGGACGACGGGCCGAATATCGGCATCGAAATATGGCGAAAAGCGGGAGGGAAGAGATATGGGTACATGGTGGGCAAAATAAAGAATCCAATAGCCTGTTATGGACCTGGGTATAAACTCGAACGGGTAGCGGCTCTGATGCGCTTCATTACGTTGAAGCCGGGAGAAAAGCATGAAGTTCCCATCAAGGAAGTTTACCTGTTGCTGACGTATTTTGACCGTCTTCGCAATGGTGAGAACTACGAGTTGGAAGTGATCTTTCGTGACGGATATGGAGATCCCTGTATTCGGAGGGTGTATGTAGGGAAGGCAGCATTTCATACGTCGAACCGGTCGCCCAAAGGAGCCTTGCCTTAATAGCTTTTCTGTTTTATTAAAAAGCTATGGTCTCCTACGCAAAGTTTCCCCAGAATTCCTCAAATCGCTTTCCAGGCATAAAGGCCCGGCTCCTGCGCTAGTGAAGAAAATAGCAATCCGGGCAGAGAAAATTTCCACTGCTGGCGGTTCCTTTTGACGTACACGCCCGCATCGTTTACAACGGGGCATATTCCATGCAGGATTTCCTTTCCACTGTTATTCTTCTGTTCATCGTCATCGACCCGGTGGGTCTGGCGCCCATGATTCAGGGAATGCTGAAAAAATACTCTCCCGCGCAACAGAAGACTATTCTGATGCGGGAACTTGCATTTGCGTTGAGCCTGCTGCTCCTTTTCTTCTTTTCCGGGAAATTCCTGCTGAACCTGCTGGGGCTGCAACCCTCCACCCTGAGCATTTCCGGAGGCATCCTGCTGTTTCTCGTAGCACTGGGAATGGTCTTCCCCGCCAGGGATATGCTTTCTTCCTCCGGCCGGGCGGACGGAAAGGACGAACCCTTTATTGTTCCCATCGCCATGCCCCTGATGGCCGGCCCCTCTTCCCTGTCCATCATTATGCTGCACGCCTCCCAGACTCCGGACAGCATTTCCCAGATGACTTATGCCGGGGCCATTGTAACTGCCTGGTTCCTCTCCGGAATAGTGCTTTTCATCGCCCAGAAGTTCCTGCGCCTGCTGGGGGAAAAAGGGACAATCGCCCTGGAACGGATGATGGGCATGGTGCTCATCATGATTTCCGTCCAGATGTTTATGAACGGACTCGCCGGCTACGGCGTCAAATAGAAAAGCGGTTCCGACCATGATTTGGCTTCTGCACGGCAATCTGGGTTCTCCGGCGGATTGGAAACCCGTCATGGATTTTCTTCATGCCGGAGGTGTGGAGGCTCGCGCTCTGAACCTCTGGAAGTATCTGGAATGCTGCCCCAAGAGTTTGAAGGATATGGGCCGCGTGCTGTGTTCCGAAATAGCCTCCCAGGATCGCCGCCCCCTCCTCTGCGGCTATTCCCTGGGGGGCAGGTTGGCCATGCAGGCCGTTTTGGCTCATCCCCCTCTCTGGAAAGGAGCCATATTCGTCAGCGCCAATCCCGGCCTGGAACATGAAGCGGAACGGGCGGCGCGGCGGGCGAAGGATGCGGAATGGGCCGTCCAATGCCTCTCCGCTCCCTGGGAAAATTTTTTGAAGGAATGGGATGCCCAGGGCGTATTTGAAGGCGGTCCGCCGCCTCCGGACCGTTCTTCCCTGAAACCGTGGCGCAAATCCATCTCCCGCGCCTTTATTGACTGGTCTGTGGGCGCACAGGAAAACCTGGCTCCGCTTTTGAAACAATCCCCTGTTCCCCAGCTTTGGATTGCCGGACAGCGCGACGCCAGATTCAGCGCCCTGGCGCGGCGCATGGCGGGAGAACAAGCCGTCATCATCCCTCATGCCGGGCACCGGCTTCCCCTGGAAACGCCGGAAAGGCTGGCGGAATGCCTGCAACCATTTATGATGAACAATCTATGAACGATCCTGAAATACCGGACGCGGAAGATTTGAGAAAACTGGTGGAGGAAATCGCGCAAACCCGCATTCCTTTCGGCATGTACGGTCCTGCCAAATATCCCCCCAGGGGATGTCCGCTGATGGATGTCCCCCAGGAATATCTGGCCTGGTTCCAGGCCAAGGGGTTCCCGAAAGGAAAACTGGGCCGCCTGATGGAACAGTGCCTGCTGCTGAAAGGGAACGGGCTGGATTCTCTTTTTGACCCCTTCCGGAAAGCCAACGGCGGGCGGACGAAGAAAAACGCCCGCCGCCGCGTGTGGAACTTTGAAAATGAATGACCTTCCTTTTCTGAAGGGATGCCCCCTTCGGCAAATCAGGAGGCAGGAACCATCTTCACTTCCAGGCTTGCGCCCCCTTCTTCCTTAACGGCCAGCACGTAAAAAACCCCGTCCTCTTTTTTCCCGCGCGTGACCACAATGGTCAGGCTGCCGCGGGACAGCCTGACGCCATCCTCCGGAACGGAAGAAATCCCCAGCTCCGCCAGGAGTTCAAGCGCTTGAATGCCATCCCTCACACGGATGGTTTGTCCGTCGTCCGCTATCTGCTTCTTCACTTCCTGCCAGGCTGCGGCAAGCTGGCGGGGTTCCTGCTGCCGCATCTCCGCAGGGGACAGGGATGGAAGAGCCATGCACAGCACGGCGGACATGATAATCAACAGTCTCTTCATGACAGGGAGGCGGAGGGAAGCTGCTTGTCCAATGCGTTCTGAAACTTTTCCAGGGCCTGCATGGCATGGTCGGACGCCTTCCGGTCAACGGAAAGCGCCAGGCCGCAATGGGGGCACCTGATGGAGCCGGACAGCAAGTCCGGAATGGTCGTGGGGAAATACACTCCGCATTTGGGGCAATGAAGCCCCGGAGTGCGCTGGTAGGAATAAGTTGTTTTCTGGTCCATGTTGTTTTTTTCAATTAATCATTTCTTTTCCCGGGAGGGAGAATCCTCATAATGCGGCCTGGAAGCCAGCTGGAGAAATTGGGACAAGCCGGAAGGCATGTCCGCCTGCTGCATGGAGACATGAATTTTCATGTTCGCCTGAAGGGAGGAAGAAGCGCCTCTCCCGGACTGCGGAGCCAGGGAGGCCCGAAAATTCAGCCCTTCATTCTTCTCCTTTCCGCCGGGTGACTCCACCTCTCCCCTGTTCAGGGAGAAATGTTCGTTCGGAGCGGAAGCTATTGCGTCAATGATATTGATGTCAAAATCAAAATCCGCCTGCTTGATTTGCAGCAGCGGCAGCGTCACCAGGCTGATAAGCGGCACGCTGACCTTCTTTTCCGCGCCGCCGGAAGCGTCGCTGTCCGTAAAGTTGAAGCTGATCAATCTCAACGCCCCTGTGGACCCGTCCGCAGGATTGTAGGACTCAAAGGCCAGGGACATGAAATGCTTCATGTAACGTTCCGTGGACATGGCGTCCGCATCAATCGTTGCGACCAGCGGGGCTGAAATCAGCTGCTGCAGGCTCATAATGTGCCCGTTCACCTTGTTGTTTGCAGAATCACTCATCATCGTATCACTGTTGCGCGGACACTCCGGAGACGTCATTCTGCTCCGCCAGAACAGAGGGGAGGGAAACAGGGGATATATTCAGGCGCAGAGTCTGCACGGCTTCCTCCGGCATCTTTTTCAGCTTGTCCGCCTCCACTTCCACGTCCACCACCACATTGCTTTCCTGCCTGGTGAAAACGTACTTTTCCGCCAGGGCGGCCAGGAAGGAGGAAAGGCCCTCCCGGAGATTCGCGCGGCATTCCTGCCTGAGGTCATCACCCCGGGTTCCCCGGAACAGATCCTCCAGATCCGGATTGTCCATAAACTCCTTCTCCGCGACGCCTGCCAGAATCTCCAGCAGCAGCCCTCTGTCCAGCCCGGTTTCCGCTTTCAGAAGCGAGCCTTCATGGGTGGAAACGACTGCGGAAATTTTCTTCCGCAGGTAGGAGCAGAAATTCTTTTTCCACTGTTCCTCCCTGGCCAGCAGGCTTGAAAAGTCGCTTCTGGCTTCGTCGTCCGGAAGACTGGAATGCACCACGGCCATCACAATGGAACGGATGGCAAACGCCGGCGCTCTCTCTTCCAGTTCCTGACGAAACAATCTCCACTGCTCCGTGTCCGCAACCAGTTTCTCCTCCACTCCGGAAGTCCCCGTCACCGCATACTTCAAATCGAATTCCAGAGAACCTATCTGGGCGCTGGGCAGCGGAAAGCCGCACGCGCGGCCTCTTTTCCCATACTGGCGCGCCAGTGATGCCGCATGGCAGTTCGCCGCGTGCTGCGCTTCAATAATGTCCTTCAGCAGGGATTCCACGATGAGATGAAGACGGGACATGGCTCTGGAATGGAGGAGAAATCGTTATGGTTCGGTTATCAGGCGCCTACAGCCACCTTCTTCTTGAGTTCTCCAGCGCTCACCGTGCAGTTTCTGGCGTCTTCCCGGGAAAGCGTGTATTCCTTGCCGGAATCCGTCTTCACAATCCTGGATTCATTCCCCGCGCCGTTTTCGAACGTTTCCGTCGCTTCGCCTATCCGGAGAGTGATGGCTTCCGGGTCAAACAGGCCCTCTTTGTTCTTGTAGGAGGCCACCAGTTTCACGGTTCCGTCTTCCTGAATGGCATGCTGCACGTCCAGGGAACCATCCGGAGACACGACGGAAATGCTGTTGTTCAGCATTTCCAGCACTTTGGCCATCCCGGCGGGCATGCTGTCCTGCCCGGCATGGACGGCAACGTCCATGGTGTATTCCACGCTGTACTTGGAATCCCTGGTCGCGGAGGAGTCCTTTTTGCTGGAGTAGCTGGCATTCATGCTGCCGCGCGCCCAGAAGCATCTGGCAGAAGCGGACACGTTGACGTCGGCGGCAGTGGAGGAAGTTTCCGTTTCCGTACTGGCGGCGGACGCGCTGATATTCGCCTTGAAATTAATGTCGATGGAATTAATGGCGATGTAGGGGATGGGGACGATGGTCAGAAGGGGAACCGTAATCTGAGCCATGTGGCCGTCCTTGATGAACTGGAAGGAAACGTTTACCGTCTTCTTCTCTTCCCCATCCGAGTACAGGCCCACGTTCTGGATGAATTCCCAGGAAGTCCGGGCCGCCTGGGCCTGTGCTTCCACACAGGCAACGAGGGGACCGCCGATAATGTTGCCGAAGGGCAGCGACTGCAGGGAAGAAGTCGCTGTCTCTGCTGCTGATTTGTCAATTGCCATTATTTATTTCTATTTTTGGTTCAGGTTCATTGATATGCCGCCTTCCGGCGACGTCGTGAATCATGCGGTCATTTCGGTTCTGCTTCCACCCCGCCTTTCCGGCCGTTCCGTTTCGCTTTCCGGGAACGCCGCAGAAGTCTGCGCGGCGCCCCGGCGCCTATTTGGAAAACGACAGCATGTTCAAACTTCCCAGCACTTTTTTCTTCATGAATTTGCTGATGGGAATAGCAACGACGCCTACTTGGAGGAAATTGCCCGCAATGGATTCTATATGCAGCTTGTTAACCAGGTAGGAACGGTGTACGCGGATAAAATATTCCCCGTCCAGATGCTCGGATACCCGCGCCAGAGGAGCGGAAACAAGGATGGACGGCATGCCGTGCACGTGCAGCGTGCAATAGCTTCCTCCCGCTTCCACATACAGGATATGCTTCATCAGGATGCGCTGGAATCCGTCATTCATTTTAACGAATACCATGGGATTCCGGGACAGGGAAATCCCTGCGTTTTTCCCTGCCGCCGGGAAAAGCCCCCCATCCTTCATTTCCATGATTTCCAGCTTGTCCCCTTCTTCCACCGGCTCCGGCACCGGAGCATAGCAGACCCTATCTTTTTTCGTGACTTTAATAAATTGAACAGTCATTCAAAAATCATAACAAAAACTTTAAAGCATCAATAAATCTCTCAATGAATAACAGAAATGGCCTTTTGAAACCAAAATCCAGTCTTTCGGACAGACAGGAAATTTCCGCCTTTATCTGCATTCAGCCGCTATTTTCCAATTCCGCGGATAGAATTCTTCCGGCCCCGGTTACAGGAAAGAATTTCCTATTGGCCGGAACGGTTATCAGCCGCCCCCTTTCATCCGGCGGTGAAGAACCGGTCTTGAGGATGCCGGACAGGCCCATCCTCATTGGACAGGCGTCCCAGCTCCGATTCTCCTTCCGCCGCCCTACAGGCGGTCAGCAAATCCCTCCCTGAACGGCCATCCCCGCCCAGAGGATGGCCGCCGCATGAAGAAGCGGCAGCCGCGGAAATGGCAAGCCTTCCATTGTTCAATGGCCGGGGCAGGCGCCCTGCTTCCGCGCCCCGGAAAAGCAGGGCAGAAAATATCTCCCCGTTGCCGCTCTGTCCGGGAAGCTCTGGAATATGCGTAAAAATGCCGTTCCGCAGTGGGAAACGCTGCGGAAACATCCTGCCGGAACGGAAGGCTCCATGCGCGGCCGTTGTCCGGCCGGGCATGGAGCCGCCTCAGGGTGTTCAATTACAATTTTTTGGTGTTCAGTTTTTTATCCACCACCATGCCGTCCATAAGCTTCGGCTGGAACTTCATGTCGCGGCGGGCCTTGAACTTTAGCACAAACAGTTCGGAGGTTCCCTCCACAGGCTCTTTGTCTCCGATGTTGACGAAGGTGGGGTACAGGGCCTTGGTTCCGTTCGTATGAAGCCTGTCATTCGTCAGGTTCTCCATCTTCTTCATGTTCTTAACCTCCACGCCCACGAATTCCAAATCCTTGGGATCGTACGGGAGGGCGAAGCTCAGGGCATTCACCAGACGGAGGTTCCGGCCCTTCACGGTCACCCTGACGGCGTCTCCCCTGGCGTACCTTTTCTTATCGGCGCTGAGCAGAAGCTTTCCATCCACACAGGCTTTTTTCTTTGCCTCCCCGGCGGCTTTCTTCTTCTCGTCGTCTCCTTCCTTCTTATCCTCTTCCCCGTCTTTCTTGGCGTCTTCTTCCTGCGGCTGGTCGGCTTCGTCTTCCAGCTGGGTGGCTACCACGGAAATATCGTAAGCGTCAATAAGGCCATTCTTGTTGATGTCTCCGTTGCTGATGTAGCCTTCAAAGTCGGAATCGCCTTTCCGCAGCCCCGTGTAGTTGATGTAGGAGGTCAGGTCGTTTCGGTCGATCTTGCCGTCATTGTTGATGTCGCCCGGCAGATAGCTTTCCGTGCCCGGCACCTTGAAGACGTAGATTTCCCTGCCGGAGCCATAGTCGCCCACGCCTTCCGTGACATTCAGCTTGATGTAGCGCGCCGCAGGGGCATCCTTGAAGTTGAATACCTTCACGTCGCCATTCTTGTCCCATTGGAACGTGCCGGCCTTCGTCCAGTTCTCCCGGTCCATGCTGTAATAGACGGCGCCTTTCAGCAATGTGCCGTTGCCGCCGTCCTCGCGGGGAACGTAATGGAACTTCTCAAGCTTGTTGATGGTCTTCAAATCCATGACCAGGTCAAACGGCACGGCCTTCTCGCCATGCTTCGTGTGCCAGGCATCCTTTTCCTTGAAGTCAAACAGCTTCGCCAGGGAATTGCCCTGGCTTTCGACGCTCGTCTCACCCTCAATTCCAGGAATGGCGAATTCAAGCGGATTGGCCTTCGTCTTCGCGCTGACAGCCGTCCACGCGGAATGGCCGTCCTTGTTGACGGCCCGCACCTTGAAGGAATAAGGCGTCTCAGCCTCCAAATCCTCAAACAGGAATTCCGTCCCTTTGATGGTGGTGTACAGCATTCCGCCGAATTCGATTTCATAGAAATCGGCATTCGGAACGGCGTCCCACGTGGGCTTCAGGGTATAGGCCGCCGCGTTTTCCTCCGTCACCACGGCGTTGGCGGGAGCGGTCAGCGCGCCGGAAGAAAGGCGGTACTTTTCAGCGGGTTCAAACCGGAACCCTTCCACGGAAAGCACCGTGGGGGCCGCCGTAATATCCGCCGCGCCCAGCTTCACCAGCAATTGGGGGTTCCCGGAAATCGCCTTTTTCTCAAAATCGCTTCCCTTCGTCGCGAACCTGTTCAGGTTGGGAGCCCGGTCATAAAAATATACATTCTCCCGGGACTTGAACTCATCCATGGAATTCGCCTCCGCCAGGTTGACGCTGTTTTCCCCGATTTTGGCGGAAACCCCGGACGGCTTCTGCGTCACGTTGATGCGGAACTCCGTGGCCTTCTTCTTCTGGAAGCCGTTGAAATCCCCCACCGCCGGATGAACGGTGACGGTCACGTTGTTCTTGTCGTCCGTCCGGGATTCAACCAGGGTGCGGATGCCTTTGCCGGCCCTGTATTCTTCCGTCACGCCGTCGTCGTCATACACGGTGAAGGAAGTGCTGCCGTGCGGATAAAGCTCGTAAATGCGCAGGTTCGGATTAATTTCCGAGACATTGTTGCTCGGGTTAGCCATGGGAATAATCGCGCCGTTCTTGACGAACACGGGCAGCTTCCACAAAGGAGCGTCAACGTCATTGTAAATCTTGCCGCCTTCATACAAATCCCCGGTGAAATAATCGATCCACTGTCCTTCCGGCAGGTAAATGCCGTGGCGGACGTCATTCCCCTCCTCGTCCGCCCTGGTTTCCTGGTAAATGGGAGCCACCAGAAAATAGGGGCCGTACAGGAACTGGTACTGCGTCGCCTTCCCCAGCGTGTAGGGATTGGGATATTCCAGGAACATGGCCCGGATCATGGGCAGTCCGGAAACGGATTCCTCCGCGATGCTGTAGGCGTACGGGAGCAGTTCCGACTTGAGCTTGAGATACCACCGGTTAATGGAAGTATAAGGTTCCCCGAAGACATGGGGATACTTTTCATTGGCTCCCCAGCCATCCATGTTCAGTTCCATGGGGGTGAACGTTTTCCACTGGAAATCGCGGACATTCACCAGCGGGTTCTTGCCGCCGAAAATGCCGTCCATGTCCGAACAGATGTTGGGCTGCCCGGAAAGACCGGAGCCGATGTAGGTGGGAATATGGAAACGGATGTACTCCCAGACGCCGCCCGTCTGGTCGCCCGACCAGATGCCGGCATACCGCTGGGTTCCCGCCCAGCCGTCCAGGGAAATGATGAACGGGCGGCTGTTGTTCCCGTAGTAGGTCATGATCTGGGCCACGTCCGTAATGCCGTTCAGCCCGAAGGAATAGCCCGCGCCTACCCAGGCCACGTCCGTCTTCAGCACGCGCACTCCAGCGTCCCGCACCTCCTTCACGATATCGCGCTGCAGCAAAGCGCTGATTTCCGGCTTGGGATGCAGGTCGGACTGGGTCCACAACCCGATTTCCACGCCGTTCTTCCTGGCGTAGTCCGCCAGGCTCTTCAAATTCGCGATATTGCCGTCCAGGGTATCCGTCTGGCCGTACCCGGCTCCGTAGCCGTCGTTCGGCAGAAGCCATCCCAGCGGCATATCATGGGCCTTGTAACGGTCCACGACGGCGCGGCCGGAAAACTGGTAATTATTCAATTCCCCGTTCAGGGATTCCTTAATGCCTCCGTTATCCTTCTGGCTTTCCTTGTACCGTTTCCCGTCCTCAAACAGGATGCCCTTTTCATCTTCCTTCCAGTAATCCCGGTTATAGGCGTTCAGATGCCCCTGGTAAAAGGCGAACTTGGGCAGCAGAACGGGAGCGCCGGTAAGCTGGTAGAAATCCCTCAAAAGACTGACGGGACTGTCGCTGACCATGAAAAAGACGTCCAGATAATTTTCATCATGCGAGAGGTTCACCAGATTCTCTTCCCTGGAGCCGAAATCATACTGCCCTTTCTTGAAGGTATGCCACATGACGCCGTACCCGCCGGTGGACCAGTAAAAAGGAGTGGGGGAAGCCACGCCGCCATCCGTCCAGCTGTTCTGGTTTTCTATGGAAATGACCTTTCCCTTGTGAGAAAAACGGCCGTTCTGCACGCCGCCGCCGTAAAAATATTCGTCCGGCTTCGCCTTCAGGGAAAAACTGGTCCTGCCCTTTTCAAAAAGAATGGGGGATGCCTGCTCCGCCACTACGGAATGATCCTTCAGATTGATCACCTTGAAAAGAGAGGTCTTTTTATTTATCTCAATCCTGACCTTCCCCGTAGTGATGACAACTGCATCGCCCTTCTGGTCCACATCCAGCCGGGAAACCGGCTTCCGGGGATTGTCCGCCAGAATGCGGGCTTCCGGGTCCGCCTTGGGGTCGCGGATAATGCCGCCTTTGTCATCCCTGAAAATACGGAAAACGTTATCTCCGTAAAAATCGAGCGTCATCCGGCGATTGTTGTCAAGCAGCACTTCCACGGCGGCAGGATTGATTTTCCTGGCGCCTTCAACGGCCTGGACCTGTTGTTCAGGAACCGGCTCTTCCAATGCGGCAAGTGCGAAGCCCGAGAAGGAAATGGACAATCCGAAAGCCAGCAGGACGGAATTCCGGAACATGCCATGGTCTATTGAGTTTCCCATTATTGTAGTATTTTATGTTATTCAGCGGAGCGGCATCGCGGGAAGGACGCAAACAACCGTTTCCCGACGGGCAGCAGACCGCTTTCATTCATTGTGCCGTCTAATGGCGCAGGTTATCTTGCCGCACCATACCCTTTGTCCTTAATCGTAACAAGGTCAAAGACGGCAGCAACGGCGCGCCATTGCTCCACACGTTCATAAAATACCTGCTCACAGAAGGTTATCTTTCCATGATGACATTATTTCTTCTCCACGGCATCACATCGTCAAATGAATCAAGCGCGCTGAAGCCCTTATGGGTACCCTCTGGCGACCTATTCCCCCGGCTCCGGAAACTGCCCTCCTGCGCGGCGGAATGCCGCGGGTCCATCAACAAAACCGTGCCATGGTCCTGGGAACCGTTAGCCACAGGATACTTGTGAGAAAAACCCCGGTTCACGACTGCGGAAATCCCATCCACCGCCGGCCTGGCATCCAGCCATGCCATATTCATGCCAATTCCCCACGGAGTCATGATGGATTCCAAATCCCGGTCGCCGGAATTAAATACACGTTCCACGATCTTGCAGGCCGGCCGGCCATAACCCGGCAGCTTGAAAAGTCAAAAAGCTCTCGAAAACAACAGGTTCCCAATACCTGCCGGATGCTTTTCCAACCGTAACGAAAAAGCCCCGCAAGCTTATTGCTTGCAGGGCCTTCAAATGGTTACGGGAGCAGGATTTGAACCTGCGACCTTCAGGTTATGAGCCTGACGAGCTACCTGGCTGCTCCATCCCGCGATTTAGAGAGCATCCGTAGAGGAGTGCGCAACCGTTATAATCCATTTCCGCGGCATGTCAAGTACTTTCAAATAATTTTTTTATGCCCGCAGTTGTATGACAGAAGCCCTGAAACGCATTCCGGAGACGCAGGAAGGCAATAAACGGGAACAGCCGCTCCCCGATTGATTGGCTCACAACAGGTAGGAGAGCCGCCCGGTTCCGGCAAATGGGAACGGAAAAGGAAAAACTCCTTTCCCTGCACACGAAAAAAAGAAAGGATTCCTCGACAAACATTGTCAAATCTGTATATCTTGAAAGGTGCGGACCGGGAGTCCGCGCATTAACATCAACTAGAAAGAGGTACGACAATGCAAAAGGTAAACGTAAACACACCCATTACGATCACGGGGCGCCACGTGGAAGTCACAGACGCGATTCGGGAATTCGTAACGAAAAAGATTGAAGGGATCCGCCTGGATTTCCCGCGCATTATGGAGGTTAAAGTATTGCTTGATGTGCAACGCGACCGCAAGATTTCCCAGGTAATCCTGTTCTGTTCAGACCATATCACCATTGACGCGTCCACGGAAGGGACGGACATGTACGCCTGCGTTGATGAGACGATCACCAAAATCATGCGCCGCATGCGCAAGCATAAAACGCGCCTGATGAAGAATTTCCGTCCCCATCACCAGGAAACTATCCGCAAACTGGATGAAACGGTATATGACGATTCCGTGCTGGATTACCCCGGAGATTCCCAAGAAGACCCGGAACCCCTGCTCATTCACAGAGAAAGCTACAATCTCAAAAAGCTTTACAAGGAAGAGGCTATCATGGAATTGGAACTTTCCGATAAGCCCTTCGTGCTCTACAGGAATGCACGGCGCGACGTGCTCCAGATCGTGTACCGGAGACCGGACGGAGACTACTCGATCATTGAGCTTGGGGCCAGTCTGCAAGCGTAAAAAACGGGGTTGAAACAAACCGTTTTCCATAACGCGTCAACAAGAGCAGGACTCCAGAAACCGGGGGTCCTGCTCTTTTCTGTAATGCCGTGACATGGAACAAGAAAATCTCTTGATTTCTACTTGCCACCATTTACATTGGTCCCAGCAAACCTCCGTGGATGCGGAGGTTCCAGTAGTTAATAAACACTGTATTTAATTCGAATTATGAAGAACATCGCTATCCTCGCCATCGCCGGCGCCGCTTGCCTGGTCGCTTCTTGCTCCCAGCAGCAGCAGCAACAGCAAACTACCGCTCCTGCTCCCGCTCCGGTTGTGCAGGCCAAGGGCAAGTAAGTTTGCAGCGGGGTTTTGCCCTGCAACACTAGCAAATCATCCAATTAATCCGCACTCGGTGTACGCACTGAGTGCGTTTTTATTTGCCCTGAACCCTGGCTCCCGCCGCCATTTGCCGATTCCGCCGGAATGTTACTTAAAAATGGCGGTGCCGCAACAGGCGCCTGCATATACGGCCGCGCAGGCGTCAACCGCCGTCGCGCAGCGCCGTGTACCTGCTCCGGCCGGAGCAGGCGGTTCCTTTATTCAGAGGCGCCCGCCTTCGCCTCATTCCGCTGGTCAGACTGGAATATCCGTTGAACCAGCATGGGGCGTTTCCTGGCCCACCCGGGCCAGACCAGGTGATGTTCCATGCCGTAGGAATGCCCCTCCGGAAAGGCTTTGGAAACAAACGGCTCCCGCCAGTCTTCCTCCCATTTGCCGCCTTCCCGGTCTTTCTGGGTCAGCGTCACCAGATGGCCGCAGTTCTTCCAGGCATCCAGCACAATGGAACCCTGCAATCCCTTCCCGGCGGCATTGACATACACGCAACTGTGCTCCCTGCCCGTTCCACGGTCTCGAATCGTCAGCCCTACGCGGAAATACTTCACGGGCCGGCGGCGCAGATCCCGGTACAAATCCTGCTGGACCTGCCAGCACAGCCCCCTGTCGCGCAGGTTGGAATTGACCAGAATGTTGTTCAGCCAGCCAAACAGCACCGTCCTGTTGTCCCGGGCAATCGCGGCGGACTGGGCTACAGCCGTGTCCGCCAGCCACCTGGCCTCCGCTCCGGCAGCGGGAAGAACGGCCTGGTCCGGCGGAAGCAGCGCCAGGAAGGCATTTGCCAACCCGGACATTTGCTGCTGCACGTAAGGTTTTTGTAGATAATCCTCCGCCGGAGGAGTACAGCAGGAACTCCATCCGCACAAAAGGGCGGCAGCAAGCAAAAGCCTGAATGTCTGCATGGTCGGCATGGCGCGCCAAGGCTACCAGACTACGCGCAAAAATCCAGTAAAGCTTTCAAAAATGCCGGCCTCCGCCCTGACGGCTCTTGCCTTCCCCTTTGCGTCCCGGTAGAATACGGTCTCTCTTTACCATGCTGACAATCAAAAATCTCACGAAATCCCACGCCGGACGAACCCTGTTCAGGGAAACGGAAATGACCATTAACTGGGGGGAACGGGTAGCTCTGGTTGGCCCCAACGGAGCGGGCAAATCCACCCTGTTCCGCATGATTCTGGGAGAAGACGCGCCGGACGAAGGCTCCATCAGCATGGATGAATACGCCATCGTAGGCTATCTTCCCCAGGAAGCCAGCGAACCCAAGGATGAAACCGTGCTGGAAATCGCCCTGGGCATCACGCCGGAAATGGAACAGGCCATCCACATCATCCGGACGGCGGAAAACGCCAACAAGACAGATACGCCGGAGTACGCGGAAGCCATTGACACCTTCAACGCCGCCAACGGCTACCAG
This sequence comes from Akkermansia muciniphila, assembly GCF_030848305.1. Lineage (NCBI taxonomy): Bacteria > Pseudomonadati > Verrucomicrobiota > Verrucomicrobiia > Verrucomicrobiales > Akkermansiaceae > Akkermansia > Akkermansia muciniphila. Next base: position 1,173,687 of record NZ_CP114598.1, on the reverse strand, counting down.
CTGGAGCCCAAGGCCAAAAAAATTCTCAAAGGTCTGGCCTTCCGGGAAAGCGACTTCCACCGCCCCGCCCGGGAAATGTCCGGCGGCTGGATCATGCGCGCGTACCTGGCCAAGCTCCTTGTCCTGGAACCGGACCTCCTGATGCTGGACGAACCTACCAACCACCTGGATCTTCTGTCCCTGCTGTGGCTCCAGCGATATTTGAAAAACTACCCCGGCGCCATCCTGATGATTTCCCACGACCGTGATTTCATGGACGAACTGGTGGAGAGCGTGTACGACATCGACAATGAAGAGCTGGTGGAATACCGCGGCAACTACTCGGACTTCCTCCAACAGAAGGACGTGCGCTTCGAACAGCTTCAGGCGGCCTACCGCAACCAGCAGAAGGAAATAGCGCACATCCAGGAATTTATTGACCGTTTCCGCTCCATTAATTCCAAGGCCGGACAGGTCCAGAGCCGCATCAAGCAGCTGGAAAAGATGAAGCTCATCCAAAAACCGGTAGCCCGCAGGAAAGTATTTAAATTCAACTTCCCCCAGCCGCCGCGCAGCACTCAGAAAGTCATTGAGCTGGAAAAAGTCTGCCAATCCTATGGCGACCGCAGGGTTTATGAAAACCTGGACTTGCTGGTGGAACGCGGGGAACGCACTGTTCTCGTAGGCCCGAACGGCGCGGGCAAATCCACTCTGCTGAAAATCCTGGCGGGCATCATCCCCATTGACTCCGGGCAGCGCACTCCCGGCACCACCACGCGCATCGGCTACTTCTCCCAGGCGCGAACGGAAAACCTGAACCCGGAAAATACCGTGCTGGAGGAAATTATGAAATGCAGCGCTGAAATCCGGGAGGAGGAAGCGCGCTCCATCCTGGGCTCCTTCCTGTTCCGGAGGCTGGATGTGGAAAAACGCGTCAGCGTTCTTTCCGGCGGGGAGAAATCGCGTCTCAGCCTGGTCAAATTCCTGGTGGACCCGCCCAATCTCCTGCTGATGGACGAGCCGACCACCCACCTGGACCTTTTGTCCGTGGAAGCCCTGGTGCAGGCTCTGAAGCATTATGAAGGAACACTGGTCTTCATCTCCCACGACGTGCACTTCATCCGCTCCCTGGCGCAAAAAACCCTGCATGTGAACCGGGGGACCATCACCGCCTACGCGGGCGGATATGACTACTATCTGGAAAAGTCGGGCATTCTGGATGATGAGAAAGGCGGCGTCACGGCGGAATAGAGGCCCTTCTTCAACTCCCCTTTCCCTGCCATGAATTTCATCCTTCCTTAAAAGACAGGATGAAGGCGGTGCGCCCTCCCGGACAATCCGGGAAAATGAAGAAGATGAACAGTAGCCTTCTCCGCCCCGTTTCCTTCCCCTCTTTCATTCCCGGGCAGCCTTTTCCCCGTATGGGCTCCTGCGCGGCCAAGTCCATTTCAAGCTTGCCGGAACCGTGAAAAACGGGTTTACTGTGGGCAGTATGCAAAAGTTAGCAGGTAAAACAGCCATCGTTACCGGCGCGGGCCGCGGAATCGGCAATGCCGTCGCGCGCCGCTTCGCTTCGGAAGGAGCCAGGGTCATCCTGATCAGCCGCAGCCCGTCCAGCTGCGGGGGAGCCGCAGAAGAGATCAACAGGGAATTTCCGGACTCCTGCAAGGCCTACCCCTGCGACGTAGCGGATTACGCGGCCGTTCAGGAAACCATGGCCGCCATTTTGAAAGACTTCCCGCAGATTGACATCCTGGTGAACAACGCCGGCATCACGAGGGACACCCTGATGCTCCGCATGAAGGAGGAAGACTGGGACGCCGTTCTGGACACCAACCTGAAAAGCGCGTTCAATACGGTCAAGGCCCTCCAGCGCGTTCTGATGAAATCCTCGGCCGGGCGCATCATCAACATGAGCTCCGTCATCGGCCTCGTCGGCAACATCGGCCAGGCCAATTACGCTGCTTCCAAGGCGGGTCTCATCGGCTTCACCAAATCCCTGGCCCAGGAATTCGCTCCGCGCAAAGTCACGTGCAACGCTATTGCTCCCGGCTTCATCTCCACGGAAATGTCCAACGCCATTCCCGACAATCTCAAGGAAGAAATCGTTAAGAAAATTCCTTTGAAGGAACAAGGCTCCGTGGAAGACATCGCCGCCCTGACGGCCTTCCTGGCCTCTGACGATGCCCGTTACATTACCGGACAGGTCATTGCCTGCGACGGGGGCATGACCATGTAGGGCCTTCCGGTTCTTACCATTCCATGCGCGGCATTTTCTTTGTTTCCTGCTTTCTGGGAGGAAGCGCCCTGCTGGCCGGGTGCCGGGAAGAAAATTCCCCCCGCCCGGCCACGGAAGATGCCGCGCGCATTACCAGCGCGCGCCAGTGGGGGGAAAGCCGTTCCGCGCTGCAAAAGCGGGAACTGGACCGCGCTGCCGGCGCTTCCCTTCCCGTCCCGGATGACCTGCCGTCCCGGGAACTGGTCGGCACGACGCGCCAAATCCATCATCTCATTGAAGCTTCCGGAAATCCGGCACATGCTGAATCCTACACGGAAACGGTGCCTGCGGCGGGAGCTTCCCTGCGCATGGTCGCCATACCGGGAGGAACGTTCCTTATGGGAAGTCCCGCGGAAGAGCCGCACCGGAAACCGGACGAAGGTCCGCGGCATGAAGTGAGCGTCTCCCCCTTCTGGATCTCGGAAACGGAAATCCCCTGGGAACTTTATACGGCCTTCATGGAAAACGGACGTCCGCGCGCCAAGGACGGCCAGCTTCTGGAGGAACAGCCGGATGACGAGCTCTGGGACTTCGTGACGCAGCCCACCGCCCCCTACACCGCCATGAACCTGGGCATGGGCCACGGCTATGAACACGGTCTGCCCGCCATCTCCATGTCCCATCACGCCGCCAGCAAATTCTGCGAATGGCTGAGCGCCCAGACCGGGCATTACTACCGTCTGCCCACGGAAGCGGAATGGGAATACGCCTGCCGGGCCGGCTCCCCCGGCGCCTACTCTTACGGCAATGGAGAAGCCCCCCTGGACCAGTACGGCTGGTACTGGAACAACTCCAATGACCGCTATCAGAAAACAGGCTCCAAAAAACCGAATAAGTGGGGCCTCCGGGACATGCACGGAAATGTGGCGGAATGGGTTTTGGACTCCTACGTTCCGGATGCCTACGGCAAGCGGAGCGGCCTGCCCGCGAAAGACCCCCTGGTCATCGTCCCCGGAGCCCCCCACACCGTGCGCGGCGGTTCGTGGGAAGACGACCCGGACGGTCTGCGAAGCGCGGCGCGGCGCGCCAGCGACCCCGCCTGGAACCGCCAGGACCCCCAAAACCCTAAAAGCATCTGGTACCTGACGGACGGAGGCATGATCGGGTTCCGCGTGGTGCGCCCCATGAACATTCCGGACGTCATGACGATGCACCGCCTCTGGAATTTCTCCAAAGGGGAGCCGTAAAGAAAAACTTTTCATGATCACCGGATCAGGATGTAGCCGCCGTCCGCGGCAGCCGCATTGCCGGGGATATCATCATCCGTCATCAGGACAGACGATGGAAAAGAGTGCGGTGGTTACACCAAATTTGGAATCCCTCAATCGAATTTGGAATCCGGCACGCAACGGTGAAGAAGCCCAATCAATAATGAAATCAATGGATAACAATGATGGTTCCAGCGTGACGGCAAAAGGACCAGAGGCATTAAAATACAATCATTTTCAAATAGTTATAAATACAATACATTAACTCTTAATAATTTTAATTGCTTGCGGATTCCAAATTCGGTACACAGGCGCAAATGCGCGCTGGACCCTCGCATTCTCTTATATATTAAGTATTAAGATACCAATCATGAAGAAATTATTATCCACTCTGATTCTTTCTGCCGGCATGAGCCTGAGCGCTACTGCGGATACCGGCCTGCTGGATAGTTCCATCGTGGGATATTCGGACTTCTCCTCCCTGACGGCGGATTTCGGCACTCTGAAGGATTCCGTTACCCTCACGCAAGGCGCCGACAATCTGATGTTAAGCGGGGTGAATTTTAGCACTCCGGCTGCAAGCAATCGCAATAACATGACCGTGACCATGGTCCTGGACCTGGGCAAAATCAACACGCCGCAGACCTATACCGCCCTGTTCAACGCCAAAGGCGGAAGCACAAGCTGGGGTGCGGGCGTGAATACGGATCGTAAACTCCAGGGATTATGGAACAATGCCGCATATGCCTCTCCTATCGCGTCAACTCCGCTGGGCACGGAAGGACTCCTGACCATCTCTGTAGTCACCGGAGATATCGGCTCCCGCATCTATGCTGGCGCCAACGATAACTATTATTCCTCCCCTGGCCTGAAATTCAGCAGCGCGACTATCGACCAGATTCTGTTTGATACCCAACTGTCCGACGCCATCCAACAGCTCTACGTTCATGACTCCTGCCTTTCCCAGGACCAGGTAGGTCAGCTGATGAGTGAAATCGCCAGCATTCCGGAACCCGCCACGGCCACGCTGGGCCTGCTGGGGCTGGCTGCGCTGATGGTGCGCCGCCGCAGAGCATAAGGTTGCTTCATCGGTCCGCTCGCTTTTTTCCAGGGCTGCCTCATGTAATCGTGAGGCAGCCCTTTCCATACCCATATGGCGCCCTCCCAAAGGCTCCGCCAAAGCGCTGGGCGGGGAAATGCCCTCTTCCGGAAAAACGATATTCAGACGCCGTGCGGCAGGCCCCTCCCCGCGGAACAGCGGTATTGCCCGGTCCCCACGCCAATCCATTTTCCAGCGCAGAAAAAACCGGAAACGGACGTGGGAAAGCGAGTCTTCCTCCCACATCCGGAACATCCCATCCTAGACGGCAATCCGCTCCCCCGCCCAGGCCGTTCCGGCACGGCCTGTCCATTCCGGAAGAAGCCTCCGTTTTCCAACCTGCTCCTCCCGGCTGAAGGGGAGAAAACCGTCTCACCAGCATCCTCCGGCCATGACCCACCAGAAACAGCAACTGCTACTGCGCTTTTTCCGTTATTTCAAAAGCAAAAAGGAAGAACCGCACTTTTTCAACAAGCGCAATATATGCCTGCTCGTCCTTGCCGGCGTCTATATTCTGATTCCCGATGAATTCCTGTTTGCCGGAATAGACAAGCTGGGACTGCTGGACGACGCCGCAGTCATTTTGGGAGCCGTCTTCACCGTCTTCTTTCCGGATGGGGATTAGCGGCCTTCCTGCCCGCCGCGCACGGGACTAGCGGGACGACACTTTCCGAAACTTCGGGGACTGGCCCATAAACGCCTCCGGATTGTCCAGAAGGAGCCGCTCCGCCTCCCGGCGGGAAAAACCGCGCTTGCGGAGCTCGCAGGCCAGGGCCGTCAGCGCCAGGGGATTGGAATCCCCCCAGTCCGCCGCGGAATTGGCCCAGACGCGCTCCATCCCATATATTTCCAGAATATCCGCCGCCCGCTTGGGATTCAGTTTGCTGGTGGGATAAAGAGTCAGTCCGGCCCAGTAGCCGGCCTCCTTCACCAGCGGGAAGGTATGTTCCTCGCAGTGGTCCACCAGCACGCGGCCGGGATCCAGATCCGGGCGGTTTTTCAGGGCGGAAAGAATCATCCTGGTCCCCTTCAGCTTGTCTTCCAGATGGGGAGTGTGAATCAGCACAAGCTGGTTGAGGCGCACCGCCAGATCCAGATGCTCTTCAAAAATGGTCATTTCATGGGAAGTATTCCGGTTCAGCCCTATTTCCCCGATGCCGAGGACATTGGGCCGGTCAATAAACTCCGGAATGAGCGTCATTACCTCCCGTGCAAAGGCCACGTCTTGAGCCTCTTTGGGATTGATGCACAGCCATGTGTAATGGTCCATGCCGAACTTGGCCGCCCTGGCGGGTTCGCCTTCCGTAAGCTGTACGAAATAATCCCGGAAACCGTCCACGGACGAACGGTCGTAACCGGCCCAGAACGCCGGCTCCCCTACCGCCAGGCAGCCCGCCTGCGCCATGGCCCGGTATTCGTCCGTGGTACGGCACACCATATGTATATGAGGTTCGATAAAAGCCATGATTCCTATTTGCTGAAGTTCGGGGCTCCACAGGCTGCCTTGGCCGCGGCGGTTTCCGGCACGGCGTCATCCCTGTAGGAAAGGGCTTCCAGAATGGCCCGGACACGCCCGGGGCCGGATGCGGACAAAAGGGGAAGAACCTCCATCAGGGCATGGTAGCGGAAATCCGCCTCTCCCTCCCCGCGGTCCACCCGGTCCAGAAATGCGGCCACATCCAGAACGCCGGCGCGCGCCGCTGCGAAATCCGCGTCCAGCACCTCTTTTTTACTCCTTTTCATGCACAGACGATACGCCTGTGCGGAAAGCCTCGTCAAGCCGGAACAGGTAACAAAATAATAACTATTCCAAACTGATAAACAGCAACGCCTTTCCACGGCTTTTCAAAAATCCGAAAAGAGCCGGAAATTCAAGAAGAGGCTTGCCATCCGTGCCTGAACCGGGCATCTTGTGGAGACGCATTTATTTCATTAGAGCGCCTATGAATGCACTAGTAAAAACCATATGTACATTCGTGACATCCTCCATCGGCCGCAAAATCATTGTGGCTCTGACGGGGTTATGTTTGGTCTTGTTCCTTGCGGGACACCTGGCAGGCAACCTTCTCATTTTCGGAGGCCCTGAATGGATCAACACCTATGCCCACGGCCTGCACTCCATGCCGGAAGCAGCCCTCTGGGGCATTCGCGCGGGGCTTGGGGTGATCTTCATCATCCACGTCTGGCTGACTATCCAGCTGAAGCTGGAAAACAATGCGGCCCGCGAACCCTACGTGTTCAAGAACACCATCAAGGCGACGCTCTCCTCCCGCTACATGATTTACACCGGCCTGACCGTCCTGGTGTTCCTGGTCTACCACCTGTACCAGTACACCCTGCGCGTGGGATATGACCCCGCCCAGTTCACCACCTTCATTTCCGACGGCACGGTGGAAACCTTTGACGTGTACAAAATGATCGTGGCCGGATTCTCCAACGTATGGTGCTCCGCCTTCTACATCCTGGCCGTTCTGATGCTGTTCAGCCACCTGCGCCACGGGGTGCAGTCCATCTTCCAGACTGTGGGCGTCGATTCCCGCAAAATCCGGCCTCTTTACAACTTTGTCGCCATCGCCTACGGCGCGATTATCTGCCTGGGCTTCATCTCCGTGCCGGTCTCGGTTCTTCTGGGCATCATCAAATAACCATCAACTCCTCTCAAAGTCATGATTAATTTTCCCGTAAGCGACTGGATGCCGGATGCCAAAATTCCCTCCGGCCCTATTCAGGACAAATGGTCCAAGTACAAGCTTGAGTCCAAACTGATCAATCCGAACAACAAACGCAAATACACGGTTCTTGTGGTAGGTTCCGGCCTGGCCGGCGCCTCCGCCGCCGCCACGCTCGCCGAACTTGGCTACAACGTCAAATGCTTCTGCTACCAGGACAGCCCCCGCCGCGCCCACTCCATTGCGGCCCAGGGCGGCATCAACGCGGCCAAGAACTACCAGAACGACGGCGACTCCGTTTACCGCCTGTTTTACGACACCGTCAAGGGCGGCGACTTCCGCGCCCGTGAAGCCAACGTTTACCGCCTGGCGGAAGTCTCCTCCAACATCATTGACCAGTGCGTGGCCCAGGGCGTTCCCTTTGGCCGTGAATACGGCGGCCTGCTGGATAACCGCTCCTTCGGCGGCGCCCAGCTCAAGCGCACCTTCTACGCACGCGGGCAGACGGGCCAGCAGCTCCTGCTGGGTGCTTACCAGGCCCTGGAAAAGGAAGTGGCCAAAGGACACATTGAAATGTTCTCCCGCCACGAAATGATGGATCTGGTGCTGGTGGACGGCGAAGCCAAGGGCATCGTCACCCGCAATCTGGTCACCGGTGAAATCAAGTCCTACGCAGGGGATACCGTCCTGCTCTGCACGGGCGGCTACGGCAACGTGTTCTTCCTGTCCACCAACGCGATGGGCTGCAACGTCACCGCCGCCTACAAGGCCTACAAGCGCGGCGCTTTCTTCGCCAACCCCTGCTTCACGCAAATCCACCCCACCTGCATTCCGGTCAAGGGCGACTACCAGTCCAAGCTGACGCTGATGTCGGAATCCCTCCGCAACAGCGGCCGCATCTGGGTGCCCAAGTCCCGTGAAACCGCGGAAAAAATCCGCAAAAAGGAAATCAAGCCTTCCGATGTTCCCGAAGAAGAACGGGACTACTACCTGGAACGCAAGTATCCCTCCTTCGGCAACCTGGCTCCGCGCGACATTTCCTCCCGCGCCGCCAAGGAAGCCTGCGACGACGGCCGCGGCGTGGCCATCACCGGCAAGGGCGTCTTCCTGGACTTTGCGGATGAAATCAAGCGCATGGGCCGCGAATGGATTGACGGCCAGTACGGCAACCTGTTTGACATGTACGAAGAAATCACGGACGACGACCCTCATGAAACGCCCATGATGATTTACCCCGCCTCCCACTACACCATGGGCGGCCTGTGGGTGGACTATAACCTCATGTCCAACGTAAAGGGGCTGCACGTCCTCGGTGAAGCCAACTTCTCCGACCACGGCGCCAACCGCCTGGGAGCCTCCGCCCTGATGCAGGGCCTGTCTGACGGCTACTTCGTCATCCCCGCCACGCTGCCCGCCTACCTGACGACTACCAAGCCGGGCGCCGTCACCACCGCCTCCCCGGAATTCAAGGCTGCGGAAGACGAGGTGAAGGAACGCATCAACAAACTCCTGAGCGTAAAGGGCACCAAGACGGTGGACTCCTTCCACCGGGAACTGGGCCTCATCATGTGGGAAGACTGCGGCATGGCCCGTACGGAAGAAAGCCTGACCCACGCCATTGAACGCATTCCCCAGCTCCGCAAGGAATTCTGGGAAAACGTGCGCGTAACCGGCACGGCGGACGGCATCAACGCGGAACTGGAAAAAGCCTGCCGCGTGGCCGACTTCCTGGAATTCGCCCAGCTGCTCTGCTATGACGCCCTGAACCGTCAGGAATCCTGCGGCGCGCACTTCCGCGTGGAATACCAGCTGCCGGACGGCGAAGCCAAGCGCAACGACGATGAATACGCCTACGTAGCCGCCTGGGAATACACTGGCGTGGACAGCCTGCCTGTTCTCCACAAGGAACCGCTGACCTTCGAGAACGTGCACCTTGCCATCCGCAGCTACAAGTAAAGATAGCCAATACATTAACACTCAAAAGAAAGATTATAACATGGCTAAAACACTCAATCTCACTCTCAAGGTCTGGCGCCAGGAAAACCGTGACGCCAAGGGCCGCATTGAGACCTATGCCGCCAAGGACATTCCGGTGGACGCCTCCTTCCTGGAAATGCTGGACATCGTCAATGAAGGTCTGGTCAAGGAAGGCAAGGAACCCATCCATTTTGACCACGACTGCCGGGAAGGCATCTGTGGCATGTGCTCCCTGACCATCAACGGCATTCCCCACGGGCCGGAACGCCAGGTAACCACCTGCCAGCTTCACATGCGCAAATTCAAGGACGGCGACACCGTCTGGATCGAACCCTTCCGCGCGAAGGCTTTCCCCATCCTGCGGGACCTGATGGTGGACCGTTCCGCCCTGGACCGCATCATCGCCGCCGGCGGCTACATTGACGTGCGCACCGGCTCCGCGCCGAACGCCAACAACATCGCCGTGGAAAAAGTGAAGGCGGACGCCGCCTTTGACGCCGCCGCCTGCATCGGCTGCGGCGCCTGCGTGGCCTCCTGCAAAAACGCCTCCGCCATGCTGTTCACGTCCGCCAAGATCGCTCATCTCAATCTGCTGCCGCAGGGCCAGCCGGAACGCTCCAAGCGCGTCCTGGCCATGATGAAGCAGATGGAAGCGGAAGGCTTCGGCAACTGCACGAACCAGTACGAATGTGAAGCCGCCTGCCCGAAAGGCATCAGCGTGGACAACATCGCCCGCCTCAACCGCGACTTCATGCGGGCCAACGCCAAGGAAGGCCTCTGCTTCTAAAGTAGGATTCCTTCTCAAGACGCTCTACAAAAACTCCCGGCGGCCTCGGCTGCCGGGAGTTTTTTTCATTACCGGGTTTCCTTGAGCGAGGAATAAAATACCAGATAGCCGCTTTCCTGGGGATTTGCCGGCAGCCAGGAAGGTAGGGCATCTATCAGGGAGACTTTCTAACAAATAGAAAAATAATTGCGTCTATAGATAGAAAGTACTGATAGTAAGACAATGCCATCATCCTTTGGCAGGAAACATCTGTCACCTTTTATAAAAAATCAAAAATATTCAAACAAAATTCTATCGACACAGGCTCTGGATAACCCTATTAAGAAAATGGTCATGGGAGGATTGCGCTCATCTTGTTTTATTCATTAATCCCAACTCTTTAATGCCTTATGAATCCCCCTCATCATTCTTCCATTCCTACTTATCGCAAATGGTACTTTGGAGCGGGAGGCAGCGTTGGCGCGCAGGGCATGAGGGCAGTTTCGGAATCCGCGCCGCTGCCGTTTGAAGCAATCCGGATTCATGAGGAAAGGAACGTGGGGCCGCCGAGCACGTCGGCGGACGGCTACAGCGCGCAAGGCACGTTCACCATCCCGGAAGGAGCGGACGGCAAAAAACTTTACGGCACCTGCTCGCTCTTCCTGGGGGTGGACGACTGGGGGAGCCTGGAGGTAAAAGACTCCGGCGGCAAGGTGGTGGCGCAGGTGGACCTGAAGGAAAACCCGCAGACGGCGGGAGCGCAGGGGGGGCACAGCTACCACACGGGAGTCGGCGGGGCGCAGCTCCCCTCCGGCGCCTACACCTGGGAAGTCAGCCAGACCAACATCGACTACCAGCCGGCCAGCGGCAACACCTCCATCTGCAACTACAGCATCGACGTGATTCCGACGGAGCCGGGGGGCAGGAAAGAGCCCGAACCGTGTCCCTGCGAAGGAAACACGTGCGACGAAAGCGGCGGAACGCCGCCCTCCCCTTCCCGGTCGGGTCCTGGCGGGGCGGGAATGGAAAGCGGCGTCCTGGGAAACTACAGCTCGGCGGGGTGCAGCGTGACGGCGGAAAGCACGGCCACGCTGATGTACTGGTCGTGCAACTTCGGAGCGTTCCGTGGGCTGGGAGGCATCCCGGCCGGAAGGGTGGAACTGAGGGCTGAGAAAAATACCTCCGGCCTGGAAAACCCGGCGTCATTGGCCTACAACCATCCCCTGAACAGCCGTCTGGACGTGCCCGAAGGAGGCATTGTCCCCGGAGCGCGGTTCACTCTGGCGCAGGGAGGCCGGGAAATTGCGATGCGCTGCTACACCAACGGCGCGGTACTGCCCATCGGGGTGGACACAGGCGGCGGAGGGCGTGCGGCGCTGGTCACGGCGGAAGGCCAATCCTGCCTGCGCTGGGTGGTGGAAGACGGCAGCCAATACCTCTTCTCGGCGGAAACGGGAGAGCTCCTCTCCTACACCACCACCGACAGGCAGGTCATCTCCAACGCGTCATCCTATCTGGACGTCAGGCATGCCGAAGACGGCTCGCTGAGGCAGATATGGAACCTGTGGGACGGCCTGCTCAACGTGGAAAACGTCACGGCCGCGGGCTACGCCATCGCGCTCTATACCCCTGGGCAAATCACCGGAACGGACGAACAGGGATTTTATACGGTCGCCGGAACACCCTTCAAAACATTTGCCCTCTCCCTGTCCGCGGACGGCCGCTTCACCATCACGGAACAGGCGCCGGCCAGGCAGCCCTACGCCGTCACCTGGTGGAACAGCGGCCTGGCGTGGAACATGAAGAAAGGAACGGGGGAAGACGCCATCACGACCCTCCGCACGCGCACGGAACTGGAACCGGAAGACGCGGTCTGGCTGCTGGTCACGGAAACCTCCAAAAACGGAATCGTGGCGGCGCGCGCCTGCGCCATCTACCAGACCACGGACGTCGGCGACCTGCTGCTCGCGCTGACGGAAGGCTACCAGACCCCGGAGGCGCAAACCACGCAATACGGCTACGACCAGTGCGGCAGGCTCAAAACGGAAATGGCCATGGACGGCAGCCAAATTCATGACGCGTACGACCTTTACGGGCGCCTGCTCTCCCGCGACGAACCGTGGGCGGAAAGCGGGCGGCGCATCACGCGCTACACCTATGCCTATTCGGGAACGGACAACTTCAGCGACGCCCCCGCCACGGAAACGGTGGACCTGCTCCCGCTGGAAGGGCATGTCAAAACGCTCACATCCACCACCTGGAACTACACGACGGCCAACCACATCAAAAGGACGGAAAAAAAGGTCACGGGACTGGGCGTGGCGGGCACGCGCCTGACGGCGGAAGAACAATGGCTGGCCGGCGCCGCCAACATCCATGCCCGCGGGCGCACGCGGTTCAGCCGGGACCTCAACGGCGTGCAAACCTGGCACGACTACGCGGCCGCGGCGGAGCACGGCGCCCTCTACACGGAAACGGTGGAAACGCGCGTCAACGGAAAAACCGTGCCGGGCCAGAGCACGCGCACCACGACGTGGATCACGGCGGAAGGACAGCGCGTCCGGGAAGAAAGCTACGCCCTGCTCACCGGCGGGGAATGGGCGCTCACGGGCAGCGCCGTCTACGAATTTGACACGCAGAACCGGTGGGTGAAGCGGACGGCGGGCCATGGGCGGGTGACGCAGCGCGAGCTGATGTGCGACGGGCGCCTGCTGTGGGAAACCGACGAAAACGGCATCAGGACGGACTACGCCTACGACACGGCGCGCCAGCTGACGGAAACCACGCGTTCCGCCGTGATGGACGGGGAAACCGTCGTCACGCCGGAAACCATCACCACCTACGCCCGGGATGCGGCGGGGCGCGTGCTCTCCACGCGCCGGGACACGGGGGCGATGACCACGCAGGAAAGCGCCATCTACGACCTGCTGGGAAGAACAACCTCCACCACGGACGTCCTGGGCCGGGTCACCGCCTACGCCTACAGCGGGGACGGCCTGACGGCGACGCGGACCGCCCCCTCCGGAGCCACGTTCGTCACGCGCAGCGCGCCGGACGGAACGGTCCTGGAAGAATCCGGGACGGGGCAGCGGCACGTCATCTACGCCATCGACCTGGTCAGTGACGGCGTGCGGACCTTCACGAAAACCGTCTCCGGGGAAACGGAAACCGAGCTGCAGCGCAGCATCGTCAACGGAGCCGGGGAAACCCTGCGCACGGGCGTCCCCAACACCGTCGGCGGAGTCATTTACACGAGGCGCACCTACAACGCCAAAGGGCAGCTGATCAAGGAACAGACGGACGCGGGCAACGCGGCCACGACGATGGCCCCGACCCTGTGGGAATACGACGCCTTCGGCAACAGAACGAAAGAAACCTGGAAGCTGGCCGATCCGGCCACCGTGTCCAACTCGCGCATCACCGCGTGGAGCTACGGCGCGGAACAGGCGGAAGACGGCGTGTACCGGGTCGTCACGGCGACCAGGAACAACGGCCGGGGAACGACCTGCGACGAAACGCGGAAAACGCTTCTTTCTTCCCTCTCGTCCACGCTGGAAAGCAAAGACATTTCCATCGATCCCAGGGGAAATATATCCACGCAGTGGAGCGAGTACGGAGCGGGCGCCCTGCGGACGCAAAAGAGCAGCATCCCCACTTCCGACATCACGGCCACCGCTACGGTCATCGACGGTTTTATCATCTCGCAGACGGACCACGCAGGCGTCACGACCACGCAGACCCGCGCCTATACGGAAACCGGCGTCATCTACGCCCATACGGACGGCCGGGGCAACACGGTCACGACGCGCACCGACCTTGCCGGGCGCACCGTCTCGGTGACGGACGCGGCGGGCAATACGACCGCCACGGCCTACAGCCCTTATTTCGACCTGCCTGCCGTCGTCACCAACGCGCTTGGGAACACGACGCGCTACAGCTACGACCTCCGGGGCCGCAACACGGCGCAATGGGGAACGGGAACCCAGCCCCTGCTCTTCGCCTACGACGAGGCGGACAGGATGACCAGCCTCACCACGTTCCGGGAGGACGCCGGCGACATCACCACGGATCCTACAGGGCGCACGGACGGAGATGTCACCACGTGGAGCTACGATGACGCCACGGGCCTGCTCATCCGCAAAACCTGGGCGGACGGGACGCATGAGGACACGGCCTACAACGCCCTGAATCTCCGCTCCACGCTGACGGACGCGCGGGGGGTGGTCACCACCTGGGGCTACAACCTGAAAAAGGGGGTCAACAACTCCGTCTCCTACAGCGACTCCACGCCCGGCATCCAGTATGCCTACAACTATCTCAACCAGCTGACCCAGGTCACGGACGCTTCCGGTACGCGCGTGCTCACGTACACTCCCTATAACGAACCGGACACCGACGCCATTACCATCGAAGGCGCCTCCTGCCAGCTCCAGGAACACTACGACACTTACGGACGCTCCTCCGGCTACGCCTTAACGCAAGGAACCGGCGTTCTCCAGGAAGTGAACCAGGGCTATGAAGCCGACGGGCGGCTGGCCAGCGCCGGAATCATGCACGAGGGGGAAGAACAGACATTCTCCTACGGCTACCTGGCGGGAAGCAATCTGCTCTCCAGCCTCGCGATGCCCGACGGCATCGTCCGGGAACTTTCTTACGAACAGCGGCGTGATTTGATCAGCGGCCTAGACTGCCGTCTGGGGGAAACCGGGCTCGTCTCCCGGACCCAAAGCTGCGACGCCCTGGGACGCCCGGTCACCCGCACGCAGCGGCGGGGAACGGAGCCTGCCCGAAGCGACAGCTTCAGCTACAACGGCAGAAACGAGCTCACCGGCGCTGCCCTGGGCGCCGCCCCCTACGGTTACAGCTACGACAATATCGGCAACCGCAAGACCGCGCAGGAAATAGAGGAGGAGTTTGCCTACGCGGCCAACGAACTCAATCAGTACACCGGCATTGAAGAAAGCGGGGAAGCGCCTTTTGTTCCGACGTACGACGACTCGGGCAACCAGACGCTCATCAGGACGTCAACGGGCATCTGGACGGTGGCGTACAACGCGGCCAACCGCGCGGTGAGCTTCACCAGCCAGAATGGAAACACGATTATTGAGTGCGGCTACGATTACCAGGGACGGCGCTACATGAAGAAGGTGACGGTTAACGGCACGGTCGTCAGCCACGAACGCTACCTGTACCGCGGCTATTTGCAGATAGCCGCCCTGGACATGCTTAACAGCCGGAACGTGATTCGAACGCTGTTGTGGGACCCTCTGGAACCGACAGCCACCCGCCCCCTGGCCCTCATGCAGGATAATACCCTTTACTGCTACGGCATGGACTTCAACAAGAATGTGACGGAGGTGTTCGACGCACAGGGAACGATCGCGGCGGCTTACGACTACTCGCCCTATGGACAGGCGGCTTCCACGGGAGACCTCGTCCAGCCCGTCCAGTGGTCCGGCGAGATGCACGACGAAGAACCCGCCCTGGTCTATTACAATTACCGCTATTACAACCCAAAAGACGGCAGGTGGATCAATCGCGATCCCATCGCTGAACAGGGTGGATGGAATTTGTACGGGTTTGTTGGGAACAGCACTCAAGATCAGGTTGATGCTTTGGGGTTGATAGGTGATAAATGTTCACCAGGTAAATGTTTTTATAATGATTATGATATAAAATATATAAACCTATTAGATAATAATATATTAAATCCTGACGATATTGACAATATAGAAAAAGCAGTAATAATCATCAATTATTTATCACATTTTGAAGGGGCTGGAAAATACAAAATTCCAAGATCTATTAGGATATCTAATAATTCTAGAATGGATGGAGATGCATTAATAAAAAAAGCAAAAGAGTTAGCTGAAAAAAGAGCCAGGCAAGGTTTTGTTGTTGCAAAAATAAAAGTCTCCGTAAAAAAATGTGTATGCAAAAAATATTTAATAATAGGAAGGAAATTTGCATGGAAAATTATAGAGTCAGACTGGGAAACCCATGGAAATGGGAAAAATTGGACATTAGAAAATGCTAAAAAAGAGGCTATTTTAATAGTTGCTAAAATGATAAAAAAAATATGTAGAGATCAGACGAACACAGTAAAAGATATATTATAGTTATGAAAAAATATATTAATTTTTTAAAAAAAATACCAGCAATATCTTGGATATGTTATCTGATAGGGATATCAAAAGGCATATTAGAGTATTTCCAGATATATGATTCTACAACGCTATTTAACAAATACTCGCGCGCAATAAACTTATCCTATGGAGAATATTATGGAAATGATAAATTTGATGTTACCATTACAGATATTTTTATATGTTTCGAAACAATATTAATTTGGATAGTATTAGGATATATCATAACAATGTTAAATGATATACGGTTAATTAAAAATAAAATTCAGAAATAACAGTCGCCAACCATGAACGCTACCTGTACCGGGGTTATTTGCAGATAGCCGCCCTGGACATGCTCAACAGCCGGAACGTGCTCCGAACGCTGTTGTGGGATCCTCTGGAACCGACAGCCACGCGTCCCCTGGCCCTCGTGCAGGGCGCTTCCCTTTACTGCTACGGATGGGACTTTAACAAGAATGTGACGGAGGTCTTCGATGGAGATGGACATATCGCGGCGGCTTACGACTACTCCCCCTATGGACAGGCAGCTTCCACGGGAGACCTCGTCCAGCCCGTCCAGTGGTCCGGCGAGATGCACGACGAAGAACCCGCTCTGGTTTATTATAATTACCGCTATTACAACCCCAAAGACGGCAGGTGGATCAATCGCGATCCCATCGCTGAACAGGGTGGATGGAATCTTTATACCTTCCTCGGCAACAGCACTCAAGATCAGGTTGATGCTTTGGGGTTAAAAAAGGGGTTTATAAAAACAGGGGATCCATGTTCAAAATGTTGCAAAGAATGCAAAAGATCACAGGAACGTCCGATCATCCAGGATGCAGGAACAAAAGGAATTAATGTTAAAGCATCGGTTAAAAGTCCTAATTTCACATCTGAATGTGAGCATAATAATACATGTAAAGAAAATTGTTGTTATGTAGTTTATACTTGGTTTGATTGTTATAACAAAACATGTTATAGTCAAACAGGCGATACTTTCAACAGAAAAATCCGACCTTTGAGAGGAGAAGGCAGCTCTCAGAGCGCATTAGGGGTAAGTGTTCAGGCTTATAAATGGTGTTCCTGTAATAGGGGGAAATGGAAATGCCACAGCGTAATAAAGAAAAGTAATATAATATTATATAAAGTCGATAATCCTCAAAACCCGAAATCATGGATTCTCACAACACCTCCCACAAATTAAAAAATGAATAAAATATTATATTTAGTGTTCATGTTATTATTCACGAGTTGCTCCAATATTGAGCAGAAAAACATTAATAAAAAAGAAAACAATGAATCAAATATTAATACAAATTTAGCTCTCATTTATACAGAATGGTTTGTAAATCAAGCATGTTCTTTGAGAAACCTTGCACCAGGAAAATATATTTTTTCTAAATTTGATGTTACTCCAAATGATATTATAAAATTTCAAAAACTAGAAATTATAAATTTATACCTCAAGAAAGACGATCCACAAAGAAAAGAAAAAATATATACTTGGATAGAAGATCAAAGAGACGCAGCTAAAGCGTTAAATATGAAGGATCATATAAAATTAGAAAGATTGGATGCTAATTATTTAATAAATATACTTGATGAGCAAGCAAAATATGTCAATAAATTATACTTACAAATGTCAACTCTAGATTGACTTCTAAGATCATGATCTACTTATAAACTATGATTTTTTTGAGACGCCCGGCCGCACTAGGGAACGGAGCCTGCCCGAAGCGACAGCTTCAGCTACAACGGCAGAAATGAGCTCACCGGCGCTGCCCTGGGCGCCGCCCCCTACGGTTACAGCTACGACAATATCGGCAACCGCAAGACGGCGCAGGAACCGGCCGGGGAACTCGCCTATGCGGCCAACGAACTCAACCAGTACACCCGCATTGAAGAAAATGAGGAAGCGCCCTTTGTGCCGACGTACGACGCCTCGGGCAACCAGACGCTCATCAGGACGTCAACGGGCATCTGGACAGTGGCGTACAACGCGGCCAACCGCGCGGTGAGCTTCACCAGCCGGGACGGCGCTACATGAAGAAGGTGACGGTTAACGGCACGGTCGTCAGCCATGAACGCTACCTGTACCGGGGTTATTTGCAAATAGCCGCCCTGGACATGCTCAACAGCCGGAACGTGATTCGAACAACCCAAAAGACGGCAGGTGGATCAACCGCGATCCCATCACTGAACAGGGTGGATGGAATTTGTATGCCTTCCTCGGCAACAGCACTCAAGATAAGGTTGATGCTTTGGGGTTAGAAAGTTATGAAAAAATAAAAGTTCCATTTAAAGGAAAAGAAAAATGTTGTAAAGATATATTAACTTTTGAAAATTTACAAAAATCGACACGATTTGGATTATATGTGAAAAAAAACATATTGGGTTTGGATTCCTTTTCCAGAATATCATGTATCATATTCTATATTGAACAGAGGAGATAAATTACCTGTTACAAAATCAATTGGAGATATAATCTTTTGGGCCTTTTGGAAAGAAACACCTCCTCTTACTTATGAGGATATGCAATCTGTGAAAAAATGTTATGAATTGAGTGGTAGAAGAGATATCATCATGACGTATAGAGTCAAGAGAAAGGATGGATGGAAGGAGGGATATCCCAGATTAGGAGAAAATCAATTGCCTTTGCTGGGTTTTGGTGATTCACGATTGACGTTAAAAGGTATAACAAATAAAGCACCTGATCAATTTTATACATCTTCACAAAATTCTTATGGATTAAGATTTATTGTAACAATATATCGCCATCCGGTATACGACGAAACTTTCGAAATCTAAAAAATCATATTATGTCAAAACATATAATAATTCCTATTATTTTTGCATCCACAATAGTTTGCGGAGACAATCAAAAATTTAATGAACATGCAAATTTTTGCGAAAAAATGATTGTCACATTGCAAAGTTGCACGGATGAAAAATCCACTTTTTCACATTCTTCCGAATTTTCTATTATTTTATATACTGTTTTAAATGAAAATTCTTTAAAAGATTTTTTTAAATCTCAAAAGGGAGCTTTATATCATATTATGCTATTGGCGGAGATAGAAAGGTTGAACCATCACAAATGGTTCAACCTTTCCTCTATGAAAAATCATGTCGATCAAATAGAGGCAGAAAAAAATATCTTAGGCAATGGTGTAGAGGATCCAAGTTCTGCTGTTTCCGCCAAGGAAAAAATTATTAATTACGCAAATAATTTAAATGATAATAAATCAGATATATTCTATTTAATTTCATATTTATTAGATATATACAAAATCAATGATTTGGAATTGTTTATGAAAATCATGTCGATATCAGATTGCGAATTACTCAAAAAAATGGACATAATAGAAAAAAAGATTGATTCTTCACAAATTAATAATCTGGAACGGACAACAATCAAACATTTGATAGAAGAAATTCAAAATAAATATAAAATACATAAAAATATTTATGATAAATTAAAAAAATTAAACAATAACGCAGATTGATTTGCATCAAGAAGAATTTGTATATGATGAAATTGCTTCTCCGCAAGAAATCATGCTGGTCTCCCGCAACGTAAACTATGATGATCAGAATTGCCGTCCCCTCCTACAGTTACAGCTACGACAATATCGGCAACCGCAAGACGGCGCAGGAACCGGCCGGGGAACTCGCCTACTCGCCCTATGGACAGGCGGCTTCCACGGGAAATATTGGCCGGCTAGTGGAGCGTCCGGCCTTAGTTATTTCAGGGCTAGGTTCGAATCTACGTAAATATAATATTCCTCCTTTTTCAAGGACAGATTTTCAGGAGGAGCAATAGATTTATCAGCAATATTTTTCTTTTTTCATACGAAAATAGAGAGCAAGCAGGAGATCAGGGTAAAGCTAATTATATAGGCTTCTTTGATGGTGTTCATAAAGACCCTGCCCATCACTCTCTTTTCCTGGAGTCCATGAAAATGGTCACCGGACCGTCGTTAATCAGGGAAACCTGCATATCCGCTCCGAATTCGCCGCTTTCCACCCTGCCTTCCAGCAAAGACGCCAGTTCCTTCTTAAACAGCTCATACAGGGGAATGGCCCGCTCAGGCCTCGCGGCGCGGATGAAAGAGGGCCTGTTCCCTTTCCGGGTGGAGGCATGCAGCGTAAACTGGCTCACCACCAATGCGCTTCCACCCACCTCCCTTACGGAAAGATTCATTTTTCCGTCCGCGTCGGAAAAAATGCGCATGGCCGCCGCCTTGTTGGCAAGCCAGCTCACATCTTCTTCCGTATCCTCCTCTTCAATGCCCGCCAGAATCAGCAGACCGGGCCCCACGGCCCCCGCGCAAACACCGCCGATATGAACGGCGGCCTTACTGACGCGTTGAATAACCAGCCTCACGGTTCCTCTCCTTTCTCCCTCAGGATAGTCACCTTCGTCCCCGGCCTGGTCAGCATGGCCAGTTCATTGCAGTCCTGCCGACTCAGATAAAACCCCGGCGAGCGGGGCGTGCCGCGGGCGGCGTCAATGACATAGCCTCCCGCCGCCAGTACCAGCGTCTTATCCGCAGAAGGAAACTGCCTGCTGTAAATGGACACGGGGGCCTGCTCATCCTTTACGGTCGTTTCCACATTCTTTTTTCCCCCGTCCTTCATGGAGAGGATGGGGTATCCCTTGACAAAATCCGTTCCGTCGTAAAGGCAGATTTCCTTTTCCGGCACGTTTACCACTACATGGAAATCCAGAGGCCGGTACTTGAATACATCTCCCGTGTGAAGAGCAGGAATATCCATCAGACCGTTCAGGTGGACCATCATGGCCTGGGAGCAACCCAGTTTCCTGACCATGCGTATCCAGGAATCTCCCTTTCGCACGGTATATTTCCTCACGTCCGGCCCGTTGGGATCCAGCAACTGGCGGATGCGCAGCCTTCCGATGAGTTCCTTCGCCTCTTTCCCCACCACGCCTCCCTGTTCCGCCAGGGGCTGCAACAGTTCCAGAGCTTTCGGCAGACTGCCGCGGTCCATCAGGCGGCGGGCTTCTGCAAGAGTCTCCGGACGGCGCGGCCAGAGGGAATAATTTTCTCCGTCCGCCAAAACTTCCTGAGCGCAGAAAGCCGCCGCCAAAAGGCTAAAGAAGACCTTTGCGCTTGAAGTCAAAGATATTGATTTCATGGGATTTTTGTATCATTTCCACCGTGAATTTCAAGAGGGAGACCTCCCATGCGTCATCCACCCCCTCAATGAGAGCCATGAACGTATCCTCCCCATTGCGCACCTGATCCAGCAGCCGGCCACGCACGGAATCAAGCGGTTCATGCAGAATTTCCTCGCTCACTTCCGACCTTTTGAATCTGAATCCGTATTCCAGCAGCGTCAGAAAGCCCGGCCCATTTTTGGAAAGCCAGTCAAAAAAGCGCCTGGCCTCTCCGGAAAAACCCTCCGTACTGATTTCATTGTAAATGGAAGGCCGTATGATTTTCGGTTTCTCCGCTTCCACCCAGCCGCTGCGCACGCGCACCACGTTCACCTCATCCATCAGTTCGCTGAGGAGAAGAAAATTAAACCTGGTATCGCCAAACGTATCAATGCGGCGGTCCGGTTCATACACCACCCGCGTCATCTCCGCCGCATAGCGGATATCGTCACGGGAAAAGGAAGGCAGGTCACTCATGGAAGAAAAGGCAGAGGGGCTTTCCATGAAAAAGCGGCTTCCTTGCCTTGCACAGGGAAGCCGCTTTTGTAATAAAGGATTTTAGCAGTGTAACTTAACCCTGAACCTTTTCGATGTAAGCAACGACGTCGGCCACGGACTGAAGTTTTTCGGCTTCTTCGTCGGGCACTTCAATGTCAAAGTTTTCTTCGAAAGCCATCACGAGTTCAACGGTATCCAGCGAATCAGCACCGAGATCCTCGATGAATTTCGCATCAGCAGTCACTTTATCGGATTCAACGCCAAGTTGGTCGACGATGATACTTCTTACTTTTTCTTCGATGCTGTTGTCAGACATGATATTTATTGTTAAGGTTCATTGATACTACATGGGGTATGCGCCATTGGCAATACCTATTTATGAGTTTTTACGCGTCATCCGGCCACGGCGCCAGAAGCAACAGGCTTCCAGCCGATTTTGCCCGCTCTTTAAAGATTCAGCACGGCGGCTATGCGCAAGCCGTTCAGCGTAATGTCAGAGTCCACATGGTCAATGCGCTCCACTCCCCTGGCGATCAGCGCTGCGTCTCCCCCCGTAGCGACCACGGCCGGACGCACGCCCAGCTCACCTTCCAGCCGGGCCAGAATTTCCTTCACCAGCCCCCGGTAACCGTACACGGCACCGGATTGCATGGCCTCTACTGTGCTGGTCCCAATGACGCGGGACGGCTCCTGGGGGTCAATGGCGGGAAGAAGCGCCGTATTGCGCTCCAGATAATCCCCCATGCTGGCAAGCCCCGGCGCAATAACGCCGCCCATGTAGGTGCATTGGGGCCCGATCACGTCAAAAGTCACGGCGGTGCCGAAATCCACCACCACGCACGGATACCCGTAATAAGCCGCGGCGCCTACGGCGTTCGCCAGCCTGTCGGCCCCTATCTGGCGCGGATGGGGATAGTCGATACCCACGCCCAGCCGGGAATCGCAGGAAAGGAAATGGCAAGGTTTGACAATCCAGTTTTTCAGCTCTTCCGCTACGCGCGGCACGACGGAACACACCACGGCGGCATCATAACGGACGCCGGCCAGCACCTCGTCCAGCCGCTCCCCGCTCACCTCCCGGGTGGGAATCATATACCGCTCCGGCAACAGGGCTTCCGGCGAAGAGAGCACGAACTTGGTGCGCGTGTTGGAATTGTCAATCAGAAGATAGGTCACGGGAATCAGTTAGTATGTTCCTCCACCAGTTTCAAGGCCAAATCCGCTATTCCGGCGCTTCCTCCGGTCATCCCCGCCCGCAGCAGGTTTTCATACATGCGCCGCCACTGAGCTCCGCCGTCCGCCATCATTTCCTGAAGAGCGGACGCCAGGGCGCGGACGTCCGGCACATGGCCGCCGCCGCCCAGTTTTTCCAGGAGACGGGTATTGCCCTCCTCCTGGCCCGGAAGAAGAAAGTTCACCAGCATGGGCCGTGCGGCCGCAAGCACTTCGTGCACGGTAGCCCCTCCCGCTTTCCCGACCACTACATGGCTGGCGGCAAGATAGGAAGGCACGCGGCGCGTCCAGCCGCGCACCGTCAGCCTGCGTCCGTATCTGGCGCGCAAATCCCGGATACGGGGATAAATACGCCGGAACCGGCGCCCCAGAATACAGGTCACATGCAGGGCGGGATTCGCATCCAGCATACCCTCCAGTTCCGCCCGCGCATGCCGTGCGGAACGCTGGGCGAAGTAAAGCACCCGGAACGGCTCCCCTTCCTTCCAGGAAAGAGGATGCTCCTTCGCCAACGCCCCCAGAACGGGATTGACGGGAAATCCCGTAACGCGCAGCCTGTCCTGCGGCAGCCCCTTTTCCTCCATGATGGCCCTTGTCCAGGGATCCGTCACGGCCCAGAGCGGGGACTCGGAACATAGCCATAATTTATTGATGACGAAGGAATCCGTCACGACGGTCAGGTAAGGAACCGCCCTGCCCGTGCGGGACGCCAGGGAATCCAGCATGTAGGGATATACCATATAGGTGCAGACCACGGCATCCGGCTTCCATTCCCGCAGAAGACGTTCCAGCAGGCGCTCCACGGGGGCGATTCCCCTGATGGGCTTTTCCGCCATATTGCGTTTATCGCTCACCTCATACATCAGTTTCCAGAGGCGGGGCATGCAGGAAATCGTCCACAGATAGGCGGCACGCGTCAGGCGGAACATCCGGGGCATCGCCTCCGCGCACAGGTCCGTAACGCGGACTTCCGCGCGCCCCGCGAGAGCATCCCGCACGCCCCTGGCTGCGGAATTGTGCCCTTCCCCGTATCCTGCGGTCACAATCAGAATGCGCGGCAACCGTCCTTTCTGCATAGAACGGGATATACCAATATTCCGCTCCACTGGAAAGAACTTCTTGCAGGCAGGCGGACATGAGGGGAAGCGCCCCAGGGCAGGAAGCGTCCGGAACAAACATTTCCCGCAGCAACTCTCCCGGGCGGAAAGTAACGGCAAAAAACGGCCTTTCCTCCCTATGATTCCCTTCTCAAAATCGGATTTAACATTGACCTGCGCAGGCCGTCAGGGCAAGCTTTCGGCCATGCGCATCGTCTTTATGGGCACAGGCGACATTGCCATTCCCGCCTTCCGCAGCCTGATTCGTCACTCGGATCTGGCAGGCCTGGTCACGCAGCCCGACCGTCCCGTCGGCAGACACCAGGTGCTTACAGCCCCGGCCATCAAAAATATTGCCAGGGAAGCGGGCATTCCCGTGCTCCAGCCACATTCCCTGCGCAGTCCGGATGCGCTGAGCAACCTCAGGAGGTTGAATCCGGATCTGATCGTGGTCATGGCATACGGGCAAATTCTGAGCCAGGAAGTGATTGATATGGCGCCCATGGGCTGCATCAACGCCCATGCCTCCCTCCTGCCGCGCCACCGCGGAGCGGCCTGCATCCAGTCCGCCATCAAGTCCGGAGATGCAGAAACGGGCATCACCATCATGCACATTGTCAGGAAGCTGGACGCCGGGGACATTATCGCCCAGATCAGCACTCCCCTGGAAGGCACGGAAACCGGAGGCACGCTGCATGACAAGCTGGCCAGGATGACGCCGGATGTGCTGCTGCCCGTCATCCATTCCATTGAAAAAGGGACGGCCACGCGCATCCGCCAGCAGGAAATCCTGGCTACATACGCTCCTAAACTCCTGCGGGCGGACGGAAAAATCGACTGGACCCGCCCCGCAGAAGAAATCGGCCGCATGATCCGGGCATATGACCCGTGGCCCGGCACCTTCACCAATTATTGGAACCGCAAAAAACGCATCCGCAACATGAAAATCTTTCCCGGCTTCTCCATCCTCCCGGAAGCGAAAGGGAAACCGGGCCAGGTACTCTCCGCCGGGGAGCAGGGGCTTCTGATCGCCTGCGGAAGCGGAGGATTGCTGGTGACAGACGTCCAGCTTGAAGGCAGCACGCGCATGAATATCTCCCAGCTCATTGCCGGCCACCCGAATTTGAAAGATATCCATTTTGACGTATAAATGGCCAAATCCTTTTCCATGGAGAGCCTGAACGCGGCCCAGAAGAAGGCCGTGCAGACCCTGCAGGGGCCCGTGCTGATCCTGGCCGGGGCCGGAACAGGCAAGACGCGCACCGTCACCTGCCGCATCGCCCATATGGTGGACCGGGGCATCAGCCCCAAAAGCATCCTGGCCGTGACGTTCACAAACAAGGCTGCCCTGGAAATGCGGGAACGCGTAGGCCAGATGGTGGAACGCAAAGCGGCGCGCCAAATAATGGTGAGCACCTTCCATTCCCTCTGCGTGCGCATCCTGAGAGAGGACATAGGGCGCCTGGGGTACAAGACCAATTTCACCATTTACAGCGGTTCCGAGCAAAGCGGCCTGATTCGGCGACTGATTGTGCGCCACGGCGGCATTACGGAAAAAATCACGCCCAAGGACGTGCTTTCCTCCATGAGCCGGATGAAAAACAGCGGCCTGGGCCTTGACTCCATTGAAGACAACCTGACGGCCAACATCGCAGCCTCCTACCAGCGGGAGCTTCAGGCGCAGAATTCCGTGGACTTTGACGACCTGCTGATTCTGGCGGACAAATTGCTGAAGGAACACCGGGACGTCAGGGAGGCGTGGCAACAGCGCTTCCGCTATATCACCGTGGACGAATTCCAGGATACCAACAGTCTCCAAATGAGTCTGCTGGGCCATCTGGTGGGCCCGGAACACAATGTCTGCGTAGTGGGTGACGACGACCAGTCCATCTATGGCTGGCGCGGAGCCCAGATCAGCAATATCCTGGAATTCGAACGCTTTTTTCCAAATCCCTCCGTCATCAAGCTGGAGGAAAATTACCGCTGCACCGCCCCCATTCTGGACACGGCCAATGCCCTGATCCGCCATAACCTAGGCCGGAGGGACAAGACGCTGCGTGCCCACAAAGGCGGTGGAGAAGCCGTCCGGCTGATTTCCATGCCCGGAGACGCGGAAGAGGCTGAATTCATCATCACGGACATTGAAAACGTCCGCAGGCAGGAAGGCCGCCCCTGGGAGGACTTCGCCATTCTGTTCCGGGCCAATACCCAGAGCCGCGTTATTGAACAAACGCTCCGGGAACACAAAATTCCCTACCGCATGGTGGGCGCGCAGAGTTTTTTCGACCGCAAGGAGGTAAAGGACCTCATTTCCTATCTGGCGACTATCGAAAACCCGCAGGCTGACGAATATCTGCTGCGCATCCTCAACACGCCGCCGCGCGGCATCAGCGAGCTGACCAGCCATCTGGCCATCGACTGGAGCCGGGAGCACGGCAACAGCGTCTGGGCCGCCCTCCAGGACGAAGAATTCCTGGCGGCCCTTTCCACCCGCGCACGCAACAGCGTACAGGCGTTCAATGAGCTGATTGCAAAATACATTGACCTTTTCCAGGACAGGGAAACCGACTTCGGAGACATCCTGGAGCAGCTTATTGAGGAAACCGGGTTCAGTGAATACGTCACGCGCCTGTGCAAGACGGAAGCTGAAATCCAGAAACGGCTGGTGTCCATCGGGGACGTGAAAGCCTCCCTCCGCAACTTCTGGCAACCCGGGAAAACCCTCCGGGACTACCTGGCCCAGGTCACCCTGGACAAGGAGGATAATGATGACGACGTGGAGAACAAGCCCGGCGTGTGCCTGATTACCATGCACGCCGCCAAGGGACTGGAATTCCCGGCAGTGTACCTCGTGGGGCTGGAGGAAGGCATTCTCCCCCACAAGCGTTCCCTGGAAGACGGCAATTGCGACGAAGAACGCCGCCTGCTTTACGTAGGCATCACGCGCGCGCAGGAAAAACTCATGCTGACCTATTGCGCCACGCGCCTGCGCTACGGAGACCGCATGCCTTGCCAGCGTTCCTCCTTCCTCAGTGAAATCCCCCCCCACCTTATGGAATATTCCCAATGGGAGGACCTCATGAACGCAGAAGCGACGGAAGAGGAATCCGGGAACTTCTTTGACTCCCTGCGCAGCATGCTTCTGGAAGAGGAATAAAAGCGGCCTGGCGTCTTACCGGCCTCTTTTCAATGATGGCCGCCGTTGCCGCCCGGAAACGCCAGTCTGCCGGGTTCACAGGCCAGGTTTTCATAATAAGACCGTCCAGGCAGTTTGTCAGGGGTCTTTCCCGGACATGAAAAATCCTCCCGGCATGAACCGGGAGGATTGAAAATACAGACCGGAAGGCCTTCCCTGAAATTACCAGAAGATGATGTACAGGGCGACCGTCGCGGCAACCACGAACCATCCGAAGATCTTGGCCCGTGAAGAGGACTGAAGGGCCACCACGCCTCTGTCGGGCAGCACGATGGACTGCCCGCCGCGGGCGGCGTTCACCGCCGTGAAGATGAAGCCGATGAGCACTACCGTGATGAAACACACGGCCATGCGGTTCAGGAAGGCCATTTCCGGCTGCCACACTTTCAGGATTCCGTACAGGAGGGCATTAATGACGATGCCCAGCCAGCCGAAGATGCGCGGGCACTTGGGCACAAAGAAGCCGAAGAGGAACACGCACAGGGCGCCCGGACTCAGGAAGCCCTGGAATTCCTGAATGAAGTTGAAAATGCCGCCAAAGGCCGGACTGTCCAGGAACGGAGCAATGGTCAGGGCGATCACGGCGCACACCAGCAACCCTATCTTGCCGACGGTAACCAGCTCCGTGGGCCCCGCGTTTCTGCGCAGCTTGTTGTAGATGTCCATCGTAAAGATGGTGGATGCGGAATTCAGCATGGACGCCAGGGAAGACACCACCGCGCCAAAAAGGGCTGCAAGCACAAACCATGTCCAGCCTGTGCCGGGAAGCAGTTTTCTGATCAGCGTGCCGAAAGCGGAGTCGTAATCAAAGCCTACCAGCGTATCCGTCAGATAGTAGTTATCTGAGTTGTCCACGGCCGGCTTGATGATTTTGTTGTTAAGGGAAGCGATTTTTTCCACGAACGGGGCGCGTTCCGCCAGCGTGGTCTGGTCGTTGGCGGCATCCGCCTTCAAATCGGCGCAGGCCTGTTTCAAATTGGCCATAACGTCTTCTTCCACCTTCATTACTTCCGCGTTATGAATGGCATGGGCACAGCCTGCCTCCACGTTTTCCACCAGGAAGCTGTCCGTAAGCTTGTAGATGACGGGGCGGCCCTTGACGGCTGCGGGATCTTCCGTCTTACGGATTTCCGCCGCGTATTTCACTTCCGCCTGTTCCTTCAGGTCATTGCGGTACAGGTTGTAGGCCAGAATGCCGGGGACCACCACCACAAATGGGATGAGGAGCTTGAGGAACGCGGCGAACACAATGCCCATCTGGCCTTCCGCCAGGGATTTGGAAGCCAGCGTACGCTGCATGATGTACTGGTTGAGGCCCCAGTAGAAGAAGTTGGGGATCCACAGGCCCAGGCAAAGAGCCGTCCACGGGATTTCCGCATCATCCGCAGGGCGGATCATGTGCAGCTTTCCGCCCACGGTATTTACGCCGCTGGCCGCGTCACCGGAGTTCAGTTCAAAAAAGCGCGTCACCCCATGCCAGAGGCTGTCCGAAGGATTCCCCAGGGAGGCGACCGTCGCGCCGGAATTGGCGGCGGCGGATTGAATCAAATGGTTCGGGTCTGCGCCGCTGAGCTCCGTCAAGGCAAAATAGGCCACCACGCCGCCGCCCACAATCAGAGCGGCGCCCCAGAACAGGTCCGTCCAGGCGCAGGCTTTCAACCCGCCCACGAATACGTATACCGTGGCGCAGAAAGCAATGATGACGCAGCCGACGGTAATGTTGCCGAAGTCGATGCCCATGGCAGAATATCCCGTGAAGAACACGGAGATCACCTTGGCGCCGGCATAAATCACGCCCGCAGTCGGCACGCCTACCAGAATCAGCAGCGTGGCAATGGCCATCAGGGAGCGAGCCAGCGTGTTATACCGGTATTCCAGGAATTCGGGAATCGTATATACACCGCCTTTCAGCAACTTGGGAAGGAAACAGAAGGCTACAACCACCAGCGTGATAGCGGCCAGCCATTCATATCCGGCAATGGCCATGCCCACCCAGTTGGCGGATTTGCCGGACATCCCCACAAATTGTTCCGTGGAAATGTTGGCAGCAATCAGGGAGAAACCCACCAGCCACCAGGTCAGACCGCGGCCGGCCAGGAAATAATCCGAAGCACCTTTGGTCTTCTTTTCCTCTTCCGTTTCCTCAGGGTCACGGCTCTTCCAGATGCCCAGGGCGATTACGCCTACCACGACTACGCAGAAGAGAATGACTTCCACCATGGAAAGAGGAGCCGTCTTAGGTTCCGCGGAAACGGCCGGAACGGCATCCGCGGCGGGAGCCGCCGGCTGAATTTCCGCTGCCGGCTGGGCCTCTACGGCGGGAGTCACGGCCGGAGCGGCCAGGGCGGGCTGCGCATCAGCTGCCGTTTCAGGTACGGAACCCTCCTGGGCGGCTGCGCCCCACGTCATCAGGGCGAGCGCCCCGAATATGGTTGCTAGTGTCTTCATCATCAGTATGGATTAAGCTTGGTACAGAACACGGGCGCCTTCTCCGGCACGGGTCACGAGGTACGTGGTTTCAATACCCGTTTCCTGGCAGTAGCCGTCCAGAAGCTCCTGGGCCACCTTTTCCACGTCCTCCGTCTTCACCAGGGCCACAATGCATCCGCCAAAGCCGCCGCCCGTCATGCGCGCGCCGTAAATGGAAGATGCGGAGGGAATACGGTCACAGAGGGAAACAAGGGTGTCCACCTCGGCACAGGAAACCTCATAGTCGTCACGCAGGGAAGCATGGCTGCCGCGCATGGCGACACCAGCCTCATCCCAATCCCCGCGGGCAAGGGCGTTCGCAAAAGCGTTCACGCGCGCATTTTCCCCAATGACATGGCGGGCGCGGCGGTAGCGCACGTCTCCAAGCTGTTCCCTGAAGGATTCCAGCAGCTCCAGCGTAGCTTCCCGCAGGGAGGGCACTCCCATGATGGAGGAAGCTTCCTCACACTGCTTGCGGCGCTGTCCATAAGCTCCGTCCGCCAGGGAATGCTTCACAGCGCTGTCCAGCACCAGTACGGAAACGGAATCATTATTCATCGGGACCAGCTCATATTCCAGAGAGGCGCAATCCAGTTTGAGAGCCATGCCCTTCTTGCCGTTGGCGGAAATAAACTGGTCCATGATGCCGCAGGGAACGTTCACGAATTCATGTTCCACGGCCTGCCCGATCAGGGCTACTTCCTTGGGATCTATGGCAACGCCGGCAAAAGCGGCGAGCGCCGTACAGACGGCGACTTCAAGAGCGGCGCTGGAAGAAAGGCCGCCGCCGCGGGGAACATTGCTGTCAATCAGCATATCCACAGGCCCGATTTCTATGCCGCGTCTGTGCAGATTGGCCAGAACGCCGCGGACATAATTGGACCAGAACGGTTCGCCGGGAATCAAGGCGTCTTCCACCGCAATTTCATGGATCTGGTCGCCCAGGGAACCGCAAAAGCGGTGTTTGCCCACGGGGGAGGGAGCCACAGCCACAACACAATGGTTATCAAGCGCCATAGGCATCACAAAACCGTTATTATAATCCGTGTGCTCACCGATAAGGTTCACACGTCCCGGTGCCGCTGCCACATGAGTAGGCGCCTGACCGAAATACTCGATGAAATACGGAGTCACCGTTTCTTTAGAGATTTCTCGCTGAACTAAATCCATAGTAAATTGATTCTGCCTTATCCCTTTCCGCACCTCAAGGTTAAAGTCTCTGTCCGGCAACAATTTTCTTCATCTTTCAACAAATACGCCAAATTCCGTTCCCGTCTGACTGCCGTATTCTTAAAAACAGGCTTGCTCCGCCCGTCATAGGGCCCCGGCCAGATTCCGAATCCCCGGAAAAAGACCGCCGGCCTTGCAGTTCAGGACGCCCCGGAAGCTACTTTGCCCCACGGGCGAAAAGCACCGCCGGAACGGTTTTCAAAAGCAGCTTGATATCCAGCCACAGAGACCAGTTGTCAATATACTTCATATCCAGCTCCACCAGCTTTTCAAATTCCCGGATATTGCTTCTTCCGGCAATCTGCCAGTACCCCGTCACGCCGGGCAGCACGCTCAACCTGCGGCGGTGGGCGTCGCTGGTAAAAGCTTCCGTTTCATAAACGGGCAGCGGCCGCGGGCCAACCAGGCTCATTTCCCCCTTCAGCACATTAATGAGCTGGGGAAGCTCGTCGATGCTGAACTTGCGCAGAAAGCGCCCGAAGGAGAAAATGCGCGGGTCATGCTCCAGCTTAAAAATGGGGCCGTCCATGTCATTGCCGTACTTGGCTTTCACTTCATCCAGCCTTTTATCCGCGTCCCGGTGCATGGTACGGAACTTCCACATGCCAAACTCGCGGCCATACAGCCCGGAACGTTTCTGGCGGTAAAAGACAGGGCCGCGATCCGACAGCTTGATGCCCACAGCAGCCAGCACCCACAAGGGAGACGTTCCCACCAGAAGCGCAAGCGCTCCCGCCCAGTCCAGTATTTTCTTCAGCTGCCAGGAAGTGGGATAGGGGATGGGAGTTGATTTGTACACCAGCATTCTTGTTCCTCCGATCACGCCGAAATAGGTTTTGTGCACAGCGGGCATGCTTACCACCATGCTTGCGTAAAAATCGACTCCCATCTTGCCGCACAGCTCCACCAGACACCGCGCCACGGAAGAGTCCACTTCCTCCGGCAGAAACACCACTTTGCTGACGCAGTCTTTAATCAGCAAATTCCTGACTACCGCACTGTCAACCTCTTCAGGAGCCATGACCAGCAGCTCCTTCCTGAAGTCCACATGATTTCTCTCCAGCATCCTGCGGAATTCTTTCACATGGTCCGGAGTTCCCACCACCAGCGTAGGGGCCTCTTCCACCAGCTTTTTTTCCGCCCGGAACCGGCTGACACGCAGCCAGAGGGAACCCAGAAAAGTAAGCAAATACGCCAGAAACTGAACACCAACGTCTGCGGAGAAGGGAACAAAGAACTTCCATATCATCACGCTCAACACCACAAAACAGACATATGCCACCACAAACCGCCGGATGCTTTCCCTGAGCGTCATGCAGCGGAAGTAAACGCCGAACTGGTCACAACATATATACAGCAACAGAGACATCGTCAGAGGCGCCAGCACCAGAGTCCGCAGACGCCACGGTTCCGGAGCCACCCCATCCCACTGCCAGGACACAAATCCGACAACGAAGAAAACGACGAATGCGAGAACGGAAACAACAATCTTATTAATCCCGTAGGTAGTACGGTCTGCGTTTTGAATCAACATCGAGAGAATATGTAGATTAGTTGGCACTTAAATACTCCGTCATCGTCTTTTTGTCAAATTGTCAGCTCACTCTGGGCCTTGTCCGGCACGGCAGCGTGCCGTTCGTCTGGTCTTCTCTCCTCCGGATGCCGGAAAACCCAGAATGACGAGATACCGGCTTGCAAGAATCCGGCTCCCTGTGCATTGGTATATGCGTCAATCGACCGGACTGGCCACGCGCCTAGCCTGATCGCCCCCCTATCAGACCTGCATGGACCGTTGATCGGGGCATGGGACCCCTTACTCCCGGCTTTTCTCATGGCAGCGGAACGTCCCGGCGATCCTCCGGATGGAATTTACTGCATACAGCGATAAATCCGGCATGACACCAACATAATCACCAACTTAGAATATAAGTATGTCACAACACAACACACAGGGAAGACAGGGCCAGGGGGCTCGCCGCCGCTACAACAAGGGCGGACGCTCCTATGGCAATGACCGCCGCGACTCCAGCGGTTACCGTCCCAAGTATAGAAAAGAAGCGCCCGCCAAACTCTCCTTGTGGCAGCGTTTTCTGGGCCTCTTCGGCATCCGTCCGTCCAAGAACAACAAGCATGCAGCCAGGGATAAAGCCGCCGCTAAAACCAACACCCGCGTAGCCCGCAACAGGCAGGACCGCGCTTCCGCCCCCAAGCAGCCCGTCTCCAACCGCCGACTTTATGTGGGCAATCTTTCCTATGAAGCTACGGAAAGCGACCTGGAGGACGTGTTCAAGGGCATCGGGGAAGTCAATTCCGTGGAAATCATTTACAACCCCCGCACCCACAAGTCCAAGGGGTATGCTTTTGTGGAAATGAAGAAGATGGAAGACGCCATCCGTTCCGTGGACATCCTCCACAACCAGCCTTTCATGGGCCGCAATCTGCTGGTCAGCGGCGCCAATGAACGCCAGGAACAACCCCGGCAGCCCCGCGAAGACCGCGCGCCCAGGGAAGAACAGGCTTCCATGGCGGAAGTAAAGGAAACCTCCACTCCCCTGCTCCAGCCGGAAGCTCCCGCTCCCCAGTCCCAGGAACAATAACCTTTTTACCATGCGGAAGCCGGCCTTTCTTCAAAGGCCGGCTTCCTGCGTTTACGGGAAAGGGAACTCCAGGCAGCAGCGGACGTGCAGCCGGCACGGGGTCCAATGCCATCCCGCCGGCCCCGCCATCCGATGGTTTAAGCCAATCCTCTGCCTCTTCCCGCTCCGGGGCGGAGAGGAAACAGGCAGAAGGGTTATCTGAAAACGTCACGGCAGTCCCCAGGCTCCGCGCAGACGCAAATATTCCCTGGCGGGGAGCAGAATGTAAAGGGGATGCCTGGAAGGATCCAGCCATGCAATCATGGCCCTCAAATTTTCCTCGCTCATCGCGGTGCACCCGGCTGTAGGGGCGCCTCCGTCCCGGCGCCAGATATGGAAAAAAATGGAGGAACCCGCACCCGGCACGGGTTTCCGCCGTCCGTCTGCGGCATTATGCCGGATAAACAGTTTCAGACTGTGGGCGTAATCATTCAGCTTCATCTGCTGCTTGAACTCCCACGGCGTCACGGGATCATGCTTCAGCACAAAGTGCTGGTTGTACAGGGGAGAGGCAGGATCATCCACCCACATGTCCCGCGGCGTAATGCGGCGGTACGGCATGGAACGCTTTTTCTGCGGCGCGGGGACGGTTCCATACACGCCTCCCAGTTCAAAAATGCCCGCGGGAGAACGCAAGTCCCCCTCCTTCTTCACCGGCCCTCCGGCGGGAGGGAGGCTGACGCCCCTGCCCCAGACCAGCCCGGATTTTCCCAGACGCGCCGGAAACGGACCCTTCA
The DNA here is from genome assembly GCF_030848305.1 of Akkermansia muciniphila. Lineage (NCBI taxonomy): Bacteria > Pseudomonadati > Verrucomicrobiota > Verrucomicrobiia > Verrucomicrobiales > Akkermansiaceae > Akkermansia > Akkermansia muciniphila. The sequence goes on along the minus strand of NZ_CP114598.1, from coordinate 1,139,302 downwards.
CCATCACCCAGCCGCGCGGCCCTTTCTCCAAAAGGCTCAACTGCACATGGGAACTATTCCACCCGTCCGCGGAACCTACAATCACCTGGCTGCAATCCGCCGGAAGAGCCGCAGCCGGAAAACAGAACGCCGCCAGCATGCACAAACACAGGTATACTGCCTTCATGAGCCGTAGCATAACGGCGCCGTTCCGGAAGAAAAGCAATTACTCCGTCTCCGCAGACACGCCATGCGGCGGAATTTATCCGTCCAGTTCAACGGAAAATTTCATCAAGCAGGGACTCAATTCCCTCCTTGGCAAACCGGGAATACAGATACAGCCTTTTAGCTTCCATGTACTTGCCCAGGGCGGACCCCACTTCTCCCTCATTCCTGCATTTTTCCGCATCATTCAGCAAATTCACCAGCGTGCTTGCCTTTGTCGTCAGGTCCAGATACCTGGCGTTCAGCTCCTGGTCATTGATGAACAGCTCCTGGTCTTTGGAACGCAGCTGCTGAAGCTCCTCCCAGGCGCCGTATACGTCCTGCATGGCTTCACGCTGACGCGCCGCGCCCAAGGCACGCTCAATAACGGCCATTTTGCCCAAATCTTCCACAAACTGCCTCTGGAGCTCCGGATCATCCTTCACCAGAACGGCAAATTCATGCTGGTTGTCAAAAATGCGGCGATAATTCTTATTCTTGTGGAAACGCTTGAAATCCTCCAGCGCATGGGATTGCTGACCCGCGGCCATCATGGCGTTCCGCAGCGGAAGAAGGCGGGGGTTTTTCGGCCAGATTTCAATGGCGCTTTTCAGGCATTCCTCCAGTTTGGCGCGGTCACCCCTGGCCAGGGCTTCCTGACCCTGGGAAATATAGGCGTCACTGGCAAATACGGCGGCGCTGATTGCGGATTCCGCACGGCCCGTGCTGAAATCCCTGGAAGTCTTCTTAAGAGCCTCCACCAGGGAAAGGGCCTCTTCATAATCTTTGCCGTTCATCAGCTCGAACAACTTTTCCACGTCCCGCTTGAAGGCATACAGCTTTTGCTTCTTCTCATACGGAAACGTATTTACGGCAGGCATGAATTCCCCGATCAGGAGGGCTTCGTTCAGCCGTTCCAGCGCATCCACATAATGACGGGAATCCACCAGATTGTTCACGGCCTTCATGTGCCGGTCGGAGTCACGGGCCAGCTCCCGGGAAAGATTGTCCAGAATAGCGACGGTGGGCGGAGCGCCCAGCGTGCCGCTGAACATTTTGGAGGCATCGGAATTTTTATCCAGCCGCAGCTTGGTATCCCCGTCATTGAACAGGCGGCTGTAAACGCCGCAGCCTATGGAAACATGGTCAAAACGCCGCTGGGCAAACAATTGAACCAGCGTAGACTGGAAAACAACCTTCGCTTCCGTCACCGTCAGCACCTGTTCACTCTCCAGCTTCAGCTTGCGGGCTTCCATCTCCACCACACGCTTTTCCAGGTATTTGTAACGGGGATTATTTTTCGCCGGATGATTGGAGGGAGTCCCCTTTTTCCCGCCCTTCTGGCCGGAGGGCGCACCAGAAATCGCCGTCACGCCGCTTTCCATCAGGCTCATCTTCTGGGCGTTGCTGCGGATTTCCCTCTCCACCGCCTCAAGCATCTTCCCCTTGTTTTTCCCATTGCTCCTGGCCTGCCACGCGGTGTAAATGGCCTGGCAGAGAGCGTCGGAAACGCCTCCGTCCAGCGGATTGCTGGAAGCGGCGGTCAACAGATCCACTACCTGCCGCACCACATTATCCGCCGCCAGTTTTTCCTTGCGCATGGAGAGCGTCTCATGAAGCTTTTCAAAGATTTTCTGATATTCCTTCGCATCCTCCGTGCTCTCTTCCGGCTGGCTCAGGTACTTGTTAAAACGCGCTTCAATCTCCCGGAAACTGCCCATGTTCAACGTCGTTCCGTTGATGGTCACCGTGCCGTCCTGAGGATTCAGAAAAGGCAGCTCATTGCCGTACAGGGACTTGGCATCCCCCTGCCTGGAAGGCTGGTAGGCATTCGGCTGAACGGCGGGAGGGGTGGAAGGGGACGCGGCAGGCGCGCCGCCGGCTGTAGGAGGATTGTACATCATCTGCCCCAGCGCGGGAACCGCGCAGGCCAGGGTCATCAAAAAACAGCATTTCATGGGACGCGGAGAGGTTGTTTATTTAGACTGAATGGATGTAGCTACGCACACGCCGCGCACCTTCGGATTGATGTCTTCCACCCGGAACTCTATCCTGTATTGCTGGTCCCGGTTGATGTTCAGTCCGTTTCTGGCCTCATCGGAGACACAGACGGGAATGATGCACTCACGCCCGGAGGCGTCTTTGTACAAGAAGGAAATAAGCTCGGAATTGCCGCGCGGGAAACGGTCAATCACCGTTCCGTCCAGCGCGTAATTGTTCTTGGAAAGCTGGGAGGCGTTCGCCGCCAGAATGTCCAGAGGTATATCCGACCCGGCCTGAGGCTTCTCCCCGGCACGGAACATAACCACTGCCACAATAACGGCCAGCACAAAACCCACCGCCACGACCGTCAAAACCAGCGCGGATGATGAGGAATTCTTCTTTTTTGCTGCACGCCGTCTCGCCATAACTTTTGATGGGAAAAGTATATAACGGACTTCCCGCAAGTGCACGCATTAAATTAAAGCTCCCAGCGCGAACGGCGGATTCCCGCGTAGGCGGCCGCAATGCCGCACGCAACATGCACCCCCAGAACAATGTAACAGACCAGGGAGGGTGTCAGGTTCGTATCCAGCACATTCTTGACGGCGTAATATACGTCGTCCTTCAGGGCGGAGATGCTGCCGGACCACGCCCAGTATGCGGAAATGAAGGGCCGTATGAGGTTCTCCACCTGTTCCGGAAGCGCCAGCACCGCTCCGGAGAGGGGAAGCTGGAACCCCACCAGATAAATACTCAGCAAGGAAGCCTGGTCCGCACTCCGGGCCAGCGCGGAAATGCCCAGGCATACAAAGGTCATGGCGGCATCCGCCAAAATCAGGAACAGCAGGTGCGTCAAGCCGCCGCCGCGATCCCAGAAAAAATCCACAAAGGCAAACATCCATACGGATTGCACCAGCACCAGAACGCTCAGATAGGACAGCTTGCTCGCCAGGTAGGCGGAAGGCCTCATGCCCGCATACTTCTCCTTTTCCATGACGGCGCGTTCGCCGGCTACCTCGCGGGCGGCATTGTTGGATCCCATCAGCCCCAGCAGAATCACCTCAAACATGATGATGCCGGAGACGGCGGATCCCGTCTTCATGTTCAGCTGCTGGGCTTCCATATCCTTCTGGACAGTCTGGACATCCTGCGTAGCGGAAAGCCCTACGATTTGCCCGGAGCCCTTGTCCGTGAACATGGCTACCAGCACGGGAAACAGCAGCACCATGACCAATTGAAGGACCAACTGGGAACGGTCCCGGAAAAAGATGCGCCAGCGCCGCCCCAGCAGGCAGAAGAACTGGGTGAAGAATCCGGGAACTTCCGGAATATTTTCCTCCACGGCCTTTTCCCTTTCCGTTCCGGATTCTCCAGAGGCTTCCTCCTTCTCCGCCTCCGCAAGGCGGACGGCATCCGGATCCGGCAAATCTCCGGAAAGAATTTTCTTTTCCCTTTCCTGTTCCAGACGGGAATAATAGGAATCCCGGTACTTGCTCCAGGACCGGCACCAGGAAGGGCCTTCACGATCCTGAAGCTTCGGATAAATCTCTTCCAGCGACGAAACGCCGAAGTAATGCAGCATGGTTTTCGGAGAACCGTGGTAAGCCACGCAGCCCTGGTGCATGACCAGAATGGAATCATACCTGTCCAGATGGGAAAGGCTGTGCGTGACGGAAATGACGATGCGGCCTTCCGAGCGGGAGATTTCATGCAGAAGGTTCACAATATCGTGTTCCGACCTGGGATCCAGTCCGGACGTCACTTCATCGCAAATCAGCAACCGGGGATTGGAGACCAGCTCCATAGCCAGCGCCAGACGCCTCTTCTGGCCGCCGGAAAGAATCTTCACGTCCCGGTCCATAATCCCCTCCATTCCCGTTACCTCCAGGGCATTGTCAATGCTGTCGTCCAAATCGTCCACGGAATTGAAGCGGCAGCGGAGCCTGGCGGCGCTCTCCACATTCTCATCCACGCTCAGCTGGTCATAAGCAATGCTGAACTGGGGAACAAACCCGATTTCCGAAGGTTCAAAGTCCTCTTCAGCCAAATCATGGCCATTCCAGAAAAAACGGCCGTCCGTTTCCGCAATCATGCCCGCAATCGCCTTCAATAAGGTGGTCTTTCCGCAGCCGGAAGGACCAACGACTGCCATAAAATGTCCGCGGGGAACATGAAAACTGACATTGTCCAATAATTTCAAAGGACCATCCGGTGTTTCTATCTCATACGTAATGCCGTCCGCCTGCAACATGGTTCTTTTACTTTAACGTATCAACTTCCGCATCATCAAGGAAAATCGGGCATTTGCACTCTATCCCGCCGTAACCGGAGAACATATTCTCCGGGAACGTTTCCGAGGGCAGGTTCCTCCTGCCCCCCCGCTCATTTCGACGCTCCCCGCAACCGTATCCATGCCGCAAACAGGGCTGCATGGAATTCCCCCGAAAAACCGGATGGACAGACACAGCCCTCCCGGAAGAAAGAGTTGAAGCCTCCGGAAGCGTTTATTTCATCATCTTCCACACCGCCAGCCGTTTTCAAAACGGGAAATCCGCATCTCCCACCGGATCCACAGCTTTTTCCTCAAACTTTTTAACAGCTTTCTGCTGGGGGTTTACGGCACGGACAACCAGCGCCCGGGGCGGCATTTCCCGTTGTCTTCCGAACTCGCATTTTTCCTCGCACAGATTGCAGGAGTTCCGACATTCGCGTTCCTCTGGCCGTTCCGTAGTGACGGGACAGGCGTGTTCGCACGCGCCGCAGCCGATGCACAGGGAAGGATCCAGCCTGGGCAGGCGGTGCTCCTGGCCGTCACGCCCGATATAGGGCACCGTGTAAAGCGCCTTGGTAGGGCAATGCTCCGTACAGGCTCCGCAATCCATGTCCTCCCGGGCAACCAGGCAGCGGCAGACGTAAAACCGGGCCATGGCAATGCGCGTAGTATCTTTTGTTATTCCCTCAGTATCCCTTTCCGCGGTAACAGGCATCCTGCGTATGGCCCCCGTGGGGCAGACTTCCGCACAGCGGTGGCAATCATAAAGGCAATATTTGGTGGCAAAATCCATCCGGGGTTTCATGAATCCCTTCAGGCCAAGCTGCAGGTATGAAGGTTGAAGCACATGGGTGGGGCAGTTGGCAACGCACATCTGGCAGCCGGTGCAGATATCCAGAAAACGTTCCAGGGAACCGGCTCCGGGAGGAAGAACGCACTGGGTAGGGTCCAGCTTCCGGGCGGCCTCTCCCCGGCATCCGGAAAGGGCGGCCGCAGCCAGCCCGGCCGCAGTAGCCTCCAGGAACTGGCGGCGGGAGCTCCCGGCAATGGAGGGAACCGCGGCGGAAGAAGAGGGAGCGGAAGCCGGGGGAACCTTCTTTTTTTGGGCCGGAATCTGTTGGCGGACCCTGGTAAACCAGCGGTAGCGTATTCCTCCCTCACTGCAGGAGCGCACGCAATCGTAGCACGCCACGCAACGTGAGGAGTCTATCTTGTATTCCTTCAGGTTCAGGCATTGCGCCTTGCAGGATTTGACGCATTTACCGCATTTTTTGCAGGTGGCGGGATCAAAACCCAGCCGGAAAAGGGAAATGCGGGAAAGCAGGCCAAGCAGCGTGCCGACGGGGCATACCGTATTGCAATACAGGCGCCCCTTCCAGGCGCTCATGACGGCCACCAGGCCGAGCATGCCGGCGGAAGCCAGCAGAACCGGAAAAGCCACGGGGAAATAATCCATTTGAACCAGATCCGCAGAAGAACTGTCCGCCGCCAGCAGGTTATTGCTCCAAATGGCAACCGGCCATGCCAGCACATACATGATGCGCCCGAAAATGCTGTAAGGGTCCAGCCAATTCAGAGACAGCCCGGCCAACCCCGTCACGCAGCAGGCGGCCAGCAATGCCAGCACCCCATACCGCACCCACGGCACAGGCCGGGAGAATTTCAGGAAACGCTTCGGCGCCAGCCAGCGGCGGACTCTGAAAACAATATCCTGGAGAATCCCCAGCGGGCAAACGAAGGAACAGTATACGCGGCCGAACAGCAGCGTAAGCAGCAGCAACGCCCCCAGAATCACGGCGGAAACAGCCGCCCCGTTCAGGGTTCCCAGCACGGACGGCACCAATTGCCACTGCGCCAGGGAAAAGGAATCTTCCATCCCCTCTCCGCCTCCCGTCATGTTCGGCACGTTCCATGCGGGAATATGGTGCAGGAAAGCGTATGCAATCCCGATGAAGAAAATGACGGCCACCGTCACGCGGAGCCACTTCAGAGGACTGACGAAAAAGGCTTTGATGACTGACATATGAATCATAAACCCGCCGGAAGCGGAAAGTTGCTCTCCCGCCGCGTCATCCGCAGAGGGAAGAGGGAGCCGCCGCGTCAGGCCATGCTGATACGGCGGATATGAAGCCTGGAAAGGTCGGCGGTGCCCAGCCCCATTTCCTCACCAAGCTGCACATGGCGAATCTTTCCGGCCTTGTTCAGCAGGGCGGCGCCCGCAGCGTCAATGGCCACAATATCGCGGGAGGCTAAAAGGGTTTTGCGCTCCACCAGGTCATTCGTATCCTTCCCCACGGGGCCGTTGCGCACCATGGGCATGTAAGCGTCCAGCACGCACAGGTCCGGCTTGCGGAAATACACGGCGTCAGCGATGCACTGGTGCAGGTCGTTCTTATGCATGGCCCCGCGGTCCCAGACGGTGCCCATTACATTCTTCATGCAGGCGGTCATTTCGGAACCGCTGTGGTGCTTGAGGGGCGGGCAGGTGATGTAAACATCCGCCTCCAGCACGGCCTTATGCACCTTGGCGGAGGTAAATTTTCTGGCTTTCGGGTTTTCCGTCTGCACGTACTGGCTCTCATTGCCGCCGTCCACCATTACGCCGCCGGCCTTCTCTACGGCCTCTTTCACGCCGCTGCCCTCATAGGCGCCATTGTGGCAGCAGTGGTCAAACACCCTTACTTCCTTCGCTCCGGCCTGCCTGCACAGCTCCACCAGCGTGGCGACGGTTTCAGGATGAGTGTTGGAGCCGAATTCCGGAGCCTTGTTCCAGCCGATGTTCGGCTTGATTACGACGGTCTGGCCCGGCTTGACGAAGGCCTGCATGCCGCCCAGCGTCTCCACGGCCTTCCTGACCATCTCCGCACGGGTGCCGTTGCGGACGGCCACCAGATCCGGAATGCCGGAAGCCGCCGGAGCTCCGGCCTCCTGGGCAAACAGGGAATCCATGTCCGATATGGCCGCCAGCGCCCCTGCGGCGGCAGTCCTCTTCAAAAAAGTGCGTCTGTCAGTCATCTTCATGGCAACGTCTTTGGTTTATCCCCGCATGCAGGGACACGCGGAGGATTTTGAGCCTCTTCCTAACACATGCCCTGCCAAAAAACAACCTGTCATTCTTCCCGCACCGGAATTTCATAAACGAATTGTCATACAGGCAGAGCTTCTGTACAACCCGGTCATGAAATGTTCCCTGCTCAGCCGCCCCATGACCTGCGCTCATGACTGGATCAGCCGCGTCGTCTTCCCCGGGGACGCAGTCGTGGACGCCACGGCGGGCAACGGGCATGATACGGTTTTCCTGGCCCGGCTGGCTGGCCCTTCCGGCCAGGTGCACGCCTTCGACGTGCAGAAAGAAGCCATCTGCGCCACCAGGGAACGCCTGGAGAAGGAAGGACTGCTCACCCCTGCCGTCCGGCTCCATCTTGCCAGCCATGACCGCCTGGCGGAACTGGTCGGCGGCCCCGTGAAAGCCGTCGTCTTCAACCTGGGCTATCTGCCGGGCGGGGACAAAAAAACGGTTACCAGGACGGAATCCACCCTGGCGGCGCTGGAACAGGCTGCCGCCCTCATTGCTCCGAACGGGCTTCTCAGCGTCATGTGCTACCCCGGCCACGAAGGCGGAAAGGAAGAAGCGGAAGCCGTGGAAGTCTTCCTGTCCCGCCTGCCCCATCATTCCTGGCGCGCCGGCAAATACCAGCTTCTGAATACCGGAACACCGGCTCCCTTCCAGATATGCGCGTTCAGGCTGGACTGACCTCCCCGCCGCCGGACGCCCGGAGAACCCCTCAGTCCCGGCGTTCCTTCATCCACGCCACCACCTGCGCCAGGGCGCGGGCGCGGTGCGACATGGAATTCTTCACTTCCATGGGAAGCTGGGCGAAACTCCGGTCATGCCCTTCCGGGACAAACAGCGGATCGTAGCCGAACCCTCCTTCCCCGGCGGGTTCCGTCAACATGTAGCCTTCCACGGAACCGGAAAACTCCGCCAACACGCGGCCATTCCCGGCAAGCACCATGACGCAGCGGAACCGTGCGGAAGGCCTGTCCCCCGGTTTCACTCCGGCGCGCCGCAATTCCTCCATCATGCGGAGGTTATTCCTCGCATGGTTCCCTTCTTCCCCGCCGAAGGAGGAGGACCAGACTCCGGGGCGCCCGTCCAGCACATCCACCTCCAGCCCGGAATCATCCGCCAGCAGGACGCCGGGGATGCATCTGGAAGCGGAAAGCGCCTTGAGCGTGGCGTTCTCCGTAAACGTGACTCCCGTTTCATCCACGGGCGGAGCCTGGGGATAGTCGGAAAGATCCTTCACTTCCCATTTCCCGGCCAGCATGGCGCGGATTTCCCCGGTCTTGTGGGCGTTGCGCGTGGCAACCACCAGCAGCGGCAATTCCTGTTCCATAATCATCAATCTCTTACAGTTAAACTCGCATAAAAGGCCGCGCTCAGCAGTCAATCTCCAGGCTGACGGGGCAATGGTCGGACCCCGTCACATCCGGATGAATGGCGGTTTCCTTCACTCTGGAAGCCAGCGGATTGGAAACGCAGAAATAGTCAATGCGCCATCCGATGTTCCGGGCGCGGGCGCCCGCGCGGTAGGACCACCAGCTGTACCAGCCCGGCTCCTCCGGATGCTGGGCGCGGAACGTATCCGTAAATCCGGCCTCAAGCAGCCGCGTAAACCCGGCGCGCTCCTGGTCGCTGAATCCGGCAGAAAAACGGTTCTCTTTGGGACGCGCGATGTCAATCTCTTCATGAGCCACGTTCAAATCCCCGCAGAAAACGACCGGCTTGATTTCCGCCAGTCCCGCCACGTACCCGCGGAATGCGGCGTCCCACTGCTCCCGGTACGGAAGACGCGCCAGTTCATTCTGTGAATTGGGGGTATAGCAGTTGACCAGGTAAAACCGCTCAAATTCCATCGTGCAGACGCGCCCTTCCCGGTCATGCTCCGGCCAGCCGATTCCGACGGACGTGGAAAGAGGCTGCACCCGGCTGAGGATCAGCACGCCGGAATAACCGGCCTTCTCCGCCGGATTCCAGAGCTGGTGCGGCCAGGAGGAAATCCACAGGTCTTTCACCTGTTCCGGACGCGCCTTGATCTCCTGAAGGCAAAGGACGTCCGGCTCCAGGGCATCCACGGCGGCCGCCATCCCCTTGCCCAGAATCGCCCGCAATCCGTTCACGTTCCATGAGACGAGTTTCATGCGCGCATACTTCCCGTTTTTGACGGGTCCGTCAAGCCCTCAAACACCGTTGTCCCGCCCCCTTCCGGAGGGCTCCGGAAAATTCTTCTTTCGGAATCATCCCCAGTCTTTTGCATGCCGCATAGAACAAGCGTTTTTTCTTGCCAGAACCGCCCCCTCGTGCTTACTTAGATAGGCAAACACCCCGAGAGACACTCGAGAGTGGGTCTGTCGACCCGCTCTTTTTTGTCTATCCATCACACTCCTCCACACTCATGACAAACGATATTAAAGCTTTGATTGACTACTACGAGAGGGAAAAAGGGCTCTCCCGTGAAAAAATTCTCCTCGCTCTGGAGTCCGCCTTTCTCTCCGCCTACCGCAAGATGGTTCCCGGCTCCGGCAGCATCAACTACCTGAGGGCCGAAATCAACGTGGACAAAGGCAAGGTGCGCATTTTTGCGGACCTGGAAGTGGTGCCGGATGAAGAATACTCCGACAAATTCAACCAGATCCCCCTCTCCCTGGCCGTCAAGCTGGACAAGAACGCCGTTCTGCACGACCTGCTTCCCACCAACATCACGCCCAAGGGCTTCGGCCGCATCGCGGTGCAGACCGCCCGCCAGACCATGCTCCAGAAACTGCTGGACGCGGAAAAGGAAATGCTCTACGACGAATTCAAGGACCGCGCCGGAGATCTGGTAACGGGCACCATCCGCCGTTTTGAAAAGGGGGATATTTTTGTGGACCTCGGCAAATTCGAAGGCGTCATGACCTCCCGCGAACGCGTGCCGAACGAAGACTACAGCGTCGGCGACCGCATGCGCTTCTACGTGGTGGAAGTGCGCACGGAAGCGCGCGGCCCGGAAGTCATCCTTTCCCGCAGCCATCCGAACCTGGTGCGCCGCCTCTTTGAATCGGAAGTGGTGGAAATAGGCGACCAGACCGTGGAAATCCACGGCATCGCCCGCGAAGCCGGCTACCGCACCAAAGTGGCCGTCATCAGCCATGACGACAAAGTAGATCCGGTAGGGGCATGCGTAGGCATGCGCGGCGCCCGCGTCAAAAACATCGTCCGGGAGCTCAACAATGAAAAAGTGGACATCCTGGAATGGACGGAAGACCCCGTCGCCTTCGTCCGGGAAGCTCTCAGCCCCGTGGAACCGCGGGAAATCACCGTGGACGAGGAAGCCAGAAAAATCTTCGTTATCGTCCAGGACGACAAGGACCTCTCCAAGGCCATCGGCCGCAGGGGACAGAATGCCCGCCTCACCTCCCGCCTGATGGGCTGGGATGTCCAGGTGCGCGTCTTTGACGTCCAGGAAGCGGAAAAACGCCAGAGCCAGGCCGCGGCCGAGGAAGTCATGCGCCAATGCCAGGCTGCGGCCAAAACCCTCAGCGAACAATTGGAAATCCCGGAAGAAACCGCCATGGGCCTGGTGACCATGGGCGGAACGGACCTGGTAGCCCTCACCGGATTTGAAGCTTCCGACATCGCGGAAAGCATGGGCATTCCCGCAGAGGAAGCCGCCCAAATCCTGGCCAAGGCCCGGGACCTCATCTCTCAATAACCGTTGGGCGCGGCGCTCAACATCTAACAACCTTAAATCAAGATGCCTAATAAACAAGAAGAGAACGAACCCAAAAAGGAAGTATTGGATCTGATCGGCGGATCTTCCAAAAAGAAACGCGCACCCCAGCCGGCCCCCGCACCGGCGCCCTCCCGCCCTGCTCCAGTCAAGAAAGAAGCTCTCGACTTGCTTTCCGGCACCAAGAAAAAGGCGGCGCGCGCCGCTGACGCCGTTCCGGCGCCCGTCGCTGCCCCGGCCGCCGCAGAACCCGCCGCGCCCGCACCCCAGGAAGAAACCTCCGCGGACGATAAAATCATCAACCTCAAACCGCCCGTCTCCGTTTCCGAGCTGGCGGGCATGCTGAAAGCCAAGCCCTTCCAAATCATCAAGGATCTGATGGGCATGGGCATCTTCGCCAACCCGAATACGCCGTTGGATGCGGACGCCGTCAGCACCATCTGCGACATCCACGGCTACACATTCGCCCGTGAAAAACGGGAAAAAGGCGGCGGCGTGAAAGCCCAGCAGGAACCCGTCAAGGAACCGGAACCCGTGCCGGTGGTGGAAGAACCCAAAGCCACCCTCATCACGCGCACCCCCATCATCACCGTCATGGGCCATGTGGACCACGGCAAAACATCCCTGCTGGACTACATCCGCAAAACGCGCGTGGCCAAGGGGGAAGCTGGGGGCATCACCCAGCACATCGGCGCCTATACGGTTGACTACAACGGCAGCACGCTCACCTTCCTGGATACGCCGGGCCACGCCATCTTCACGGAAATGCGCGCCCGCGGGGCGGACGTCACGGACATCGTGGTGCTGGTAGTGGCCGCCAATGACGGCATCATGCCCCAGACGCGGGAAGCCATTGCCCACTCCAAAGCGGCCGGCAAAACCATCATCGTGGCCATCAACAAGTGCGACCTTCCGGCCGCAGACCCTGTCAAGACCAAGAGCGGCCTGATGGAAGAAGGGCTAGTTCCCACGGACTTCGGAGGCGATGTGGAATGCGTGGAAGTCTCCGCCCTGACCGGGGCCGGCATTGACGACCTTCTCGGCCTTCTCGTCCTCCAGTCGGAAGTGCTGGAACTCCAGGCCAACCCCAAGGCCAACTGCCGCGCCTCCATTATTGAAGCCCGCGTGGAACCCGGCACGGGCAGCTCCGCCACGGCCATTGTGGAAAGCGGCACCATCCGCGTCGGGATGCCCTTCATCTGCGGCCCTTACGCCGGCAAGGTGCGCGCCCTGGTCAACGACCACGGCGAACGCGTCAAAAAGGTAGGCCCCGGCATGCCCGTGGAAATTACCGGCTTCTCTGAAACCCCGAACGTGGGGGACGAACTGGTGGAAATGGAAAACGAACGCGCCGCCAAAAAGCTTGGGGAAGAACGCCAGGAGGAACTGCGCAAGCAGCGCCTGGCCCAGCCCCGCAAGGCACGCATGGAAGAACTGCTCGCCATGATGGGGGACGGCACCCAGAAAGCCCAGCTCAAAATACTCCTGAAGGGGGATGTGCAGGGTTCCGTGGAAGCCATCAAGAAGGCTGTTCTGGACATCCAGTCGGACAAAGTGGAATGCGTCTTCCTGAACGCCTCCGCCGGCCCCATTTCGGAATCGGACGTTCTGCTGGCCTCCTCCTCGGATGCCGTCATCCTGGGCTTCAACGTCAAAGTGGAAGCCAACGCCGTCAAACTGCTCAAGCGGGAAGGCGTGCAGGTAAAACTGTATTCCATCGTTTACGAACTCATCGACCAGGTGAGGGATGCCATGCTGGGCCTGCTGGAACCGGAAACGCGCGAAACCATCATCGGCCACGCCAAAGTGCTCCAGGTCTTCAAACTCAACAAAGGCCGCGCGGCGGGCTGCATGGTGGAGGACGGCAAAATCCTCCGCAGCTGCGAGGCGCGCGTCATCCGCGACAAGACGCCTGTCTTTGACGGCAAAATGTCCACCCTCCGCCGCTTCCAGGATGAAGTGGAAGAAGTCAAGGCGGGCCTGGAATGCGGCATCCGCCTCGGAGACTTCAACGAATACGAGACGGGCGACATCATCGAATGCTACACGCTGGAAAAAATCCAGCAAACGCTGTAACCCTCAACGAGAATCAACCAACAGGGACGGAGCCTCCTGTACGCTCCTCCGGGCGGCCGGGAAACCTCCGTCCCTGTCTTTTCCTCCATTCTTTCTTCACCGATTGAACCAATCGGCCCATTTATCACTCTATCTCTTCATATGAGCAGACGCACTGACAAGGTAAACGAACTCCTGCGCCGGGAAATAGGCACCACCATTCAGCGGGATTTTGAATTTCCCGGCACAATTGTCACCGTGATTGAAGTGGAAGTGACGGACGATCTGAAAGAGGGGAAAGTATGGGTGGGCGTCGTAGGGAAAATGGCTCCCGCCCAGGTGCTGGAAAAACTGAACTCCCGGCATGGGCTTATCCAGTCCGCCGTGGCCAGGCGCGTGGTGCTGCGCAATACGCCGCGCCTGACCTTCCGTCTGGACGACTCCGCCCAGCGCGGCGTTGACCTGGTCAACCTTTTGGAAGACATTGACAAAAACCTGCCCAAAGCGCCCCCTGCCGATTCGGAAAATGACGGGGAATAAAATTTCTCTTTCTGTTTAACGCACGGCGCCTCCGCCCGTCACTGTCGCGCGTCGCGGAACATCATTTTCCGAAGTCAGGGAAATATAATCCCCCGGACGGGCGTCATCGTCATTTCCCACATACAGGCTGCGCCCTTCAGCCACATGCCGCACCTGGTCCGCGGTTACGCGCAGCCGGGCGATCCCGAAATCCGCAGTCCCCCGCCGGCGGTTTCCACGGTAATGCCGCCCTCTTCCACACGCAGATATACACCCTTGTTCGTGTTTATAATGAACAAGGGGATCTTGCCTTCCGGTGGCTGCTAAGCCGCGAATCCTGGCTCCCTTCAAATACCGTCCCCCCGCGCCCAATCCGCCGACATCCGCTCTTCCCGCAAAATCCGTTCCATTGGTCACCATCCAATGCGTGTAGGCGGAAGCGGACGCCCCTGGCACGGATTCCGCGGCGGCGCCCCCAACGCTCCAGTTGGACAAAGAACCCCCACTGGCTGAAAACAAACAAGCCGCCAGTTTCAAAAAACGGGCGGCCTGTTCAAATACATCAGAAGCAGGAACCTCAAACTCTGCGGCGGCGCATCATCAACGCGGCCAGCCCCAGAAGACTGAGGGAAGCTGCAGCAGGTTCCGGAACCACTTCCCCATTCACCTGGATTCCCGTAAGCCCAATAAAGCAGCCGCTGCCGTAGGCCTCGTTTTTGGAAGCCGTGACCGTTAACGTCATGGACTCCCCGGCTTTCAACACAACATCGCTATATTCATAGTTTCCCGTACGAACGCCATCCCAGGATCCCACGGATGTATTTGTACTGGTGGCGCCATTATAGGCCAGCGTCTGACTTTCCTGCCCGTCCATGCCGAGGGTGATATTGACAGGTTTGTTCAAATTGCCGTCGGCTCCTCCAACATAACCGTTATTGGCCACACCGCCCCCGGCATTCTGCGCGTCGCCCGCTCCAGTGAACCCTATCATGGAAAGATCAATGGAAGAAATCAGCATATCCTGGGAACCGGTGTTGGTAAACGTGAAAGACACGCTCCACGTATTATTCTGGTTATTACCCACATTGGCATTGGGGGAGAATACGGAGGCGGGAATGGAGCCTGAAGCCAGCAGGTCATTGCCCGTAGTGCTCTTGCTGAAATTCTCGGAACTAATCGAGGTGGAGGTGGTAAGTCCCGCATCGGAAACCGTGCTCACCGTGACGGTATCCAGGGAAGTGCCGGTCCGGTTAAACGTAGTGGTACACAGTACCGCGGCCTGGGAAGCCGCCGCGCCAAGAACCAGAGATGCAATGATTATCAATGTTTTCTTCATAAATGGAAATGGGAAAGGTTGAGCGGGGCCAATTTTTTAGCGGATTCCCAATCCGAAAAATAAATCCAGGTCTGTTTTTCATGCGCAAAAAATTGGAATTATGAATTTTACGATAGTTTAAAATCTCCAACAGGGAAACTTGCAATTTCAAGATGGCCCTGTTCGTTTATCTGCATAAACATCTCATTTCTATTATTTAGTGTTGACTTCGGATTGGGAATCCGCCCCTCCTTTTCCTCTTTTTCACTAACGGCTTGCCAGAGGGAGGGAGAAAAGTTAAGTTCCGTGAACGGACGGCAGCCCATGAGGCGGCCGGTTTTTTTCCAACATGAACGGTTACTGCTATTTCATTCTGGGGATATTGGCCCTGGCGGCCGGTTATTTCACTTACGGACGGGTGCTGGAAAGGATTTTCCGGCCGGACGCCTCCCGGCAGACTCCCGCCGTGGCCTGTACGGACGGCGTGGATTATGTGGTCATGCCGCGCTGGCGCGTTTTTCTCATCCAGCTGCTGAACATTGCAGGGCTGGGGCCCATTTTCGGCGCCGTCATGGGCGTGCTGTATGGCCCGGCCGCGCTCCTGTGGATCGTTTTCGGCTGCATTCTGGGCGGAATGGCGCACGACTACTTTTCCGGCATGATCTCCCTGCGGCACAAAGGGGAAAACCTGCCGGAAATCCTGGGGCGCTACCTGGGCGGGCAGGCCCAGTGGATCAGCCGCGCCGTCTGCATCGTGTTCAGCGTGCTGGTGGGCGTCGTCTTCGCCGTGGGGCCCGCCGCCATCCTGTCCCCCATGACGGGCTGGAACGTTTCGGCATGGGTGTGGATTATCTTCGGCTACTATTTTCTGGCGACCATTCTTCCCATCCAGGCTATTATGGGAAAGGTCTATCCTCTTTTTTCCGTCGCCCTGATCATCATGGTCATGGGTATTCTGGGCGTGATGCTTCTGATGCCCTTTGCGGATTCCCTGCCGGCCTGGATGCATCTCCCCCGCATGGAAGTGCTTCCGGATACGGACTTTTTCCATAACCGCCATCCGACGGATTTCCCGCTTTTCCCCGTGATGTTCATCACCATCGCCTGCGGAGCCGTGAGCGGATTCCATGCCACACAGTCCCCGCTGATGGCGCGGTGCCTGAAAACGGAACGGGAAGGGCTGCCCGTCTTTGGCGGGGCGATGATTACGGAAGGCATCATCGCCTTCATATGGGCCGCTGCCGCGCTGACCTTCTACGGCTCTCCGGAAGCCCTGGGAGCGGCTACCGCCAACGGAAAGGCTCCGGCTCTGGCCATCCAGACGATTTCCGAATCCTGGATGGGAAGCATCGGTTCCATCCTGGTCATGATCGGCGTGGTTATCCTCCCCATCAGCACGGGGGACGGCGCCCTGCGGGTCACGCGCCTGATGATTGCGGACTGCTTCAAGCTGAGCCAGGAACAGCTGAGCCGCCGCCTGATGATCGCCATACCGCTCTTCGCCGCAGCCATCGCCGTCAGCAGCATGGACTACGCCATCATCTGGCAGTACTTCGGCTGGGCCAACCAGCTTCTGGCCTCCGCTACGCTCTGGGCCGTCTCCATTTACCTGCGCAGCAAAAACCGCTGCTTCTGGCCGGCGGCGGCTCCCGCCGCCTTCCTGAGCCTAGTGGTATTCCAATATCTGTTCTCCAGCCCGGAAATGTGCGGGTTCAGTGAAGAAGCCTCCCTGGTTTCCAGCGCCCTGCTGACAGCCGTCATCGGCGTGCTGTGCCTGTTCCGCGGCTCCGGTCTGGAAAAAGCGGAGGAGCCCAGCCTGTAACTTCATGAATTCCAGCGCCCATACGCCAGGACACGCCCGCGAAGTTCCATGGGGAGCTTTCTGGCGGCTCGTGCTGATTCAGGCGCAGAACTCCTTCAATGAAAAAGGGGCGCAATTTCTGCTGATTCCCCTGGGCGTCTGGCTGTACGGCTCAGAGGGGGACCTGGAATATCCGCTGGGGGCCATCATCGTGCTGCCCTTCATCCTGTTCTCCCCCTTCGTCGGCTGGCTTTCGGACCGTTTCTGCAAGGCGCGCATCATCCAGTCCATGGCCCTGCTCCAGATATGCGTTCTGGCGGGCATGTACTGGAGCCTGCGCGTCCACAACCTGAACGGGGCCATCCTGTGGTTCTGCGTCTTTGCCGTGCAGGCCACCGTCTTCAGCCCGGCCAAGAAAGGAATCGTCAAGGACATCGTGGGAACCTCCCGCATGGGGTTCGCCAGCGGCATCGTGGAAATGGCTTCCATCCTCAGCCTGCTCATCGGCCAGATTGGCGTCTTCATCTGGTTCCGCTACCTGCTGGAGCCTTCCACGGATACCATCTGGCACCGCTGGCTGGGGGAGGGCTTCTTCCCATGGTTTGACGCATGGCTGAAACCCTCCGGTATCAATGACGGCTGGTATGCCGCCTCTTTCCCATGCCTGGTGTTTCTGCTCCTGGCCGTTCCGGTGGCCATCTCCAGCTTCTATCTGCCCCGGTATGCTCCCGAAGGCTTCCGGCCCTTCTCCTGGTCCCTGTTTTACGAGCACTTCCACCAGCTGGGCAAGCTGTGGAACAACCGCAACCTGCGCGTCAGCGAAATGGGCATCGGCTATTTCTGGTTCTTCGGCGGCACGGTCATGCTGATGACTATCCAGATGGCGAAGGAAATCTCCGGCGGCGGGGACGACTTCAGCTCCGTAGGAGCCGTGCTGATGGCCTGGATGAGCGGGGGAACGGTGCTGGGCGGCATCCTCGCTTCCGTGATCTGCCGACGCCGCATCCGAATGAACGTTTCCGTGGCGGGTGGCGTGCTGATGGCGGCGAGCTGCGCGGCCCTGTTCCTGGTGCCCCTGAACGCCTTTTTCCAGGACCGGGCGGACAATGACAAGCGCGGGGACATGATCGCCGCCGGCAACCTGGTGGACTGCGCGCTCGGTTTGCTGGCCGTCGGGTTCCAATACGCCATGATGCTGGTCATCCCCCCTTCCTGGCAATTCGTCGTCATGGGAATCCTCAGCCTCTTCATGGCGTGGGCGGTCTTCCGTTTTTCCCGCGCGTATTCCGGCTCAAGGTAGTGCCGGGCCGGCAACCGGACGCACACCTTAACAATCTCTTCTTCAGGGAACAACCTTCCCTCATTGACGCGTCCAGCGCCATTCTCCCGTCAGGGCGCGCGATTTACTTGCAACCCTGCTTCTATTCGGGCAAGATAGGGGGGAAACAAGAAGCCATGAAAAAATATCTCACCCTTCTGCTGTGTTCCCTGTGCGCCCTGGCGTGCTTCAGCGCCTCCGCGGAATCCGCCGCCGGCCTCAAGGACGTCCATGTCGTCATCTCCACTACCAAGGGGGACATTGAACTGGCCCTTTACCCTTCCAAGGCGCCCGTCACCGTAGCCAACTTCCTGAACCTCGCCAACAGGGGCTACTACAAGGGAATTACCTTCCACCGCGTGATTCCGGATTTCATGATCCAGGGCGGCGACCCCACCGGCACGGGCATGGGAGGCCCCGGCTACAGTTTTGAAGACGAATTTTCCCCGGATCTCAGGCATGACGGCCCCGGCGTGCTTTCCATGGCGAACGCGGGCCCCGGCACCAACGGTTCCCAATTCTTCATCACCCATGTGGCCACGCCTCATCTGGATGGCCACCACACGGTCTTCGGGAAGGTGCTGAAAGGGCAGTCCGTCGTCAACTCCATCGTCCGGGGGGATAAAATCAAGGACATCCGCATTCTGGACAAAAACGCCGCGGCCGCCGTGCTGAAAGCGGAAGCCTCCCGCGTAGCCCGGTGGAACAAGGCCCTGGACGCCGCCAGATAACCGGGAAGCGGCAGAGGCCAGACGGGAAAACGCGGCCAAACGAAGAAAAACGACGATCAACATCCATCCAACAACCATTCATTGTTATGAAAACACTCATTAAAAACGCACGCATCATCTCCCCCGGCATTGATATGCCCGGGGCTGCCGTGGAAATGGAAGGCAAAACCATTACCGCCGTCTATCCCGCCGGGAGCGAACTTCCCGCCGCAGACAAGGTCGTGGATGCGGAAGGCCGCATGCTCCTGCCCGGCTTCATTGACATCCACAGCCACGGCGCCGGCGGCTGCGACACCTGCGACGCCAAGCTGGAAAGCCTCCGCACCATTGCGGAATGCAAAATGAAGGAAGGCGTCACTTCCTGGCTGCCGACCACTCTCACCCTGTCTCCCAAGGTGCTGGAAGACGTGTGCGCCTCCGTGGCGGAATACATGAAGAACCAGGAATTCGCCAAAACGCCCGGCGTCCACCTGGAAGGGCCGTTCATCAACCCCAAATGCTGCGGCGCGCAGAACCCCGCCTTTGTCCGCCAGCCGGACTATGATGAAGTGGCCAACCTGAACTCCATTGCCAGGGTGCTGCTGGTCTCCCTGGCGCCGGAAATGCCTGGAGCCATTGAATTCATTGAGAAAGCTACGGCCAACGGCATCCGCTGCTCCGCCGGGCACAGCGCCGCCACCCATGCGGACTTCAACAGGGCCAAGTCCGCGGGACTGGCGCACCTGACCCACTACTGCAACCAGATGTCTCCCCTGCACCACCGTGAAATCGGCCTGGTGGGTTCCGGCCTTCTGGACAGGGAAATCAAGATTGAAATCATCTGCGACACCATCCACCTCTGCGCGGACATGCTCAAAACCGTGTTCAAGAACAAGGATTCCGACCAGATGCTGATGATTACGGACTCCCTGGCCTGCTCCTGGATGCCGGACGGCCCCGGGGACCTGGGCGGCCTGCCCATCATCGTGAAGGACGGCGTGGCCCGCCTGCAGGAATCCGGCGCCCTGGCCGGCAGCACCCTCAAGTACGCCCACGGCCTGAAAAACGTGCACCGCCTGACCGGGAAACCCCTCAGCGACCTGGTGAAAGCCACTTCCTGGAACCAGGCGCAGTCCCTGGGCCTGGAAGGCCTGGGCAAAATCGCCCCCGGCTTCACGGCGGACATGGTTCTGCTGGACGATGACTTCAATACCTGCAAGGTATTCATCGACGGCGTGGAAAAATACAGCGCGTAGCCGCGCTTCCGCGCGCCGGAAGGAGACGTCCCGCCCCTTCCGGCGCGCCTTCCCCCCTTTTACCATACTTCAACATTCACCTCCATGGCTACTACCATTGAAATGCCCCGCCTGTCCGACTCCATGCACGAAGGCATCGTCCTGAGATGGATCAAAAAAACAGGGGACTTCGTAGAGGTCGGCGACCATCTGGCCGACATTGAAACGGACAAGGCCCATGTGGAACTCCAGGCCTGCGAGGACGGCACCCTGGCGGAAATCCTGGTGCCGGAAGGAGGTTCCGCCGCGGTGGGAGCGCCTATTGCGCTGCTTCAGTCGGAATTCGGAGCGGCCGCCTGCGGCTGCCCTCCGTGCCCGCCCGTAACATGCAGCCCGCTGGCCGCCAGGCTGGCGGCGGAAGCCGGATTGAATCCCGCCACGCTGCGCGGCACCGGCCCCCGGGGCAAAATCATGGCTGCGGATGTACGGGCCGCCCTGCGCCCCGCAGACGGCCCCGCCCGCCGGGTGCAGACCCCGCTGGCGCCCCGGGACACGCGCCACGCCACGCGCGTAGACAACTTTTACCTGTACTCCCTGGAGGCGAACATGGCTTACCTGGCCGCCATCAGTACGCCCATCGCCGTCCAGTGCGAAAAGCTCATCGGCGGCCGTTACAGCCTCTTTGACTACGTGGTGCGCGCTGCGGTGAAAGCATGCGTCAGCGAGCCGGAATGGCTGGCCGGAGACGCCGTTACGAAACTGCTCATGGTGCTGGACAAGGGGGAAAAATACGTCTTCATTGAAAACGCCTCCGGCAAGACGATTTACAACATCGCCATGGAACGCCTGGCCGCCCCCGCGGCAGGGCCGCTCCCCGCAGGCAGCGTCGCGCCCAATATCCTGCTTTGCGACAGCGGCGTGAACGTGGAAGCCCAGCGCGCCGCGCTTCCGGAAATGCCCCACAGCATCATCAGCATAGGAGGCACTACGCCGAAAACGGGCATTGAAGCGGGGCGGCCCGTGTCCAAGCTCATTCTGCCCGTCACCCTGTACGTGAACGCCAACATTCTGCCGGAATGCAAGGCTTCCAAAATCGCCGCCGAATTCAAAACCCTCCTGGAAAACCCGGTTCTCCTCCTCCTGTAGGGCTACCGGGATATTCTGCTCTTTTCCTTGAACGTTCCGCTTCCCCCTCCTGTCTTACCAACCATGAAAAAAGTCGCCATACTTGCCGCCCCCGGATTTGAAGAAATCGAACTCATGGCTCCGCTGGACATTCTGCGGCGCCTGAACATGGACGTAGTGCTCGCCGGCGTCCAGGCCGACAAGGTGGTCAGCACCCATGAAGTAACCGTCAGCACGGACACCATGCTGGACAAACTCCATGCTGACAAGCTGGACGCCCTGATCCTGCCCGGCGGCGCGGGTTCCTGGGTACTCCGGGACACGCCGGAAGTCATCCATCTGGTCAAAAAAATGCATGAAGCGGGCAAGCTGGTAGCCGCTATCTGCGCCGCCCCCATCGTTCTGGCCAAAGCAGGCCTGGTCAGGGACAGGAACGTCACGGCCTACCCGGCCCAGGACGTTTACCGGGAACTCAACGAAGCAGGCGCCCGCATCGTGAAGGATGAAAATGTGGTGTTGGACGGCAACATGCTCACCGCCAACGGCCCCGGCGCCGCCATGCTTTTCGGCTACTCCATTGGGGAATATCTGGGGGAAGACCTTCAGGTGGCCCAGCTCAAAGAGCAGATGTGCTACACGGGCCTGTAGAATGCCGGCAGGCATTCCGCCTTTTCGCAACCCCATGCGGCGCCGGAACAACAGGGGAAGGAGGAAGAATTTCCCCTTTTCACTTCATTAGGCGCCTTTTCAGGGCGTAGTAAGCCCCCCGGCGCCCCTTACGGGATGACATCAGGCGGGAATGCAGGACAGAGAAAAAATTGCTCCGGCAGGGGTAATTCAACAAAAGACGGCAAAAAGCCCGGTCCCACCGGTCCAGACGGGGAAGGACATTCTCCGCGCCCACCAGCTCCAGCCACTTTTTCCAGCCGGAAAGCAGAACCTCCCGGTCTTCTGGCGACGCCCTGAAAAAAGCTCCCTCTTTCACGATGAAATGCCTGCGCATCAATTCCATGCAACAGTCCACCAGACCGAAGACGGCGGGTGAATCAAGCAGCCCCCGCCGCCCCCAGAAACGCGCCAGAGATTCCATGCCCATCAAATCCATGCGGAAATCCCCCAGGAGGGGATCCCGCCCACAGGAGGAGGAGCCGGGGCGTTCCCGCCGATAGTGGTACAACCGGTCGGGAATGGTCAAAAGCCGCGGAGCAAAAGTCAACAGCATCAAACAGAAATACAAATCCTCCCCCTGGCTCAATCCGGGAACGAAACGCAAGCCGTTTGCTTCCAGCAGTTCCCTGCGGATCAACTTGTTCCACACCGTTCCCGCGCACCGGCTCCAGGGCGTCCCCCGCCGGAACCGTTCCGCTTTTTCCTCCGGGAAAAATCCGGCTGACGGCGACCATCCGCTTTCAGGCATATCCATGTCCCCGCAGTCGCAGAATTCATGGTATCCGCACACCGCTACATCCGCATCTTTCTCCGCGGCCGCAGTAAACTGGCGCTGGAACATATTCCGTTCCACCATGTCGTCCGGATCCACAAAGCCGATATACGTCCCCGCGGCCGCTTCCATGCCGCTGTTCCTCGCTGCGGAAACGCCGCTGTTTTTCTGGTCAATTATCCGGACGCGGCGGTCCCTGTTCCTCCATTCGCGCAATATCTCCGCCGTACGGTCGGAAGAACCGTCATTGACGCAAATGATCTCAATATCTTCCATGCTCTGGCCGGTCAGGCTTTCCATACACTGGTCCAGATAGGCGGCAACATTATAGCAGGGAACAATGATGGAAACGGATACGCTCATGGCGGAAGCATTCTTTTTTATCCGGATTGAAAATTCACATCAAGAAAAAACAGCAACGCCATTTATTGAAAAACGGGAAACCGGAGGCGCGAAATTATTTCCGGAAAGAAATGCAAAGGCAGTCTTCCCCGGAAACGACGGAAACAGAGGGCGGCAGTACGGCCGCAATACGGCAGAAAATTCAAACCGTCAGGAATACTCCGGCATCATGCGCAAAGGAGCTTTTTTGATATTGCTTTTCAGTATGAATTTATTAAGTATTCAGCCATCGTCGCACAACGTATTCTTTTTTACGGCGGGAAAAATCTGCCCGGAACGGCAAAAAGAAAAAAATCACCATCCGTATCAGGCGATATTCATGATATCTTCTGCAATTTTTCACCATGAAACCGATTACACATACGCAGACAGTCATGCTCCGATTGCTGACCATGTGTATTCCGTTTCGGAATCTGCGTAAAAAAGGACGCGCTTTTCTGCGCGATTTCCTGTCCGACTACGACCGGAACGCCCGCCGAAGCATGCGCGCATGGCGCAGGCATGCAGTAGCCGGCCGCACAATCCTTATTCTGGAGCCCAACTATTGCCACGGAGAAGTCCTCCCCGGTTTTTGCCGTCATCTGCTTGACATGGGATACCGCGTTGATGTCCTGATGCATCACAGCCTGGCCGGGCAATCGCCTCTGTGCTGTTTCAAGGAAAACGAGATCCAGATCTTCACAGCCATGTGCACTTCATGGAAGCGCCTGGCCAAAGCTCCCGTCCTCAACCGGTACGAAGCCATTTTGGTATCAACATCCGCCTTTTATGACATTCCGGGATGGGCAGGTTTCCTTCACATGACGGGGCTTGACAGACTCACCAATCTTCTGGCCGTCGAACATGAATTAAATGACATCCCCCGGTTCGGGGAAGAAGAACTTGAACGGCAGGGACGTCTGCTGACGCTGGGCTCCTTTCCCAAAGGGACGATGGTTAATCCGCACTTTTTCGGGAAAATCCCGCCTGCGCCCCGGAACCGTGAACCCGTATTCATCACCGTAGGTTCCCTTTCCGCGCAGAGAAAAAACCACAAACTCCTGATTGAGGCGCTGCAAACCATCTACAATGAAGGATACAGGAACTTTTCCGTCATCATCGTAGGGGAAGGAGAGCTGGGAGAAATTCCCGGCCACCTGCGCCCTTTCCTGCATGTGGCCGGAAGGCTCGATTTCCCTTCCATGTACGCGGCCATGGAGCGGGCGGACTATTTCCTGCCTCTCCTTGATCCCGGCAATCCGGCGCACGACCGCTACATTACCACCGGCATCACCGGCTCCGCCCTGCTTATTTACGGATTCGCGAAGATTCCGGTCATCCATGAAAAATTCGCTTCCTTCTACGGCTTCAATGACCGGAACGCACTTCTTTACGGGGAAGAAACGCTTGGCGGCGCCATGCTCCGCGCCATCAGGCAAACGGAGGAGGAATACGCGGAAATGCAGCAGGCGCTTCTCCAATTGGGCAGGGATATTGACAGGGAATCCCGCTCCAACCTGAAGCGGGCTCTTGCCGCATGCTCCCCCTCCAAACCTCAACAGTCCCGCCAATGACCCGATCCTGCCCGCCACAGCCCCAGGTTTCCGTCATTGTTCCCGTTTACAACCAGGAACGATATCTTGAAGAGTGCATCAACAGCATACGCCGGCAAACCCTTGCGGAGTGGGAATGCCTCATCATTAACGACGGTTCCTCCGACTCGTCGGGGGAAATCGCCCGGCGTTTTTCAGAGGCGGACTCAAGAATCCGTTATTTCGAACAGGAAAACGGAGGCGTTTCCTCCGCCCGCAATCTGGGCATGCGGCACGCTTCCGGGCGCTATTTGTGTTTCGTTGACGGCGACGATTTTATTGACGAAGCCTTTCTCAAACATCTTCTGGACGCCTCAGACCGCGGAGCAAGCGATTTGACCATAGCGGGAAAACTGTTCTGCGACAGGTTTCCGCCGGATAAAATCCCCGCCCTGCCCACCTGCGGCATATTTCTGCGCCGGGAGTTCCCCTTAAAAAACAATCTGGAATTCCCGGAAGGCATTCACCCCTGTGAAGACGGCCTCTTCTCGCATTTCGCGCTCGCGCTGGCAGAAAAAATCTCCTTCTGCCCGGAGGCCGTTTACCATTACCGCCAGCATGAACAGGGCAACCACCACCAGATAAGAAAAAGAACCGCCGATATTTTGGACATGATCCCCCGGTGGCTTTCCCTGATTGAAGAGTTTTATGAACAACGCCGGCTCTGGACAAGAAAAGCCGGCCATCTTGTCCGCTTTGTAGAGCATGAACCATTTGAACTGAGACTGCTTGACATGCCTTTCTCTCCCGGGGAGCAGGAAATGCTTTACGGCATCATCCGGGACTTCCTGAACGCCCATTGCACGAACGCCGAGTGCCGGAGAGAGTCTCTTCATCTTCCTTTCCGCCTGTTGTTGAAATCCACCAGCTTTTCAGACTTCGGAAGAAGGCTCCGGAAGGCCGGCAGGAACACCGGAATCCTCTGGAAGCTTCTTCCTTTCTGCCCTGTTCCTTCATGGAGAAGGAATGGCCGGGTACGGCTGCGGCAAATACGCGGACAACTGGAGGACATACGCGGGAATATTCCGTTTTAACCCCTTTTCCCTGCTTGAACATGGCAAAGAAAAAAGAATTGGTCATGCGTCTTTTCGGAGGGCTGGGAAACCAGCTGTTCCAATACGCCTTTCTCTTCGCGCTCTCCCGGCAAGGGGAAAAAGCAAGGCTGGAAGCCTCATCATATGAACATGATGACAAGAGGGTCTGCGAACTCCATCACTTCCACATTTCCCTTCCCATTGAAGGGGGCCCTCCCTCCTGGGCTTTCCGCAAGTCCCGCATTCCCGCCTGCCTGCGTTCCCTGTTCTCCGCCCCCAAATATCCTCATTTCCGGGAGGAAAAACGGCACGGGTTCGATCCCGGCCTCACGGCCCCACCCCGCTGCCATACCTATTTCAAGGGATATTTTCAAACGGAACAATACTTCCTCCACTGCCGGGAACAGCTTTGCAGGGAATTCCGTCTAAAAACTCCCCTGACTCCGGAAAACGCCCGCATTCTTGAAGACATCCGTTCCTGCTGCTCCATTTCCCTGCACATCAGGAGAACGGATTACCTCTCCAACCCCTACCTTTCTCCGCCGCCGCTGGAATACTATCTCCGGAGCATGGCTGAAATGGAAGGAAGGCTGCGGGCGGCAGGCGTTCCGCAGGAATCCCTGCGTTATTTCATCTTCTCGGACGACACAGCGTGGGCACGAGAACACCTGAGGCCCGCCCTGCCCCATGTCCATGTGGATATCAACGACGGCGGCGCCGGCTACTTCGATCTGGAGCTGATGCGAAACTGCCGCCACCACATCATCGCCAACAGCACGTTCTCCTGGTGGGCGGCCTGGCTCAACGAACACGCGGAGAAAATCGTCATCGCGCCGCGCATCTGGTTCAACAGGAATGAAAACGACCGGTACCATACGGACGACGCGCTCATCCCCGGCTCATGGCTCCGGATATAACCCCGTTTCCTTACGCAGCAGCCCATGTCCTCTCCCCTCATTTCCGTCATCGTCCCCATCTACAACATGGGACCCCTTCTTCCGCGCTGTCTGGACAGCCTGGCGGCACAAACCCTCCGCGACCTGGAAATCATCTGCGTGGACGACGGTTCGACAGACGGGTCCGGAGACATCGTCCGGAAATATGCTTCCGGAGACAGCCGTTTCCGCCTGATTACACAGGAAAATTCAGGCAGGGCAGAAGCCCGCAACGCGGGAATCAGGGCAGCCGCAGCGCCTTACCTGGGTTTTGCGGATCCGGATGACTACGTTGAGCCGGACATGTATGAACGGCTCTACCGGCTCGCGGAAGAAACCGGGGCGGACATGGTCCAATGTTCCTATTCCCCCTTCCTTCCGGCTGAAAGCGAAGAATCGCGCGGAATTACTGAGGAAAAACTCCTTCATGTTGAAAACACCGCCTGCGACGGCGTCTTTACGGAGAAAGGAGAAATATTCCGGCTCTTTCTGGAAGACAGGATCACCGGCGTCGTCTGGAGCAAATTGTTCAGGCGGCTCCTCCCCGGCTGTTCCGCCCCCCTGGAAGTTCGCCTGCCATCTTCCTTCACCAGCGGGGAAGACACCCTGTACGTTTCCCGGGCCATCGCCCGCTGCCGCCGCATCGCCCTTACCTCTGAAAAACTTTATCACTACGGGCTGGGCGGCCCCCAATCCGTTTCTTCGCGCAACCGGAAAGCGGAAACCCGGCCCGCAAGTTATTACGCCGTATTCGAGATGCTCACCAGGGAAAAACTCCGGGAAGGGGTTCTGGAGAGCAACCGCACGGCCTACATGAATTATATCGTCCCCCTGCTTTTTCCGGACAATAAAATGCCGGCCCGGCAGCTCAGGCATTGGGCGGAACTCTGGCGGGAAGCGGACATCACTTCCGAACACGTTCGCGGGATTCCCAGGGAACAGCGGACCTACCTTGAAGCAGCCCTGGCCGGACGGTGGATTTACCTGCGCCTCCTTCAATGCTTCTGGAAGTTCAAAACCGCCAGAAGGCACATGTTCCGGCTGAGGTTTTCCAAAAACGGAATAGACACCCTCCAAATCCTCGGATGCACTCTTTACTCCGCCAAGAGAAACTCCCGCTCATCCCTGTAACCGTTGTTTCTGCCGTGTTCATCTATTCCTATCAGCAACACGACCATCTCCTGCTCGGCAATGACAGAATGCTGGTGATCGGCAATTCCGCCCTGGCAAAAAACCATGTCCATCTGAAATCGTCCAGACTGGTCGCCGACACGCTCATCTTCAATTTCCCGCTCAACCATCCCTGCCTGTGGCGGGAAATGGAGCACTGCCTTTCCGGCGCCCGCTACAGCGTTATTCTTTTCATGTGGCCGCCCCTGCACCTTTCCCTCGCCAACGGCAGGCTCATGGGAAAGCCCCTCCGGGAAGGAGAGCCCATGGAAAGCGCCGAAGATATGCTTTGCAGGCTTTTCGCCTTTCTGCGGAAACGAACGCGCCGCCTGATCCTCCTGTCATCCCCGCCCTCCGACTACGGCAGCGCCCGGCATCCCTACGCAGAAGAACCGGGCGTTCTTGAAGCCTGGAACGCTCTTCTTCGCACGCTGGCAGACAGGCAGAACCTTCCATTCATTGATTTTTGCGTCGGCATGCTGCAATGCCGCCCCCTGCCCGGTTCCGGGGAAGAAGATTTCCCGGAAGCTTACCGGAATCTGGGAAAACAGGTTCTCCGCCGGCTGCCTTTCGGCCGGACATGGGTGAGAAGGCGTTCCGGGAAAATACACCGCCTGCTGGAGAAAAGAAGAAAACGCAAAAAGGAACGCATGCTTGCCTGCTGGAGGGCATTGGCGGCCCCGACCCATTACCGTGAGGAAACCGACTGGATCACGGCCATTCATCCGGAAAAAGGGCAGGCGCGCATACTGCTCATTGGCGGTTCCGTCATGCGGCATTTGTGGCGCCCCCTTTCCTCAGAACTTCAGGAGGACATCGATTTGTTCTCCTCCACGCTGATTCCCGGTGATCCGGACTACCTCCCCGCTCTTGCAGGATATTTTCCCTCCGCCGGGTACGAGGCCATCATCTTTTCCTTCGGTTCCCACGTCACCAATAAAGTCTCCGCCATTTCCGTGGACGACTTCCGCAAAAATTACATGGCATTCGTCTCCCAGCTCAGCAAACGCTGCCGTTTCCTCATCCTGGCGACCAGCACGTCCATCATGGATGGGCCGGACGGCACGCTGAATGAAGAAAAAGAGAAAACCCTCGCCGCCTTTAATGCCATTGTCCGTGAAGCGGCCTCTGCCCTGCCCGGCGCGGTTCTTTCAGACCACCATGACTTCATGCAGGGGGCGAGATATATAGATCCCTTCCATTTCTCCCCTCCGGACCGCGCGTACCAGGCCGGAAAAACAGCCGGACTGCTCCTGCCCCTTCTCGCCGCCCGGCAGGAACCGCCAACGGAACAGGAACGCCCCAAAAACCACCCCGAACCATGAAATTCCCTGACGTCATGACAATCCCTCCCGTTCCTGCACCCCCGGAACAATCATGCATCCCCGTCATGTTTTCCGCCACCGGCGGCTGGGGCCTGCCCCTGAGCGTAGCCATTCACACCCTTTGCCTTCACGCCGGTTCCGGACGCTTTTATGACATTCACATCGTCCACGACGGAATGGACGCGCGAATAATACAGGAGCTGAACCGGGTCGCCGCCCCCTTTCCGCAGGTTTCCCTTTCTTTCCTGCAGCTTCCGGAACAATTCCGCCAGCTCTTCCAAAACGGCAACAAGAACCGCTACTCCCCTCTCGCGTATGCCCGTCTGATGGCCGGCAGTTTGTTCCCGCAGTACGGCAGGATCGTTTATCTGGACGCGGATACCCTGCTGGCCGGAGACGTAGCCGAGCTTTATTTTTCCGATTTGCGGGGAGCTCCCGCGGCGGCGGCCGGAGACGGCCTGGCCCTCTGGAGCATTGAGGAAGGAACGATGCACCCTCATCTGGAATATATGGGCGGCTATCTTTCCTCCCCCCTTTCCTACTGCAATTCCGGCGTTCTGGTGCTGGACCTGGACCAGATGCGCCGCCGCAACCTGGAACATCGGCTGCTCCAACAGCTCCGAAGCCGCCCGGAACCCTTCCCCTATCCGGACCAGGACATCCTGAATATCGCCCTGCATGGAGACATAACGCCGCTGCCTCCGGAATGGAACTTCCAGTTCCTGTCCTGGACGTGGGATGAAGAAAGAATACAGCGCCTGCGCGGAACCGAATTTGAAAACGTTCCGTCCATATCCTGCGGGCATGCATGGAAACTGCTGCATATGGTCGGCCCGGAAAAACCATGGCGGCTTCCTGACGCCCCCGGAACCATAGGGCAATTCCACTGGATCCTGTACGCCTTTTTCTGGTGGCAGGAAGCAAAGAAGCTTCCCGCGTTCCGGAAAGAACTGGATGCGATTTCCCGGGGGCTGGCTCCGCTTATCCGGCGCCATATCCGCAGCCAGCAATGGAAACTGTTCTTCTCCCGGGGCCATATTTTCCGGAGACGCCGGGACAGGATCAGATGGCTGAAGAAAGTGCTGTCCATTCTTGACGGCAGAAAACCGTAAGCAGCTTTCCTACTCTCCGGAAAACCGGGTACTCCGGAGACTGTTCCTTGCGAACCTCCAAACGCCCGTAACGAGCGTCTTTTAATGCGGCGTGTGCGGTTCCAGCATCTGCTGGCGTTCCCGTTCCTTGTCCTTGGCCAGGCGGCGCGCCTCCTTGGTCAGGTACTGTTGCAAACGGAAGGCTTTCTGGCCTTTTTTCCGGACGACATGTTCGGAAGTGCCGTCCGGCAGAATATTACACGCCTGAACATTGTCCCTGAAACAGGCGTCCAGAATGGATTTCAGGCGACGCGCCAGCTTCCCGTTGGTGACGGGCACCATGAGTTCCACCCTTTTATCCAGATTCCGGGTCATCCAGTCCGCGCTGGCGATGAAAAGCTGGTGGTTGCCGCCGTGGTGGAAGAAGAAAATGCGCGCGTGCTCCAGATACCTGTCCACAATGCTGACTACGCGGATTACCTTGCCGTTGGGCCGGGGGCCCGTTTTCAGGCAGCAAATGCCGCGCACGTTCAGTTCAATGTCCACCCCGGCGTCCGCGGCCCTGTACAGGGCGTCAATAATTTCCACGTCCTGAAGGCTGTTCATCTTGGCGGAGATGCGGGCGGGTTCCCCCTGCCGCGCGCGTTCCGCCTCCCCTTCAATAAGTTCAATAAGGCGCGCCTTCATCAACACTGGGGAGGGATACAGCTTGCGGAAGCGCATGAGCTTGGTGCGCCCCGTCACGGAATTGAAGAACTGGGAGGCGTCCGCTCCCAGCTGGTCGTCGCAGGTAAGGTAGGAAATATCCGTGTAAATCTTGGCGGTAGTCTCATTGTAGTTCCCCGTGCCGAAATGGCAGTAACGCCGCAGCATGCCCTGTTCCCGGCGCACCACCAGGCAAATCTTGGCATGGGTCTTCAACCCCTTGACGCCATAAACAACCTGCACGCCGGAACGCTGAAGTTCCTCCGCCTTCTCCAGATTGCGGGCTTCGTCAAAACGGGCTTTCAGCTCCACCAGCGCCGTCACCTGCTTGCCGCTCTCCGCCGCCTTTTTCAGGGCGGCCACGATGCGGGAGTTCCTGGCGGTGCGGTACAGCACCTGCTTGATGGCGATGACGTCCGGATCTTCCGCGGCCTCCTCCACCAGGCGCAGGACGGGTTCAAAACTTTCATAAGGATGGTTGAGCAGAATATCCCCGCCGGCAATGTTTTCAAAAATGCTGACGGCCGGATTCACGGAAGGGGACGGCTGCGGAGACCACTGCTCCACCTTCAACTGGTCATTGCCGGGTGCAAAGGCCATTTCCATGAAGTCGGAAAGCATCAGGGGCCCCTTGAGGTCATAAGTCTCTTCCTTCCCGGCGCCTACAATCCGCATGATCTTGTCATGCAGGGGGGCGGGCGCGGAGGACTCTACTTCCAGCCTCACGCATTCGGAAAATTTCCGGGCTACGAGCACTTCCTCCATCTCATCCGCCAAATCCAGGGCGTCTTCCTCCTGCACGGCAATATCCCCATTGCGCGTGACGCGGAACACTGCTGCGGAAAGAACGGTTTCACCGGGAAAAACGGTGCCGATGCACTCCCGGACCAGGTCCTCCAGCATCACGTAGCGTTCCGCCTCCGCGGAAGGGACGGGAACGCGCCGCGGCAGGCCGTCCGGAAGGGCCACCACGGCGGAGCGCACCTCCCCGGTCTCATTGTCGCGCAGTTCCACGCCCATCAGCAGTTTAAGGGACGGCAGCGCGGGAGCCTCCGGAGCATCCATGTCCAGCGGCGTCAGAAGCGGAAATATCTGGTTGTTGAAATACTGCTCCAGCGTCAGTTTCTGGGAAGTGCTGAGATCCTCCACCGCCAGAGGATTAATCCCGTTGATTTCCATCCACGGCAGAATTTCCTCATGGAACAGGCGGTATTGGTCCTCAATCATGCGGCCCACGCGGGAGCGGATGGCTTTCAGCTGGCGGGTGGGAGTCAGCCCGGAAATGTCCTTCACGCGGGAACCGGAATGCCGCAGCATCTGAAGGCCGCCCACGCGCACCATGAAAAACTCATCCAGGTTGGAGGCGGTAATAGCCAGAAACTTCAGGCGTTCCAGGAGGGGAAGATCCGTTCTTACGGCCTGGTCCAACACACGCTGGTTGAATTCCAGCCAGGAAAGTTCTCTGTTGATATATTCGTCAGACATGGGAAAAATGGAAAATGGAAGTTTTTTAAATCAGCTTACCGCTGGGGCGCCAGCACGACGTCATAACCGAAAATATCCGCAAACAGGTCTCCCTTCAGCCGCAGGGCCAGGTCTTCCACGGCGGTTTCTCGCACGCCCTGAAGCTCCAGCTCCAGCATGCGCCCGCGGATGTGCGCCCGGACGCCGTTCACGCGCTGGGCATGGCCGCGTTCCAGGGCGTCCGCCACGCGCAGGATGGCGGCCATTTTGGCTACGCGCATGCGGTCCCTCAGCTCCAGCTCCCCGTACATGGGATCGGAATTGGCGGGAACCTCATGCCGATGGTAGCGGGCCAGCAGGGCGATCGTTTCCACATCATCCCGGGAAAGGCCGAAGATTTCACTGTTGAGAATGATATACTGGGAATGGAGCTGGTGGTTCTGCTGGTTGATGAAAGACCCAACCTCATGCAGGATGGAGGCCACTTCCAGCAGCAGCCGGTCATGCTCGGAAAGGCGGTGCAGGTCCTGAAGCTGGTCAAACATTTCCATGCACAGGCGCGCCACATGCTCGCGGTGCCCTTTGTCCGCCTTGTACCTGTCCGCCAGAATCCCGGCGAAATGGAGGACCTCCGCCTCCAGGTCCCCCGGATGCTGTTCCGCGCGTATCAGGCTGCTTGAAAACTCCTCGTCATAACCGCTCGCGGGAATGATGACGTCATTCAGGTTCAGGCTGCGGGCAATCATTTCCGTCATCAAAACGGCGGGCAGCAGGGAGTCCACCCCGGCGAAATCCGCCCCGTAAACGTTCATGCGCTGTTCCAGAGTGGTGCGGGACATCCGCTCCGCCTCCGCCGCCAGGGAGGAACACGCCACCTTGCCTTCCGGCGTGGGGGCCAGGCGGTCCCGAAGCTGCTGCATTTCCTGGCCGATGACGATCAGGCCCGCCAGGCCCTTCACGCCCCCGTAATCCAGGCAAATCTGGTCCACCTGCCCGCGCATGTGCTCCCGCAGAATGGAAAGCTCCGCCACATCGTCTCCGTACTCGATTTCCCCAACGGCCTCCCCCGTACGATGCGTTCCCAGCCTGTAGCAGGAATAACGCACGATGCGCCCCTTCTGGAACAGGAGCACGCGGGTATTGCCCGGCCCCGTATGGACCACAAGCACCTTTTTCTTGCTGAATCCCGGATACTGGGCCAGAGCCTCCTGCACCTTCACGTAAATGAGGCGCGTCATCTTGCCGTCGTCAATGCGGCGTCCACGCAGGCCGTGGGCCACGTGCATGCGGTTCACGAACACGTCCACATTATCCGCCTCGGAAATGATGTTGGAAATCATGAACCGGACGGAAAGCTTGCTGCCGGCTCCGTATTCCTTGAGAATTTCCAGATAGTCGCCGATGATTTGCACGCAGCGGTCCATGGTATGCCGGGAAATGCGGTGGAACCGGAAAATGTCACGCGCCATCGGAACGGGCTGCTGAAGGAAATCCAGCAGGCGAATCCTGTCCCGGACTGCCTCAGCCACCATCAGGCTCATGGAGCTCGGGCCCAGATAGATCACCGCCTGAGTTGATAATTCCGAATCCTGAACCAGCTCGCCTTGAATCATTGCCATACCATGTATTGTTTCCCGGCCGTGGAGCAAGAACGGCAACGTGACAAAAAAGCCGTTTCCACCCCTTTCAGCAAAGGAAAGAATAAGGGATTTGCCTTTTGACGGCAAGAGATAAGCGCGGCTCTCTTCAAGACGGCTATTTCCCATAGGCCCCCAGCAGGGGAACCAGCCGCGGGGCAAATCTTTTCATGAAGAAAAAAAGCCCTGCCAGCACGGCGAAAATGACCGGGACCAGACAGAGCCAGAGCATGTCCCACGCTTCCCCCTTCCATGTAATCCAGCCGCTTCCACGCAGCAGGATGATGACGATGTAATGCGTCCCGAAAATGAAAAAACACGCCGGAGCCAGCCCCGCCACCCATCTGGCCGCGCGCGGAAACCATTCCGTGAACAGAATGGCCAGGGACATCAGCCCCAGCATGCCCAGGGCGATGAGCATGGAGTTGTGCTGGTCCCGGTGGCCTGCCAGCCACCAGGTAAGCGCAAGCGTGGCAGCCAGGAAGGGCACCGCGTACCGGCGCACGGCCTCCGTCAGGAACGGCAGGGAATACCGGGAAACATACATTCCCAGCAGGAAAAATCCCAGGCTGTTGGCGATGGGATAATCATGATCCGCCAGATCCAGCGCAAAATAGTTCAGGGACAGCATGATAATCCCCACCCAAAGCAGATAGTCCCCCAAGCGGTAAAGAAGGGGAGCCGCAGCGGTATAAATAATAATATCGCGCAGGAACCACATAGGCGCGTCCACGGGATGCCCGGCAATGCCCAGGCAGCGTCCGAACGCCACGAGAGCGGGCCAGAACCCGGCGCCCTCCCCCCCTTCCAGCCATTCATACATAGGCCGGTAGGACGCGTAATATTCATGCAGGGGAGACCAGCCGATCAGGACGGCCGCAACTAGTCCCCACACCAGATACGGACGAAGAAGAAACCAGCTCCGCCTCCAGAGGAAAAGGCTTCCTCCATCCAGAGGGCCGAACGAACCTCTCCCCACAAAGTAGCCCGCCGCCAGCAGAAAAAAGGGCGTGCGTGCCGCCAGGAACTCCGCCCATATCCACCGGTACAGCTCCACCGAATAGAAGGCCATGTGATTCGCAATAATCAGGATGCAGGCGACCACGCGGGCCACATCCACCCACACCATGCGGCGGGCGGCGGTCTTCTCCAGAATCACGGGAATGGAGGCTTCCGGCGGCGTCATTCCCAGGAAGTGCTGAAGTTACAAAGGAGCAATGCCGAGCTGCTCCGGCAACGCGATGCGGGGGCGGTCCGTCACAATCAGGGGCGCGCCGTCCGTTACGATAACCGTGTGCTCAAAGTGGGCGGAAGGCTTGCCGTCCGCCGTGACGACCGTCCAGCCGTCATCCAGAATTTTAACGGAAGGCCTGCCCGCGTTCACCATCGGCTCAATGGCCAGGGCCATTCCCTTTTTCAGGCGCGGAAGCTTGTAATGAGGGCGGTAGTTGGGAATCTGGGGTTCTTCATGCAGGTGGCGGCCTATGCCGTGCCCCACAAAATCCCGAACCACGGTAAAACCGCGGGGACGCACGAAGCCCTCCACTGCCGCGCAGACGTCCGCCAGCAAGGCGCCCGGCCTTACCAGTTCAATGGCGCGGAACAGGGATTCCTCCGTCACGGCCAGCAGCCGCAGTTTTTCCGGATCCACCATGCCCACCGGCACGGTCATGGCGTTGTCTCCATGCCAGCCGTCCACAACGGCGCCCACGTCCAGGCTCACAATGTCCCCGTTCTGGATGCGGCGGGGACCAGCGCTGCCGTGCACCACCTCCTCATTAATGGAAATGCAGAGCTGGCCGGGAAACCCGCGGTATTGGTAAAAGGAATTGCCTACCTTGTGCTTTTTAAAGATTTCACGCGCAATATCATCTATTTCCCGCGTGGTGCGTCCCACTTGGACTTCGGCCCCGATCTCCATCAAGATTTCCGCCGTTACAGCCCCGGCCTTCTGCATCTTGGCCACCTCGCCGGGAGACTTGATATGGATTCGTTCTGCCATGGGATTATTCTTTTTATTGCCGGTACTCTTCCAGCTTGCGGGCCAGAGCCCGGGAAACCTCGGCAGGTTCCCGTTCTTCGGACACCGTCATTTTAACGACCAGGCCGCGGGCTTCGTAGTACCTGGCTACGGGCAGCGTCATGGCTTCAAAATCTTTCCAGCGGCGGGCGAAAGCTTCCATGTTGTCATCCTTGCGGGAAACCATTTTCCCTCCGCACTTGGAACATTCCTCTTCCGGAGTCTGCACCACGTAACCGCATGTGGAACATTCCCGGCGGCGCATGATGCGCTGTTCAATGAGTTCTCTGGACACATCCATCCAGACGACCACGTCCACGGACGTTCCCCGCTGATTCAGAAAATGATCCAGCGCTTCCGCCTGCGCAACCGTGCGGGGATAGCCGTCCAGCAGCCACGCGCCATGATCCATCTCCGACAGCCAGCCGCGCACCATGTCGTTGACAATCTCGTCCGGAACCAGCATGGCCCTGTCCATATAGCTCAAGGCTTTCCGGCCCAGTTCCGTGCAGGATTCCACTTCCCTCCGCAAGAGGGAGCCGGTGCTCAGGGAATGGAGGCCGAAGGTATCAGCCAGAAACCGGCCCTGGGTCCCTTTGCCGGATGCGGGAGCCCCAACCAGAATGAAATGCTTGAGTTCCTTCATATCTTTACTTTCAGTAAAAAAAGGGGGGGAGGGCTTACTGCATGGCGTTGTAGGCGATGGCTCCGGCCAGCACAAGCAGGGCGATCACAATCCACATGACGGTAACGGTGCGGCTGCCCGCGGCGGCGCCGGTACCCTGGATGTGCCCGTATTTGCCCTTGAGCTTGCCTTTCTTCAGGAAGCCGTCGTAATTGCGGGAAAGAAGAGTCGTTTCCACCTGGCGCATCATGTCAAGCAGTACGCCCACCAGAATGAGAAGGCTGGTGCCTCCAAAAAACTGGGTGACCAGGTAGGGGATATTGCCCCCGATATTCAGCAGGGAAGGCAGGAAGTAAATGAGGGTCAGGAATGCGGAACCGGCAAAGGTCAGCCTTTGCATGGTCTGGTCCAGGAAAAGGGCAGTGGGGGGGCCGGGACGGATGCCGGGAATATAGCCGCCGTTGCGCTTCAGGTCTTCCGCGATCTGGGAGGGCTGGAACATGGTCGCCACCCAGAAGTAGGAGAAGAAGAAGATCATGAGTCCGGAAATAATGTAATAGCCGGAAGAAGCGGGATTCAGCCAGTCATTCATCTTGGTCGCGATCCACTGCAGCGTAGTGTTGTAGTGGGCGATCTGGGAGAAGAGGACCTGCGGAAGGGAAAGGATGGCCGTAGCGAAAATGACGGGCATCACGCCGGAGTAGTTAAGCTTGAGAGGCAGGTACTGCGTGGCGCCGTTGAACATTTTATTGCCCATGACCCGTTTGGCGTACTGCACGGGAATGCGCCGCTGGGCCTGCGTCACCGTCACGACGAGCGCCACCACGACAATCAGGAAGGCAATCAGGGCCACGAGCAGCATGGCTCCCATGGGAACAACCGCGCCGTCCTTGTACACCAGGGTTTTCCAGGCCAGGGTGACTGCCCCCGGAAGGGCATGAATAATGTTGACGGAAATGATGAGGGAAACGCCGTTGCCGACGCCGCGTTCCGTAATCTGGTCGCCTATCCACATCAGGAACATGGTGCCCGCCACCATAATGAGCACCGTCATGAGGGCGAACTGGATGCCGGGGTCAATGACAAGCTGGCAATCCGCAGGAATGTTGAGACCCACGGCCTGCAGGCGTTCCGGATGTTCCAGCGTGCCGACCAGGAACCAGCCCTGCACAAGGGCAATGACGATGGCGATGGCGCGCGTCCACTTGGTCATTTTCTGACGGCCGCCTTCTTCCCGCACCATCTTGGCCCACTGGGGAACCACCGCGGAAAGGAGCTGGGTCATAATGGAAGCGGAAATGTAGGGCATGATGCCCAGAGCAAAAATGCCGCACTGCTGGAGGCCGCCGCCGGAGAAAATGGTCAGCACGGTAGCCAGACCCGCTCCGGGGCCGCTGGCGTTCGTGGAGGCTTCAATCACTTTCTGCAGCTCCATGACATCAATGCCCGGCAGGGGAATCTGTACCCCCAGGCGGACGACGACAATCATCGCCAGTGTGAACAAAATCCGGCGCCTGAGCTCCGGTACTTTCATGGAGTTTGCAAATGCGGATATCATGGTCCTGTAATATAAAAGTTGGCGCGCAGCTTGGCTTGCATGTCGCGGCGGTTTGCACCCGGGGCATCCATGGGAACCGCAACAGTAAACACAATGATGCGAACCGGGTCAAGCTGCATGACCCGGTTCGCCAAATGTGATTAGGCTTCGCTAAGCACGGTGACGGTGCCACCGGCCTGGGTCACCTTCTCGCGGGCGCTGGCGCTCACGAAGTCCACGACTACGTTCAGGTTCTTGGTCAGGGTGCCGTTGCCGAGAAGCTTCACGGCGTCGCAGGGACCTTGAACGAGCTTGGCTGCACGCAGGGTGTTTTCATCAACCGTAGCGCCGGCTTCAAACACGCGTTCAAGCTGGGAGAGGTTGACGATGAGGATTTTATCCTGGAAGCGGGTATTGTTGAACCCCTTCTTGGGCAGACGGCGGTGAAGGGGCATCTGGCCGCCTTCAAATCCCGGCCGGATCGTGCCGCCGGAACGGGCCTTCTGGCCTTTGTTGCCTTTGCCGCAGGTCTTGCCGAGACCGGAGCTTTCCCCGTTGCCGAGGCGCTTCTTGCGGTGCTTGGCTCCGGGATTGGGCTTAATCGTATGAAGCTGTAACATGTTATTTACAATGGTTGGATTTCGTGGAGGCGGCGGCGCCGGGCTGCCGCCTCCTGATCAGATTAGATGGCCTTTTCCTTCTTCTTGCCGCGGTCGGCAAGAACCTGGTCGCTCGTGCGCAGGGAAGCGAGAGCCTGCAGGGTTGCCTTCACCACGTTGGCGTGGTTGGAGGAACCGAGGGATTTGGCAACAATGTCACGTACGCCCGCTGCTTCCAGCACGGCACGGATGGTGTTGCCGGCAATCAGGCCGGTACCGGGGGAGGCGGGCTTCAGAAGCACCTTGCCGCCGCCGAATTCGGAGTAGACTTCATGCGGAATCGTGCCGTTGGCGATGGAGACTGGGCGAAGCTGGCGCTTGGCGGCTTCCGTAGCCTTGCGGATGGCGTCTGCCACTTCATTGGCCTTGCCGAAGCCGAAGCCTACGCGGCCTTCCATGTCTCCGCTCACGACGAGGGCGGAGAAGGAGAAGCGGCGGCCGCCCTTGACGACCTTGGCGCAACGGTTGATGAACACAACCTTTTCAGCGAGCTGGGGGCCTTCTTCCACGGGAGCTTCAGCCTGAGGGCCACGGCGTCCGTCACGACGGGGTCCGCGGGGTCCGCGGCCATTCTGGCCGTCACGGCGGGGTCCGCGGGGTCCGCGGCCGCCCGTTGCGGGTTGCTGCGCTTGAGCGGGAGCGGCGGCTTCCGTAGCAGGAGCAGTGTTTTCCGTTTCGTTATTCATTTAGGGAATCTTTCAATTAGAATTTCAAACCGGTTTCGCGGGCGGCATCGGCCAGGGCCTTCACCTTACCGCAGAACTTGAATCCACCGCGGTCGAAAACGACTTCAGTGACATTGGCAGCCTTCGCGCGTTCGCCGATCAGATTGCCCACCTTGGTAGCGGTAGCACAGTTGGCGAGTTTGGAAGGATCGGCGATGGAAGCATCGGCCGTGGAAGCGGAGCAGATAGTCTTGCCCACCGTATCGTCGATGATCTGGGCATAGACGTGGCGGTTGGAGAAATAGACAGCCAGGCGGGGACGGGAAGCCGTTCCGGAAACCTTTCTGCGGATGCGGCGGCGGACCTTGGCGCGGATGGCTTTGCGATTGATAGTACTCATCGTGTATAAATATGTTGTAATAGTTATTACCTGAATTACTTACCGACGCTCTTGCCTTCCTTGCGGCGGATAACTTCACCGACGAAACGCACACCCTTGCCCTTGTAGGGTTCCGGGGGATAGTACGCACGGACTTCAGCGGCAAACTGGCCCACGACCTGCTTGTCGATGCCTTCGACCGTCACTTTCGTGTTTTCGGTCACGGTTACCTTGAGGCCTTCCGGGATTACCTGGTTGATCGGATGGGATTTGCCCAGGTTCAGATCCAGGATGTTGCCCTTGACGGCGGCGCGGAAACCGACGCCGACGATTTCAAGGTTCTTGACGAAGCCTTCGGACACGCCGATGACCATGTTGTTCAACAGGGAACGGTTCGTACCGTGCAGGGCGCGAAGCTGACGGCTTTCGCCGGCGCGGTCAACGGAGAGCTGATTGCCTTCAACGGTAGCGGTGATGCCTTCCGGAAGCGTCCAGGAAAGCTTTCCTTTGGGGCCTTCCACCTGAACGGAAGAGCCGTTAACCTTTACCGTTACCTTGTCCGGCAATGTGATGGATTTTTTACCAACTCGGGACATATGTTTAGGAAATGTTAATGGTTACCATACAAGGGCGAGAAGTTCGCCGCCGATGCTCTGCTTGCGCGCCTGCGCACCGGTCATCACACCGCGGGAGGTGGAGACGATGGCAATGCCAAGCCCGCTGAGAACGCGGGGAATGTCCTCGGAAGAAACGTACTGGCGGCGGCCCGGCTTGGAGCTGCGCTTCACATCGGTAAC
The DNA here is from genome assembly GCF_030848305.1 of Akkermansia muciniphila. Classification (NCBI taxonomy): domain Bacteria; kingdom Pseudomonadati; phylum Verrucomicrobiota; class Verrucomicrobiia; order Verrucomicrobiales; family Akkermansiaceae; genus Akkermansia; species Akkermansia muciniphila. The sequence continues at coordinate 1,098,556 of NZ_CP114598.1, read as the reverse complement.
GACCGGCTTGCCCTGCGGGGTAAACTTGATCTTCACCTTGATTTGCTTCTTGGAGCCTTCTCCGGTCACTTCATAGTTCCAGATGTAGCCTTCTTCCTGCAGAATCCGGGCGATTTCCACCTTGATGTTGGAGCAGGGAGCGGTAAATTCCTCGTTGCCGGCCAGGCTGGCGTTTTTCAGGCGGGTGAGGAAGTCGGAAATGGGATCACTTAATACGGCCATGGTAAGAAATAGTTAGGCGTTGGCGGTTTGGGTTTCTTCGGCCTTCTTCGGTTCGCGCATGGGGACGCCCAGGGCGCGAAGCAGGTCGCGGCCTTCATCGTCCGTAGGAGCGGAAGTCACGAAAATGATATCGAAGCCGATCTGACGCTTGATCTGGTCAAGTTCGATTTCGGGGAAGATGGACTGGTCGGAGATGCCGACGGCATAGTTCCCGTTGCCGTCAAAGGACTTGTAGGGAAGACCGCGGAAGTCGCGAATGTTCGGAGCCGTAATATTGATGAAGCGGTCCAGGAATTCCCACATGCGGGCGCCGCGCAGCGTTACGCGGGCTCCCAGAGGTTCGCCTTCACGCACCTTGAAGTTGGCCACGCTCTTGCGGGCATAGGTGACGGAGGGTTTTTGTCCGGTGATTTTGGCGATTTCATTAACGGCATCTTCCACGGCCTGCTTGCGGTCCGGGTGCTTGCCCATGCAGGAGGTGACAACAATCTTCTCCAGGCGGGGAATCTGATGCACGTTCTTGTATGCATGCTTCGCTTGAAGGCCGGGAACGACCTTTTCACGGTAGTATGTTTGCAGTGTTGGTGTACTCATTGTTTTAGCGGGTCAGCTCTTTATTAATGATTGATATGGCTTAAGCGCAGGGTCAGACCGGATGGCCTAGCCTACTTTTTTCACGTTGGAGATGTGAATCGGGCCGTTGATTTCCTGAATGCCGCCTTCCGGGTTCTGTTCGGTCGGGCGCACAGCCTTTTTCAGGGTGCGGGCGCCTTCTACGATGACAGTACCTTTGGAAGCATTCACGGCGAGAACGGTGCCGCGCTTGCCCTTGTGGTTACGTCCGGCGATGATTTCCACTTCATCACCTTTTTTCACGTGGGTCTTCATATATGACTATTTCTTACGCGTTTATGCGATTAAGATCTGCCACCCCCTTGGTGGCAGGGCAGGAAGAGTATGATAGGATAGGCCTTTTCGTCAAGCCCGCATCCTAAAAAAAATCGTTTTACCGCCCCTGCGCCAATGCGGAACGATGAACGAAGGACTGTTCCCGGATGCGGGAATTCCGCAGGGAGGGAACAGCCCGCCGGGAGCCGGGCTTCCGCGACGGTCTATTCATCATCGGAAGGAATCTCCGCCCCCTGCCAGCGCAGCTTGGCCCTCAGCAGGGCGCCGAAATTCTGCTTCCGGAGATGAACCAGGGAAAGCGTTTCCGGCGCCTTCCGGATTACCAGGCTTTCTCCCACTTCAATGGGATAGGCGGAACGGCCGTCCAGGGAATAGACCATGGAGTCAAAGCGGCCACGGCGCTCGCGGGGCCGCAGGCGTATGGTCATGGTGTCAGGAAGCACCACGGAACGATTGGTCAGGCTGTGCGGACAGATGGGGGTAACGCATACGACACGGGACATGGGCCAGACCAGAGGCCCCCCGGCGGAAAGGGAGTATGCCGTGGAGCCGGTGGGAGTGGAAACCAGAACGCCGTCCGCATGGTAGCGGTTCAGCAATTCCCCGTCTATCTCCGCATCCAGGTCCACCATCTTGCCGGACTGGGCGCGGATCAGGGAAACTTCATTCAAGGCCAGCTTGCGGGGAGGAGCCGCAACGCCGTCTTCCCCTGCCCGTACTACTTCAAGCATGGAACGTTCATCCGTCAGGTAGGAACCTTCCTGAAGAGCATACGCCAGAAGCGGCAGTTCCTGCACGGAACAGGTGGTCATGAATCCCAGCCGACCCAGGTTCACTCCCGCCAGGGGAACGCGGTGCATGGCCGCCAGGGAAGAGACGGTCAGCATGGTGCCGTCCCCTCCGAAGGTCACCAGCATGCCGCACCGCCCGATAGCCCGTTCCAGGGCATCCGGCGTTTCAATGACGCAGGAGCCCAGCCCGTGGCGGGAAAGTTCCCGGCGCATAATGCGCAACGCTTCCCCCAGTCCCGGTTTTTCCGCCAGCGCGACCAGGCCGATTACCTTGGAAGAATTCATGCGGGAGATCATACTGCATTTTTCCGGGCCGCTCAACTGGTAAACCGCGGCCGGGAAAAGATTGTTCCGCCCTTATTCTATTCCTTAAATTTCAATTCCTGTTCCTTTTTTGTTATACAGGATTATAAATATGTGTTAAATGTAGAAAGCGTGAAATGGCTCCTCTTCGTTCCGCTGCTTTTTCTGATGCCGGGCTGCTCCACCATGGAGAAGCGCCCTCAGAAAACAGAGCCGTCCGTTCAGGCGGCAGAGGCGCATGTTAAAAATGCGCCCTATCAGGTGCGGGGAAAAAGATATATTCCCATGAGCGTGGCGGATGCCCTGCAATATCATGAAACCGGCTATGCCTCCTGGTACGGCGGCAAAGCGCGCCGCCTGAAAACATCTTCCGGAGAGTACATCAATCCCCGGCGTTCCATGACGGCGGCCCATAAAACCCTGCCCATGCCGTGCAAGGTAAAAGTCACCTGCCTGGAAACCGGCAAGTCAATCGTCGTCAGGATCAACAACCGCGGGCCCTTTCACAGCAATCGCCTGATAGACCTCACCACCTCTGCTGCAAGCCGCATCGGCCTGCATAAACGCGGCGTGTCCAGGGTTCGTCTGGAAGTCATCTCCGTGGGCGACGGCCCGTATGAGGTTTTCGCCCGTTAATTCCATTTCATTACCTTCCCCTGCATGATTCCGCCCCGCATTGTTCTTGCCGCCCTGGCATGCCTGTGCCCGTTCTCTCTGGCCCAGGAGTTTGAACCGGATCCCAATAAAACGCTGATTATCATTTCTACCAGTGATATTCACGGCAATCTGGACAATTTCCCAAAACTGGCCACGCTGGTAAAACAATACCGCGCCAAGTATCCGCACGTGCTGCTGGTGGATTCAGGAGATTATTTCGTGGGTAATCCCTATGTGGACGACTGCGAAAAACGGGGCAAGCCCCTTACCATCCTGATGAATAAACTGGGGTATGACGTAGTGACCATCGGAAACCATGACCTGGACTACGGACAGGAGGCCCTGCGCGACCATATTGAGGGAATGCCTTCCACCAAATTTGTCATTACCAACGCCAATCTTTCCCCTACTCTGGAAACCTGTTTCTCTCCGTATGTCAGCATCCCGATTGAAGGCACGTCCGTTTCCGTAGGGTTCATAGGTCTGGCGGACCTTCAAACCACGGATGTGAGGAAGATGGCCGGCATCTCATGGACGCTGCCGGATGAAGAAGATTACAAGGGCATCACGGACAGGTTCCGGCTTCACCACAACACCATTAACGTCATCCTCAGCCATCTGGGATACGGTAAGGATCTGAAAATAATGAAATATTCGCCGAATATCGACGTCATTCTCGGAGGCCATACCCATGTCATGCTTCCCAGCGGTCATCTCAGAACAGGCACGCTGCTCAGCCACACAGGACATAGTTTGAGCCACGTAGGAGTTACGGAAATCATCTTCTCCACAGAAAAACCCGTTTCCGTCCTTTCCAAATCAACCAGGGCCGTTTCTTTGGACGCAGACATTCCCAACGATCCGGAAGCAGAGAAAATCGTCCGGGAATTTACCGTCAATCCGTCTTTCAACCATCAGGTAGGCGTCGCCGAAGAAGATATCACGCACGTTACCATAGGCACCCTTTTCTGCAAAGCCATTCAACAGGCTTCCCGTTCGGACATCGCCATTTATAACCGTAACGGCGTACGAACCAAAAACCATCTTGCCAAGGGACCCATTACCATCAGGAACGTTTACGAACTGGAACCCTTCCGGGAAAAGATCGTCACCTGCTCCATGAGCAAGGCGGACGTTGAACAACTGATCCTGTCCAAATTCATATCTCCGACCGATGACGAAGGAGGCATTCTGGAAGTTTACTGCTCCGGATTTTCCTACCAGATCATGGACGGTGTTACGCCCAGCATTACCAGCACGCTGAAAAACGGGGTCATTTACACTGTCGCCATGGGAGACTACTTGTGCAGCAATTTCATCTTTCCCCAGCGGGGAAACGGCAAACCGACGGGGATAGATGTCCGTAAAGCCCTGATTGATTACCTGAAACAAACCAAAAAGCTGCTCAATCCGCCGCCGTCCAAGCTGCCTATCATCAGAGATAAAACGTTCGCCCTTTGAACTACGGCCGCAAGCTCACGCTACATTCCCGCCAGCCATGCAGCCGGATCCCTATGATGCAGTACCGGAAGAGAAACGGAATATCAATGGTTTCCGCATCCTTCCCTCCGGCGCTCCGGTGACGGACACGCCGCCCCTCGACCGCCTGTTTGAAGAAGGAACCGGAAACGGACTGTATGCACTGGCCGTATCCAACTGGGAAACCGCCCCGGATCCGGGCGCGTTCTTTATCAAGAACATGGCGCGCCAGGCGCTTACCCGCATGGCGCACGCTGCCGCAGAAAGGCCGGATGAGGTAGATGCTGTTCTGGACCATCTTTTGGCCTCCGCCGCGGAAAAAGCCTCTCTGGCGGAACAATTCCCACCCATACCGGGCGCGGAATATGCTACGCCAGCTATCATTGCCGGATGGCTTGAAGACTTGCGAAAGGTAATAGCAAAGGAAATCCGCGCCCGAGGAATCACCCCCGCCGAATGGCTGAACGGCCTGGGCGCTCCCTGGAATCAGATAGGCAAGGTATTTTTCCACCTTGCGGAAAATCGGGATGACGCCACAGGAGCCCGCCCCTTTGCTTTCATGGCCACCTTTGCGCATCAAAGCGCTGCGGACAACCAGGTGCGCCACCTTCCCCTCTCCACCGCCCTGAAACTCCATGAAGGGAATCACACCGCCCTGCTGGCTGTGCTCCAGCCCTTGAAAGAAGCGGCACGGGAAAGTTCCCTGCTGAGGCGGCTGTTGAATAACGGGAAAATTTATACGCCGATGGCCTGGAGCGCTCCGGAAGCACGGGACTTTCTGCAGGATACGCCGACCTACGAACGCGCAGGCATCATTGTGCGCATGGTGAATCTATGGAAAAAGAACCCTCCCAAACTGCAGGTAAAAGTCACGGCGGATGCATCCGGAAGCGAAAAGACGGCCCATTCCTCCGGGCTTTCCGTCCGCAGTTTGCTGAATTTCTCCGTATCCGCCATTCTGGGAGGCAAAGACCTGACCCCGGAGGAACTGGGGGAACTGCTCAGCAACGGAGACGGCCTGATCCGCTTCAAGGGGGAATGGGTTCGCGTAGACGCCCGGAAAGTCCGGGATTTAATGGACCGGTGGACTAAAGCGGCATGTATGATGAGCTCCCTCGGCATCCCTTTGGTCCAGGGCCTGAGAATGCTGGTTAATGGCCCTTCCAGCCAGCTTGTACAGATTCCGGAACCGGATGAAGACTGCGTTATGGAACCGGGACAAAACCTCCGGCAGGCTCTGGACATCCTGACGGGGGAAACCCCTGCCCCCGTACCGGAGCTTCCTCCCCGGCTGGACGCACTGATGCGCCCTTACCAGAAAGAAGGGTTTTCTTTCCTTTACCGGATTACGGAACGGGGTTTCGGCGCATGCCTGGCGGATGATATGGGACTGGGGAAAACCCTTCAGGCTATCGCGTGGTTGGATGTCCTGCGGAGAAAAGGCCGGCTGGAGAACCTGCCGGCTCTGATTGTGGTTCCGGCCTCCCTCCTGTCCAACTGGAAGGAAGAAGCGCAACGCTTCGCTCCGGAACTTATGCTGTGCATCATGCACCCTTCCTCCCCGGACCCGTGGCAGCCGGAAAATACCCCGCGCCGGAAAGACTGCCACGCCGTCATCACCACGTATGGCATGGCCGCGCGCACGTCCGCGCTGGCCGACCTGCATTTTCCGGCCATCATTCTGGATGAAGCCCAGGCTATTAAAAACGCAGGCTCCGCCCGTTCCCGCGCCATCCGTTCCCTGCATGGGGAGCGACGCATAGCCCTGTCCGGCACACCGGTGGAAAACAACCTGAATGAACTCTGGAGCCTGATGGAATTTCTGAATCCGGGGCTGCTGGGCAGCAGAAAAAGCTTTGAATCCTTCACCCGTTCCCTGGAACACGGCTATGCTCCGCTGCGGCGCCTGGTACGCCCCTTCATCCTGCGCAGAATGAAAACGGACCAGGCGCTGGTTCCCGACCTGCCGGACAAAACGGAAATACCGGCCTATTGTTCCCTCACGCCGGAACAGGCCGCCCTTTACCAAACACAGATAGACATGCTGCATGCCGTACTGGACGAACCGGACCCGGCTGCCCGCTTGATGCTGATTTTACCCATTCTGGCACGCCTCAAGCAGATATGCAACCACCCCGCCCAGTTCCAGGGCACGGACGACTACGCGCCGGAACGTTCCGGAAAGTTCCGGCGTCTTCAGGAACTGTGCGCTTCCATTGCCGCCCGGCAGGAAAAAACCATTCTCTTTACCCAGTTCCGCTCCATCATTCCTCACCTGCACGATCTCCTGTCCGGAGTCTTCGGCCGTTCCGGGCTTACCCTGCACGGGGGAACGCCCATTCCGGAACGCCAGAACATCGTCACCGCCTTTCAAAAGGAATCCGGGCCTCCCTTCTGCATCCTGTCCCTGAAAGCCGCCGGCACCGGCCTGACGCTGACCCAGGCCTCCCACGTCATTCACGTGGACCGCTGGTGGAACCCCGCTGTGGAAAACCAGGCCACGGACCGGGCCTACCGCATCGGGCAGCACCGGAACGTACTTGTGCACCGCCTGATCTGCCGGGGCACCATTGAGGACCGCATTGACGCCATGCTGAAGAACAAGAGCCGCATGGCGGACGACCTGTTCTCCGGAGGCCCCGAACAATGGCTCCTGAAGATGAGCGCGGAAGAATTAAACAATCTGTTTTCCGGCAGTCCTTGCTGAGCACCCTGCGTAAGAACGGATTCTTTCCTGAACTCTCCGGAAGAGGACAGCGCCCCTTCATCCCCGGCGCCATTCATGAAACCACGGACAGAGGCGCGGTGGTTTTCCAGTCTCCGCGGGTGAAATCCGGAAATTCCACGGGGAGGCCGCCCTGGGCGATAGAACGGGCTGTCAACGGCAGCAGGGAAGACCAGGCGGCTCCTTCGTAAACGTTCTGATCCATCGGCTTTCCATTCCGGAGGCATTCCACGATGCGGGAAAGCATCACAAAGTCCATACCGCCGTGACCGCCCATTTTCGTGGCCAGCTCCCCGATGCGTTTCCAGAGGGGATGATCGTATTTTTCATAAATAGCGGCCAGTTTTTCCCTGCCTTCAATCCATTCATGATAATTGCCGTTGCCCAGCTTTTCACCCGCCACGCGGGTTGGGAAGCCGGCCAGCGTGCCCTCCGTTCCCTGGATCAGGTTGGCGCGGGAGTAAGGCCGGGGAGACGTCTCATCCAGCTGGACAAGAATGGTCCGCCCCAGCTGCGTCTTGACAACAGCCGTATTCATGTCACCGCAGATGAATGGGGTATTGTTCCAGCGGTGGTCGGCGGGAAGATGTTTTTTAGCGTAGGCATTGCGCCCGAGAGCAGGAGAAGCGAACGCCGCCACACGGCAGAAACGATCCTCTCTACGCTCCAAATTCATATATTGAGCCACCGGCCCCAACCCGTGGGTGGGGTACAGGTTGCCATTGATTCTGGTATGATATTCCGGCCGCCAGGCCCCTTCCCCGCGCGTGTCCCCCAGCTGCGTCACCAGGCAATGGATATACGCGGCCTCCCCGTGGAGCAGGTCGCCGATGACGCCCTGCCGGACCATGTTCAGGAACATGAGTTCATCCCGCCCATAGTTGACGTTTTCCATCATCATGCAATGTTTCCTGGTGGCCTCGCTGGTATCCACCAGATTCCAGAGTTCCTCCAGAGAGACGGCCAGAGGAACTTCCACAAAGGCGTGAGCGCCGTGCTTCATGCTGTCGCAGGCGATTCTGGCATGCGAACTCCAATCCGTACTGATAATGACGGCATCCGGTTGCAGCTCCTTCAGCATGGTCAGGTATTCCGTGTCGCCGCCGGAATAACCCAGAGGGCTTTTCCCCATTCTGGAAAGCACGCGGTCCACGCCGCGTCTCGTCAACTCTTCCTTCAAATCGCATATGCCCACGATTTCCACTCCATCCATCACGCACATTTGCGTCAAATGGGAGAACCCGCGCCCGCCCACGCCGATGAAAGCCAGCCTGATGCGATTCAGCCGGGGAGCCTTGAATCCACCCATGTATGTGGAACCGGAAGGCCTCGGAGCCACAGGGAAGGCTGATTTCCAGAGATGGTCTCCGGCAGGGATTTCCACAGCCTGCCCGGGGAGGGCATTTCCGGCGGCAGCCGCTCCGGCCGCAAGCCCCAGGGATTTGAGAAACTGTCTGCGTGATGGGAAAATAGACATGGCTTGAAAGTATGGCTTCAAGGAAAACTACGCCCCCTCCGGAGTGGATTTATCATCATTCTCCCTATTGAGGGAAAAAGCTCCGGATGGCTGATTTTAGGATTTGCAAAATCCGGCGGAACTCCCACTATGAGATTTGCTTCTGACTCTACCCTCCTTTCATTTATGCGTTACCTCCTTCTCATCCTGTTGCTCGCCGGGGGATACTACGGCTGGAATTATTATCAAAACGGCATCGCACCCAAGCATGAAGCTCTCAAAGCCATGGAGCAGGAACCGTGCCCGGAGCTGGATGCGGCCCAAGCCCGTTTTGATGAAGCCGCGGAACTTCACGAACAGCAGGCGGCGCGCCTCCAAAAAGCCATTCAACGGAAGGAAGAAGCCGTACGCAAGTACTGGGATTCCCGAACCAAGCAGACCGACCAGGGAAAAGACAGGAAAAAGGCGCCCTCCCCCGTGAACGGGAGGCCCAATGCCCGAAGCGCGGAAGCCCGAATAGCCTATCTGCTGGAACAATATGACCGCCGCGTTGCGGAAGTGGAAGAACTCAAAAGCAGGCGGAACGCCACCAGACAACAATTGGACAACGCCCGAAACCGGATTCAGGAACAAATACGTCAGGTGGAAACCCGTCTGGACATCAACCGCATCCAGCGCGCGGAGGCATCCAACAAGAAAAGCGGGGATTTTAAAGTGACGGAGAACCGGGCGGATCTGCTTCAACTTCAGGCCAGCCTTCCGCAGGAACTGGAGCGCATTACCAACCAGGGGGAAGCCGCTCTGCGAGACCAGACGGAAGCCTACGAAAAAGCCAAAAGGGAGCTGGGCCTGTTCCAAAACAACGTGGACAGACAAATCGCCAGCCTTCGGGACTCCATGAATTCCCCCCTGGCGGAAGATTATGATGAAACGGAAATACTTTCGGAAGACCCCGAATTCCGCGCGATGATCGCTCCTTATGACCAGGCCGTCAACCATGAGGAAACGATTGTCATGCGAACGGAGGCGGATGTAGAGGAACAGGCCAAAGCCCTGCACGGGCTGCAACGCGTCAGAGACGCGAAAATCGAAGAAGAGCGCAGCCGGCTCAGACAGGAAGAAGAGATTTTTTTCACGGTGGCGGCCGTCATCGGCGTAATGTTGCTGATCTCCATTCTGCTCTCTTTCGCCAGAAGGAGATGATGTCTTTGAAGGTTGACACTGCACTGCAAACCTAGTTTACTGGGTGGGCCGCCGGGAACCCCGTGGAGGCACGACTGGCAAACCCCGCCAGGACCGAGAGGTAGCAACGGTAGCTTGTTCGTGTTTGCCGCGTCTGTTCCCGGCGGTATTTTATGGCTCTCCCCGCCATACCGGAGTTGAACGGGAGTTTTCCCGTGGTAAAATACCGCCCATGAACGTATCCGCCGCCCTTGACTGGCTCTTTTCCACCCAATTTTTCGGGATCAAGCTGGGGCTTGACAACACAGAAAAACTGTTGGCGGCAGCCGGGGCGGACCATATCAGCGCCACCGTGGTCCATGTGGCCGGCACCAATGGTAAAGGCTCCACCTGCGCCATGATTGAAGCCCTGGCCAGGGCGCAGGGTTATGTAACGGGCCTGTTCACATCCCCCCATCTGGTAGATTTTTCTGAACGCATCCGCGTCAATGGGAACATGATTGCTCCGGATGCCCTGGCGGAGGAAATTTCCTTCCTGAAACAACTGGCGGAAGGCTGGGAACAGCCGCCCACTTTTTTTGAGCTGGCTCTGGCCGTCGCCCTGCGCCACTTCCGTAAAAACAACGTGAACTTCATCATTCTGGAAACAGGGCTGGGCGGAAGACTGGACGCCACTAACGCCGTGCCCAAGGATATCGCCGTACTGGCCCCCATCGGTTTGGACCACCAGCAGTATCTGGGAGACACCCTGGAAGAGATCGCCGCGGAAAAAGCGGCCATCATCGCCCCCGGCAAACCGTCCGCAACCGCCGTGCAGCACCCGGACGTCATGGCCGTCATTGAACGGACGGCGCGGAACCGCCGTTCTCCCCTCACGATTGCCCGGGCGGACCGGAACACGCCCCGCCCATCCCTGCCCGGAGCCCATCAGCGGGAAAACGCAGCCCTGGCGCTGGAAACCATGAGGCAACTCCATGCCCTTCCCTCCCCTGCCGCAGCCGCCGCTGCCCTGGACAAAGTACAGTGGCCCGGACGGTTCGAACGCCTTGAGACGCCCCCTCTGGTACTGGACGGAGCTCATAACGAACATGCGGCGCGCGTGCTCGCGGCCACGTGGAAAGAGGAATTCCCGGGACGGAAGGCGGCGCTGGTTTTTGCCGCATCCGCAGACAAGCATATCCGGGAAATGATTCCGGTTTTGCGGGAAATTGCCGGAGAATGGCACCTGGTTCCCTGCACTTCCCCCCGCATCATGCCGGCGGAAGAAATGGCTGCCCTGCTGGCCGGGCAGGAAACCGGCCCCGTTTTCATTCATTCCACGCTTCCGGACGGGCTGCAGGCGGCGCTGGCTTCCCCGTTCCCCGCTCTGGCGGCAGGTTCCCTGTTCCTTCTGGGAGATTTGAAAGCATTGCTCTGCCATGCGGAAAAACGCAGCACCGCCCAATAACCCCGACAGCCTCTTTGCCTTTCCCCGTGACTTCCGACGACATGACCCTTTCCGCCCTCCGGCCCGGAGACCTGCGTCCCGAACTGCTGGCTCCCGCCGGGGACATGGACTGCGCCCGCGCCGCCGTAGCCAATGGCGCAGACGCCATTTATTTCGGTCTGGACCGTTTCAACGCCCGTCTGCGCGCAAACAACTTCACGCTGGATTCCCTTCCGGAGCTGATGCGTTTCCTTCACGCGCACGGCGTGAGGGGGTACGTAACCATGAATACGCTCATTTTCACCTCCGAGCTGGCGGACACCCTCTCCTACCTGGGCCACCTGAATGCCGCCGGCGCGGACGGAGTCATCGTACAGGACATTGGACTTGCCCGCTGCCTGACGGAATGGGGAAGGCAGGTTCCCGACATGAAGCTGGAACTGCACGCCTCCACCCAGATGACGCTTTCCTCTCCGGACGGGCTGGAATTCGCCTCCGGATTCCTGGACCTGAAGCAGGCCGTCCTGGCCCGGGAACTGAGCCTGAAGGAAATCGGGCAATGCGTACGGCATACGGACATACCCCTGGAAGTATTTGTTCACGGGGCGCTCTGCGTGGCCTACTCCGGCCAATGCCTTACATCGGAAAGCCTAGGCCAGCGCAGCGCCAACAGGGGGGAATGCGCGCAGGCCTGCCGCTTGCCCTATTCCCTGGTTGTAGACGGCAAAGCCGTTCCCCTGGGAGAACGGCGCTACCTGCTCAGCCCCCAGGACCTGTGCGCCATTGACCGCATCCCGGACCTGGTCCGCATGGGTGTAAAAAGCTATAAGATAGAGGGTCGCCTGAAAAGCCCGGAATACGTTGCGGCGGTGACGGCGGCCTATAGAAAAGCCCTGGACGCCGCCTGCGCTGGAATACCTGTGGATGAAATGGTGACCGTACGCGACCGCTACGCACTGCAAATGGTATTTTCACGCGGCTTCTCCACAGGCTGGCTGGACGGAACGGACCACCCGCGTCTGACCCACGGCCGCTACGGTAAAAAGAGGGGCGCTTATGCAGGCGTCATCATGAACAGCGGTCAGGGCTGGCTGGATATCAGACCGGAAGGAGGCATTCCGCTCGCGCCCGGTGACGGCTTCGTCATTGATGCAGGGGAAGACCGCAATGAAGAACAGGGCGGTCGTATCTGGAAAGTGCAGAGAAACCGCCTTTTCTTCCATGGAAAAGCATCCCGCATTGACTGGAGCAGGGTCAGGCCGGGGCAGAAGCTCTGGAAAACGGATGATCCGGCCCTGAACGCGGAGTTGAAAAAAATGCGGGAACACCTGCCGGAAGCCTCCGTACCCCTCCATTTGACATGCACCGGATCCGCCGGGGAGCCTCTGACAGTTTCCTGCCCGGAATACGGGTGTTCCGTGCAGTCCGCACAGCCCCTGCAAACGGCGGAAAAACGTCCGCTGACTCCTGAAGCGCTGAAACAGCAGCTTGGCAGACTGGGAGGAACGGGGTTCCGCCTGGCTTCCTGCGAATGCCGGCTGCCGAACGGGTTGATGCTCCCGCTCAGCATCCTCAACCAGGCAAGGCGCGCCCTCGTGGAACAAATTCAAACGGTCCGGCAGGAGAGGGAAGCCCCCGTTCCCTCCCGTCTTTCCGCGGCTTTCACCCCTTCCGCGCTTCCGGCGGGGGCGGCAACTCCGGACGCACCTCCGCACCTGTCTGTGCTGTGCCGCAGGCCGGAACAGATACCTTCCGTTCTGGATGCCGGGGCGGATGCCGTTTATCTGGACTTTGAAGACCTCCGGGACTATGCGGCGGGAGTGAAAGCGGTTCGGCAGCACGCGGACAGCATCCCCGTCTTTCTGGCGACGCCCCGCATCCAGAAGCCGTCTGAAACCGGTTACTTTAAGCTCATGGAACGGGCGGAGCCGGACGGCATCCTCATCCGCAACCTGGGCGCGGCGCAATACTTCCGCCATTCCCCCCTGCGCCGCATTGGGGATTTTTCCCTGAATGTCGCCAATCCGTATAGCGCGGCTATCCTGAAAGAACGGGGGAGACTGGAATATCTCACCCTCTCTTACGACCTGAACGCGGAACAGGTGGCGGACCTGCTCCGCGCCGCGCCGCCGGAATGGTTTGAACTGACTCTGCATCAGCATATGCCCATGTTTCACATGGAGCATTGCGTGTTCTGCACCTTCCTGTCGGACGGCACCAGTTATAAGAATTGCGGACGCCCCTGCGAACGGCATCATGTGCAGCTGCGTGACCGCGTAGGCCAGCTTCATCCCCTGCTGGCGGACGCCGGGTGCCGGAACACGCTGTTCAACGGACGCGCTCAGACGGGAGCCGGCTTCCTCCGGGGCTTCCGCCGCCTGGGTCTTTCCCGCTTCCGTCTGGAACTGCTGGATGATCCCCCGGAAAAAATACGCCTTCTGGTGTCCCGCTACCGGGAATTGCTGGACGGCTCCTGCACGGCGGCCCGGCTCATCCGGGAACTGGATGTCGCGGAACAGCTCGGCACCACGGAAGGTACGCTCCGGCCCAGATAATGTCCCTTTGAACAATGGTCAATCCCTATTCGGATTCCCGGTTTTGACCATACATGTTCAATATTTTATCATTCTTTAAAAGGATACCCATTTTTCTACCCATGCCGGCCATCTCCTTTTTCACCTGGTCGCTGGTAATGCCTTTTAAATGGTCCTGCACAAATTCATGCGCCTGCATCATATATTTCTCATCATTCCACATGATGAGAAACCGGCGGTAGCTTTTCATCATTTTAATGAAAATTTTTTCCTTGCCGGTCAAAGCCAGCAACGCCTGTTGAAAAGCTTTGCTGGTTTTGCTCTTCATTTTGGAATTCCATTTGATATTTTTTGATTTTTCCAGCCACAAATTTAAGAAATTACCGGTAGTCCCTTCCTTGTAAACAGCATGGAGTTTAACCTCAGGGCAGTCGGCAATCAGCTTTTTCCAAAATTGCCGGATGAAAAGTTCCTCTGCTTCGGGCGTACTGTCCGGGCTGACCCCGCAGGCGTATAATTCATAGGGATTCACCTTTTCAGGGTTAATCTTCAAAACATGACCCGCCACGTAATCAATCAGGTTATGTTCACGGGGCATCGCCTTGCTGAACTGAATGAGGTACTCCAGCTTCTTCTTATCGCCCGCACCTCCCGCCTTGATGCCCAAATAACGCGCCCAGGCCGGATAATTGTAAGGATTGGCCCGGCACGCCTCCTGAAGCAGCAGTTCCACATGCTGCGGATTCCGGGAATAAAAAGATAAATCGTACATCAAGGAAGATTCACGGGCCTGGGGGCCCTGCCAGAAAGCGCAGAGGGCGGAGATAATCTGCACGGGGCCTTTCCACGGCAGTTTATTTCCACCATTGGCCCAGTTCCATCCTCCAATGTTGTTGCCGATCAGCCATTGCCCTTTGGGGTGCTTCCAAATAAAAGCGCAATGCCCCGGCTGCCCGATGGGGTACGCCGGGACGCCTTTGGCTCTTAAAAAACCCGCGGCCCCCTTGGAAACGGCTCCGCACACGCCTCCATATTCCGTATAAAGCTGAAGAGTGATGGGCTTGTTATCGTAAAACGCGGCCCCGGCATGGACGCTGATTCCTCTGTGATTCTTTTTACGGTAGGGAATAAATCCGGTAAATTTACCCCCTGCCTGCTCGGGTTTGATATTTTTCCCTTCAATAAATTGCTGGGCCCATGCCAGATCTTCCAGACTCTCTTTTCCTCTCAGAACCACGGCCCATTCCCACGGTTCAAGGCTGTCGGCCTGCGGATAACACCTGCCATGATGATGGGAATCATGGTAAAATCCATACTTGGCTATACATTCCTCTGCCGTGAAAACATCGGCGATGAGACAGGCCCCCAGGGCGATGTTAAGGTCAACTCCGCACAAGTCCCTATCTGCGCTATTCCACAGACGGTAAAGAATAGCCAGGCTGCTCTGCTGAGCATACCCTGCATGGGCCAGTTTCCGGAAAGCTTCCGGATGGGAGACAAGCCACCTGGTAAACGTCCGGTCCCGGAGCTCTCTTGTTGAAAACGCCTTTTCCTGGCTGGCATAACGGAAAAATTGTCCGATATGGCACAGTTGCTCCAATTCCGGATGATGTACTATCCGCCGGATTTTTTCCGGTGAAAGAGTACCGGAATCAAGATGTTTCCGGAGTTGATTCCGTACGCCGTCAATGATGACTGAAGAATAATCCGCCCTCAGCAAACTCTCCACGGCGGCGGCATCCCGGGCCCGGGAAACGCCAGATACCAGTAACAGGACGCAGCACAACAGCATTCTCAGCAGAATATTCGCGGCCATGGCGGCTAATCCTCCTTCCCGAGTTTTCTGTGTTCCCGGAGCATCCCGGGAGAGTACAGGAATTGAACTCTCTTTCTCATGCCTCCGGTCCTCTCCAGAAACTCCACCAGCTCCCGGTCCGTCTTGTAGCCGCATTCCCTCAGCCTTTCCAGCGCGCGGCCCCTATTCCCGGGGTGAAGCTTCAGAACGATATTCAACAGGATACCCTCGCTGTTCTCAATATACCAGCGGAAGGACTGCCGGAGGCGGACCAGCTCGTCCACGTTCCGCTCGTACAAGATCTTCCTGCGCCGTTCCTCTTCCGCACCGCAGGCGGCGAGGTTTTTCGTCTCCCAGTAGCGCCAGAAGGGCAGCGTGTCGACCGGCCTCACGGGATGGAACTTCCCGTGCTCCTCCTCCAGGCCGGCGATGTAGCGGTAAACGGCGGAGCCTTGGAGAATCATCCGCCTGAGGTATTCGAACTTCGCCTCCAGACAAAACCTCGCGAGCTCTTTTCCATGTTTTATTTTTTTGTTGTCTTGAATATATTTGCAGATTTTAGAAAAATTAATCCCAGCCTTAAATTTGGTTTCCAGCTCACCTCCGTTGATCCAGATGGAAAAGTTGTCCAGCCGGTAGTCCTGATAGGGGGCCTTGACGACCATGTTGTTGATGAACAGGGCGTTTTCCAGCTCCTCCGGGGTCATTCCGCCGTCCTCGTCAAACAGCTCCCTGTTGAGCACGGGCAGCGCCTGCTGGTAAAAGTCGCCCAGCTTTCCCTGGTCCAGCAGGTCTTTCAGATGCCGCGCGTCCCCGCTAAGCCGTTCAATCTGGATGTCCATGAAGGAGGGCAAATCGTCGTACACAGAGGCTTCATCCGCGCGGCTCTCGACGGAAAAGAAAAGAAACACGGAAAGACAGAGGGAAAGGTAATAGTTCATAAAGAAAATCAGTTGCTTGTTGCGGTGACGATGCCCGGGTCATTTTTGTTCAATCCCTTGAACTTCTGGATCCGGTAGTGCACCGTTCCCGTATCGGGATCGCGCCTGATGGAGAAAACCTGATCCGTGTTGAAATCCCAGAGCACTTTTTCTTTCGTGTACCTGCCGCCTTGGGGTTTATCCGTGCATCCGAATATCTGCCAGCGGCACTTCCACGTCCAGCCGATGGAACCCGAGAACGCGTCAATGAGCGCCGGCGGATACAGGCAGTTGGTGCTGTCATAGACTTCATTGGTGACGGAAACCCGTGCGGGCTCCAGCAAAGGCGCATGCTCACTGACCAGGGGATGGTCCGGAAGAGGGTCGGGATCATAACCGGCATGCAGCTCCAGGGAGTAAAGATTGGTGAAGCTGACGTTCAAGGGATACACGCGCAGGATGCGGAGGGCGCTCAGCCCCACGGTGCATCCCACCTTGGCCGCTTCTTCCTCCGCCTGCCGGAAAGGGCTCTCCGCCCCCGCGTACATCAGCCCCTGGGGCGGGATGAGGGTGAATTCCACCATCTGCTCCACTCCGTCCACCTCAGCCTTCACCTTGAGCGTCTGACGCGTTTTGGCCAGGGTATTGATATCGACGGTAGCTTGATCCGGTTTATCATTATCAATTGCAAGTTTGAAATATTCCACTCCTTCCACGGCGGACCAGTCACACCGGGTGCCTTCGGGAAGCTCTTTGCCGTCCAGCGTGGCGGTCAGGGCGATGTATTCCCGGAGGGTGACGGTTGTTCTTTCTCTGTTGCTTTTGTCTATCTCCTCTTGGGGAGGGTTGCGATCGGGATACCTGAAATATACTTCCGCCGCGCAGAACTGGGTTTTATGCCGTATTTCAACGCCCTTGGACGCCAGCGCGTTGAACACCAGGAAACAGCAGGCCAAAAACGGGAAAATAAATGTTTTCATAAAAAACGACCAAACATCGTTAAATCCAAAAAACAAATCATTGTCAATACATATACCACATAGTTAAAAAAATCCCTAGACGGACTGCGGACATGCTCCGTACAACGGCATGCCCGGCAGCTGGCCAAAAACCACTGACGAACGCGGCATGCACCGCCCGCGCCTTGAAGCGGCGCGCAAACCGCCCTATGATGGCTCTCATGGGAATGGGAGACACCTTTTCCCGGAACTTCCGCAAAATGAATCATTCCCTCAAAGACCGCCTGATCCGTCACATGGAAGACGGACGTTACGAACCCCAGAGCAAATCCGAACTGACCCGCGCCCTGAACGTGGATTCCCGGCAGAAGCTGTATTTCCGCGCCCTGGTGGACCAGATGGAGGAGGAGGGAAAACTCGTGCGGCTGCAAAAGGGCAGATACGCTTTAAAGCGGGAACGCCGGAACCTAGTGCATGGCATGATCCGCATCCTGCGCTCCGGCAAGATTCTTTTTCTCCCCAGAAAAGGGGACCCCGCCGCTGCGGCCCTGGGATGGGACACGGAAGCCATTCCGGAGCTGGAACTTAAACCCAACCATCTGGGCAATGCCCTGGACGGGGACCGGGTGGCCGTGCGCGTGGAACGCAAGACGGCCAAGGGCCGGAGGAATATCCGCAGGGACCGCTTTTCTTCCCTGGATGCCGGCATGAAAGCCCGCGTGGAGGAAGTGACGGAACGCGCGCACTCCCGCTGGCTTGGCGTCTTCCGCACCGGAAAGAACAAGCTGGGCCGCGTGCTGGGAGACGGCGTAAGCTCTCCGTCATCCATTGAACTGGCGGAAAAACCCGCCATGGAGGTGCTTCCCGGCCAACTGGTTTCCGTGGAGCCCGTACCCTGCGGTGAGGAAAAGAAAGCCCCGCGCGGGAAAATCGTGGAGGTGCTCGGCTATCCGGACGAACCCCACGTGGACATGGAAGCCGTTATCAGAAAATATGGCCTTTCCACGGAATTCCCCGCCTCCGTGCTCCGGGAACTGGAAACGCTGCCTCAAAACCCTTCCCCCGAGGAACTCGCCCGCCGGGAAGACTGGACGGACCGGACCGTCATCACCATTGACCCGGCAAGCGCCAGGGATTTTGACGACGCCATTTCCATCACGGCCACTCCGTCCGGCTGGACGCTGGCCGTTCACATTGCGGACGTCTCCCATTTCGTCAGGCCCGGCGGCGCGTTGGATGGGGAAGCCCTGCGCCGCGGCAATTCCACGTACCTGCCGGACCGCGTCCTTCCGATGCTCCCTCCCCGCCTTTCCGACGATTTGTGCAGCCTGCGGCCGGATGTCGTGCGCCTGACAAAAGTATGCGAAATGAAATTTGATCAAAAGGGGAAGATGCTCCGTACACGCTTTGCGGACGCTTTCATCCGCAGCAAGGCGCGCCTGACCTATCAGGAGGCCTTCGCCATGCTGAAAGGAAACAACAAGGGGGAAGTTCCCTCCACGGTGCGGGAAGCCTGGAATCTGGCCTCCATCCTGCGCCGCAACCGCTACGCCAAGGGAGCCCTGGATCTGGACTTCCCGGAAGTGAGAGCCGTTATGGACAAGGACGGCCGCGTGACGGGCATCATCACGGAAGAATACGATGAAAGCCATCAGCTTATTGAGGAGTGCATGCTGGCCGCCAACGAGGCCGTGGCCCTGGCTCTGAAAAACGGGAACCGTCCCACCATCTACCGTGTTCACGAAGAACCGGATTCCTCCAAACTGTTTGAATTCGGCCAGCTGTGCAAACTGTACGGGCATCCCGTCCACGATATCGGACAACGCCAGTACCTGAATGAACTGATGAAGTCCATCAAGGATTCCCCGGACGAGCAATTGCTTAAACTGGCGCTCCTGAAAAGCCTGATGAGGGCCAGGTACGACACGGAACCCCTGGGCCACTACGGCCTGGCCACTCCCAATTACTGCCATTTTACCAGCCCCATCCGCCGTTACGCGGACCTGGTGGTTCACCGCTCCCTGAATCCCCTGCTGTCCAATCCTCCCAAAGGAGCCAAAGGAGCAGGCAGTGCAGGCAGGCTGGAGGAAGACGCGGAACACATTTCAGAGACGGAACGCATTTCCGCCAGCGCGGAAAAGGACGCGAACCGGATGAAACTCTTCGAATGGCTGGAAGGTCAGTGCTACACGGATCATCCGGAAGTGCACGAAGCTCTGGTTACGGAAACGCGCCACTTCGGCGTGCTGCTGGAAATCCCGCGCCTCCAGATTAAGGGGCTGGTCAAGCCGGACAAACTTCCCGGCGGCCGTTGGGTGTATGAGGCGTTTGCCAGCCGCTGGAAAAACGACCATGGTTCCGTGCTGTGCGCGGGGCTGCGCGTTCCCGTCATTCCCGTGAAAGTGGACAGGGAGCAGCAGTGGGCGGATTTCGCCATCGTCTCACGGAAGAAACCGCGGCAAACGGAAAAAACGGCCTTCCCCGCCAAACAGGAGAAGCGCACATCCGGCCGCGGGCGGCGGAACCGCTGACGGCAGATGCCCGCATTTGGAAACAACCTCATACGGATGCTGAATCCGAACTTTCCTGCAGAAATTCTCTTGAAGTAAATTGTATTTTTCATATATAGAAAAATTGTTGTTTACTTGTGAACTCGACCTCACGCCTATGAATTCAGGACGCTGACTCCGTAAGTAAGCACCATATGAATGCTGAATGCCAAGGTCCGCTCCCGGGTCTGGAGCGGACCTTTTTCCCGGAAGCCTGTCATGGAGAAACGGGAAGAGCCAACAAGGATGTCCAATTTGTATGACATCCATTCAGCGCCTCCCCGAACGCACGCCCTTCAATTACGCCGATCTGACCGATTACCGCGAAGGGCAAATCACCAGTCTGGCCCTTGTACGCTCCAAAGGGGTCAACATGACCATTCTGGCCTTTGACAGCGAACAGCTCCTTCCCACTCACCAGACGCCCGGTCCTGCGCTGATACAGATTCTGGACGGGACGGCGTACTTCACCGTGGGCAATGAAGAAGTTATTCTGCCCCAGGGAAAAAGCCTTCTGATTCCCGCCGGAGTGCCTCACTCCGTCATTGCCCGGGAACGGTTCAAAATGCTGGTTACTTCCATCCTGCCGCTGGATTGACCGGGAAGCTCCCCCCGGAGATAACGAAGAACAATTCCGGGGGCTTTGCCCTCCGGACATGGAGCTGCGGCAAAACCATTCTTTCCGGGCTTCTCCCGACACAGGAACCACGCAGATACGCAAGGAAGACGGGCGGAAACGGCCTGCTCAGGCGTGGCCCTTTTCCCCTGCGGCCAGCGCCTCAAAACGGGCCAGCACCCAGCAGAGATCGGAAAGGCGGTTCAGAAACAAGGCTGTGTTCACGTTGCTCAGGGCA
This sequence comes from Akkermansia muciniphila, assembly GCF_030848305.1. NCBI lineage: Bacteria > Pseudomonadati > Verrucomicrobiota > Verrucomicrobiia > Verrucomicrobiales > Akkermansiaceae > Akkermansia > Akkermansia muciniphila. Next base: position 1,077,795 of record NZ_CP114598.1, on the reverse strand, counting down.
TGATCCAGCCTCAATGCAACCACACGGCGTTCCGCACGGCGGCAGACGGAACGGGCCAGGTCCAAATATGCGGAACCCAGCGATCCTTCCTTGCCCGGGCGGGCCCAGCCTTTGAAACGGATGTCGCATTCCTTTTCCAGCAGATGAGCCTGTTCCTCCAGCCATGTCACATCTTCCGCCGTAATGCGGGCGTACCCCTTGGCGTCATATTTGGGCAAATCTTCCTCCAGCGTAGCCAGTTCCCCCATGGCTCCCACCAGACGCGCCTGGACGCCGTCCAGCATCTCCACCGTCCGGGAGCTTACCCCGGAATGGCGCACCACGCCAATCAGGGAATTTAATTCATCCACCGTTCCGTAAGCTTCAATGCGCGGCGCTGTCTTGGGACTCCGCCTGCCGAACATCAGGTCCGTTTCGCCGCTGTCTCCACGTTTGGTGATTACACTCATACCATGTACCCTACCATGCCCACGCCGTCCTGCACGCAAAAAAGAAGGCATATTCCGGAGCGGGAGCCAGCGTCATCTTTCCCGGTGCATATCGCACTCTCTATTCTTTTGACATGCAATAAAAACTATATAAGAAGAATGAATAAATGCTTCTGCTTCGTCTTCTTGCCGTTTTCCTCCCTCTCTTCATCAGCTTCCTTTTTGAGGCATGCTCTAAACAGGGAAGCGCCCTGCTGCCTGGAGAAATAATCGTGAACGCATCGGAACTGCCCGGCCCCATACAGGAATGGAAGACGGATTCAACCTGTGAAAGATGCCTGACCATCAATCTGGACAATCCGTCCCTTCCCCGCTCCTCATCATCATGACACGTCAGGCCGTTTGAAACTTTTCCCAACGGCTGTACAACCCCTGCATGACCCGGACCAGAGATGAATTGGCGGCGGGAACCGCACCATCCGTCAAAGCGCCTCTCTGGACGCGGGACTACATCCTGGCCTGTTGCGCCAACTTAATGACGGGGCTGGCCTTCTATGAACTGGTGCCCGTTCTCCCGCTGTATCTGACGGGGCAATTGCAGGTCTCCTCCGGCTGGCTGGGCTGGATCATGTCCATTTATGTTCTGGCCGCCATTATCTCCCGCCCCTGGTTCGCACACCGGGTGGATACCGGAGACCGCAAAAAGATTTACATCACGGTTTACATTCTGCTGGCCCTGTCCTTTTCAGGGTATGCTGCGGCCGCCACCGCCCTGGCGTTTTTCCTGACGCGTTTCATACAGGGCCTGATCTGGGGAGGCATGACCACCTCCGGCCCGACAATGGCGGTGGATATCATCCCCCCTGCCCGCCGCGGGGAAGGCCTGGGTTTCTTCGGCATGACAATGACGCTGGGCATGTGCCTGGGCCCCGTCATCGGCCTTCAGGTATACCAGCAGTACGGCTTTTACGTGATTACCTGGAGCTCCCTGCTCCTGTGCCTGGCCGGAGCGGGCATTGCATCTCTCATCCGCGTTCCCGGGAGCCCTGTTCAGGAGCCCGTGTATGAAACGCCTAAAAAGGTACTGGACCGTCTGGTGCTGCGCGTGGGCATTCCGCTGGCGGTGAACGTAATGATCGCCACCTTCTCCTATGGCGTGGTGGCCGTGTATTCCGCCCTGTACGGGGAAATGCACGGATTCAGATACGCCGGGCTGTTTTACGCGCTGATGGGGCTGGGCATGCTGGTCTCCAGATTCATGGTAGGCAGACAAATCGACCGCGGACGCGTGGCGGAGCTTTCCGTCATCTCCCTGGGCATTCTGACCGTCAGCTTCGGCGCGCTGGCGCTGGCGCCGCTGGAATGGATTTACTACGCTTCCGCCATCCTCATCGGCTTCGGTTTCGGCATTTTCATCCCCACGTTCCAGACTATGAAACTGAACATGGCGGACCGCGGCCACCGGGGAGCCGTCAATTCCACATTTTTCACCGCTTTTGACATCGGGGTGGGAACAGGCATGTTCCTGGGAGGCAAAATTTACGCGTACCTGAACCTGAACTGGGCCTTCGGAGCGGGAGCCCTGCTGAATCTGCTGGCAATCGTGTATTTTTACCGCATTTCCCTGGACCACTACCGGAAAAATAAATTGGGCGTGGATTCGGATTGATTTTCCTTTCATCACTCCCGTTCCGAGATGGAAAAAACATCAATTACCCGTTTGGCTGAAGGCCTCACGCGCAGCAACCGCGGATTCCAGGCCAGGGAAATACTGCGGGACAACCCGTCCAGCGCCGGATGAGCAACCTTGACGAATCCCTCCCCCAGTTCTTTTTCCGCCATACAGGGCAGAATCGCCATAAACGCCCCGCTCTTCAACATGCGGGCCGCAAAAGGAAACGACTGCGTTTCACACTGCACCCGCAGCCTGATGCCGAACTCAGCGCAGTTCCTTTTCAGCAACGCATGAAACCCGGAACCGCTCCCCAGCGTCGCCAGGGGGAACATTTCCAGCAGACGGAGAAAATCCTCCTTCCTCCCCCGCGCCTTTTTCCCGGCCAGGGCTACAGGAACGTACAGCGCATAATCCATGGAGCAAATGACCCGGCTTTCCAACCCTTCCGCCTCCAGCGCGCTGGTACGCACGATGCCGAAGTCTATATCCATATTCTGGAGCTTAGAGGGAATCTCACTGTTGCGGAAGTTCTCCAGCGCGAAAAGCCACGGCAGCCCCCGTTTCTGGATATTCGCCAGAACGGGAGCCGCCACCCAAGCATGCAGGCTGTCCCCGGCTCCGATGGTGAACCGGTAGGGCAGATTCCGGCTCCGGCTTTTGAAATCATCCAGCAGGCACAGGCTTTCACTGGCCAGCCTCACCAGCTCCCACCCGGCTCCGGTAAGAGCCAGCACTTTCCCGCGGCGGCTCGCCAGCTCCACACCGAAGAATTCCTCCAATTCCTTGATCTGCCGGGAATACAGGCTCTGCCGCGCACTGTCCCCCCGGGCGGCAGCGGCAATGCTCCCGGCCTTGGCCACTTCTATCAAGGTTTTCAATCGGTCCAGGGACAGCCCCCGTTCTGCGAAAAGATGCTCAAACATAACTTTATAGTTATATAATATGAATACTTATATAATGCAAGAGTCAAAAAATACGTTATGGTAACAAGGTCACAGGGCGCGAAGGCGCTTTCCGAATATCTCTGCGCCCCTCAACCAAAAGAATAAAACCATGATCACCATTGACGGAAAATACACGGAAGCCCGCGTGTTCACGGATGAACTGGAAGACCTGGCCCGCACCCAGATCAGGGACGTCTGCAACCACCCCGCCTTTGAAGGAAGCCGGGTGCGCATCATGCCGGACGTGCACGCCGGCGCCGGCTGCGTCATCGGGTTCACGGCGGAATTGAAAACGGATAAGGTAATTCCCAATCTGATCGGCGTGGACATCGGTTGCGGAGTGCTTACCGCCAGACTGTTCGGACTACCGGATTTTTCCAGCTTTGACGCACGCCTGCGCGAGCGTGTCCCGTCCGGGATGCACGCCCGTTCCTCCGTTCATCAAGCCCTGCTGGACGACCCGGAACTGGATGAAGAAATCTCCCGCATCTGCATGGATGTGCTGAGAACGGACAAAGACAGGCACCGCCGCTCCGTGGGGTCTCTGGGAGGAGGCAACCACTTTATTGAAATAGCGCAAGGGAAGGAACACGCTTTCCTGTGCATCCACTCCGGTTCCCGCAATTTCGGCCTGAAGATTGCGGAACGCTATCAGAAAATCGCCGTGGACACTTGTCCGGACGCCTATCTCAAAGAACGCAAGAAAGGACTCTGCTACCTTCAGGGAGAAGATACGCTGAACTACATGCGGGACATGAAGGCGGCCCAGCGCTTCGCAGCCCTGAACCGCCGCGTGATACTGCATGAACTGCTGGACGATGCAGCTGATCTGGAAAGTTTCGACACCGTGCACAACTACATTGCGGAAGACCAAATCATCCGCAAGGGAGCTGTCCGGGCCGGACGCGGAGAAAAACTCATCGTTCCCCTGAATATGCGTGACGGCTCCGTCATCTGCATCGGCAAAGGAAATGAAGAATTCAATTCTTCATCCCCGCACGGCGCAGGCCGCAGCATGTCCCGCAAAAAGGCTAAAGCCAATCTCTCCCTGGAGGAATTCGAAGCTTCCATGCAGGGTATCTTCTCCACCTGCGTTTCCCGCGCCACGTTGGATGAAGCGCCGATGGCCTACAAGGATGGCGAGAGCGTGCTGGACAACATCCATGAAACGGCGGAAATCGTGGAACGCATCAGGCCCGTATATAACTTCAAGGCACCCGAATAGCAGGCGCCCCAATACCCGCCCCACCCGGAACATGGCTTTCCGGGTGGGACCTGTTGCCATAAAACGCCCGGGAACAGGAAGAATATCTCCCGTTCTCTCTCAGCTCCATGCAAAAGAACCCCGCAAGGGCATCCAGCCCGGCAACGCTTCATTACCCTGCATTTACTGATGGACACTGCCGGGAACCCATGCCATGCTTCAGCTTCTTCCATGACTGGGGGGAAAGACAACGGCAAAAAACGGAATAAAAACAGGCTGCGCCTATGGGCCTCCATTCTGGCGATTCCCGTTTTTCTGGCGGGAACGGCTCTGTTTTCTTTCCTGTGGAACGTTCCCATGGACAAGCTCGCGGCTCCCCGCGCAGCGGATGCTCCCGTTGCCGTTCTTTTTAGAGAGCCTTGCTCGCCCGCCGCGCGGACCATGTCCAGAGGTTCTTCCCTTCAGCCGGCAATTCTTTCCCTGATTAAAAATTATGTGGGAACTGTCACCAATGCCGGGCGCCTCAACTTTTCCAGCCATGTCCCGCAAGAGGTGGAAATACGGATGGATGGGCTTTCCATCGGCCTGAGCCCTTCCCTGGCCGTCTTCAACTTCCGAACTAAATACGGATTCAGCATGCAGACAAGCAGAAAACCGGACGCCTCCGACCGTGTTATTTACCAGTGGCTGAAAAACAGGATGCAGACGGAAAAACGGGAGAAATAAGGGCATACTGACCCAGGTATCGAACGGAATGAACCGGCTGGTGTCTAATTCTTTACCTTTCCGGAAGAGATGGGGACAACAAATCCCCGGCCCACGGGGCTACGGCGCCCGCACCGGAATACGACTCCATACAGCGTTGATGAAGCATATTTACCACGGACCATGGACACTGGCCGGACTGGCATGCGCCATTCTGGCCGCAGTCGCCATGCTCTCCTTTTTTTCCTGCGGGGAAAAAGGCCAGGCGAGCAGCAATGACAAATCTCATATGGACAACAAGAATTTAAAAACGATTTACCTGGCGGGAGGCTGTTTCTGGGGAGTGGAAAAGTACTTCTCCCTGATACCCGGCGTTCAGGAAACGGAAGCGGGATACGCCAACGGCTCCACACCCTCCCCCACGTATGAAGAAGTATGCAGCGGGAAAACGGGCCATGCGGAAACGGTAAAAATAGTATTTGACCCGGAAGAACTCAGCCTCCCCTTTCTGCTGGAACGGTATTACTCCATTATTGATCCCGTTTCCGTCAACAAACAGGGAAACGACAGGGGAATTCAATACCGCACGGGCATTTATTACGCGGATGAAAAGGATAAACCTGTTATAGAAACGTCCCTGAAAAGGCTCCAGCAGAACTTCAGGCAGCCTCTGGCAATTGAAGTTCAGCCCCTCCGCCAATTTTCACGGGCGGAAAAATACCATCAGCGCTATCTGGATAAAAACCCCGGCGGATACTGCCATATTCCACCCGCCAAATTCCGGGAAGCGGCCCAGGCCCGTGAAAACGAACCTGTTTACCGGAAAAAACCGGACGAAGAGCTGCGCCGCATCCTGACAAACGAACAATTTGCCGTCACGCGGAATAACGCTACGGAACCTCCCTTCCACAACGAATATTTCAATAACGACAGACCAGGCATTTATGTGGACGTCACAACAGGAGAACCTTTATTCCTGTCCACGGACAAGTTTGATTCAGGCTGCGGCTGGCCCAGTTTCTCCCGCCCCATCAAAGAAGAACTGATTCAGGAAAAACAGGATTTCTCCCACGGCATGCGGCGTACGGAAGTCCGCAGCAAAACGGGAGACGCCCACCTGGGCCATGTTTTCGCGGACGGCCCGAAGGAGCTGGGCGGCCTGCGCTACTGCATCAACAGCGCCTCCCTGAAATTCATCCCGGAACAGGAGATGGAAGCGCAGGGTTATGGAAAATACCTGCCCCTGCTTCGCCGGACGGGAACAGACAGAAACGCTGCGGAAAAATAATCCGGAAGGCAAACAGGGAATGCCATCCCTCCTTCTCCATTAATCCTTCACAACCCGGAGGAACACACGGGCAGTCCGTTCATCCCGCAGGTTCCTCGGCTAAGCGGACGGCTTCCATGCCGCTGCCGATGAAGTGAAGACAATGAGCCGGCAGCGGCATGGAAGTTCGGGTTGCTGAGGCAATGCGACTTGCGGCAAGTACCGTTTATTAAAATAGCGGCGGGCGGCGTTTTTTTGTTTAAAAAAATGAGTTTTTTAACGCGGGAAACTTTTCTGCCGGAAAAGCGTCCAGAGATTTTCCGGGCATTATTGTACAATCGTAACGGGCGTGCCTACCTTAACGGTTTTGAAAAGCGGCACGCAGGAAGAGCGGGTCATGCGGATGCACCCATGGGATTGGGGCGTCTGGAAAACAGGGCCTACGTGCATCCCGATGCCGCTGTCCGTCAGCCGCATGAAGTAAGGCATGGAGGCATCATACAAATTGGAAACATGATGCACCGCCTTTTCCGTAATGCGGAAATGGCCCACGGGCGTGCGGTGGGAAGCCTTACCCACGCAAACGGGAAAATCCATGGCGACCTCATCCCCCACCATCAACTGGCCCCTTTGACGCCCGCGGCTGATCACCACGCGCGTATTGCCCGGGGTGGCCTTTTTCATGGTATCCGTATCCATCCATTCGTCGTGCACCTCCGTATAATCAATTCCTGCCACGACCACCCTCGCGTTCGGTCCGTAGGAGGTCATGGGTACGGTTGCAGGCACGGTCAGGGGCACCATGCGCAAATTCTCTTCCTGCGGGCCGGAGCAGGAAGCCAGCGCCAACGCTCCCGTTCCGGCAGTGATTAATAAGATATTTTTCGCGTTCATCATCTTGAAACCTTTCACAGGGTTGGACAATACTGAGAACTTATTTTCAATGTTCCATGACGCACTCTGTTATTCCTGCGGCATGCATGGAGAAAAAATGCCGGAAAAAAACGGAAACCCCGGCGCAAAGAAAAATTACCCCGGCTTCGGAAGGGGGGAAAAATCCGCTCTCCGTCACACAGATTCCTTGCCTTATCACATTTGGCCTGTATAGTACCCGCGACTGCCAGGAGGGCAGCCGCCTGTTTACAGTTAACCCTCTATTCCGCATCATGACCAAGATTGCCAAGAGCACGTTCACCACGGGAGCCGGAACCCCGGGACAGTTTTATTCACTGCCAGCTTTGGCGGAAAACGGCTATTCCCGCCTGAACCGCCTGCCCGTTTCCATCAGGATCGTTCTGGAATCCCTGCTCCGCAACTGCGACGGCCTGAAGGTGACTGAAAAGGATGTGGACAACCTGGCTTCCTGGGATGCGGACAATCCCGGTTCCTACGAAATTCCGTTCACGGTAGCCCGCATTGTCCTGCAGGACCTGACGGGCGTCCCTCTTCTGGTGGACCTGGCGGCCATGCGCTCCGCCGTAGCCGGCCTGGGGAAAGATGCCTCCGTCATTGAACCTCTGGTTCCTGTAGACCTGGTGGTGGACCACTCCGTCCAGGTGGACTGGGCAGGCTGCACGGATGCCCTGGAGAAAAACCTGGACATTGAATTCCAGCGCAATGCGGAACGCTACGAATTCCTCAAATGGGGCCAGCAGGCCTTTCAGACTTTTTCCGTAGTGCCTCCGTCCGTGGGCATCGTCCACCAGGTCAATCTGGAATACCTGGCGCAGGGCGTGATGGAAAAGGACGGCGTTTACTTCCCGGATACCCTGGTGGGGACGGACTCCCATACCACGATGATTAACGGCATGGGCGTTGTAGGCTGGGGCGTGGGCGGCATTGAGGCGGAAGCCGGGATGCTCGGCCAGCCCGTCACTTTCCTGGTTCCGGAAGTAGTGGGCGTCCATATGACGGGAGAACTCCGCGAAGGAGTGACCGCTACGGACCTGGCGCTGCATGTCACCCGGATGCTGCGCAGCCACGGCGTCGTAGGCAAATTTGTGGAATTCTTCGGAGAGGGGGCGGCGGCCCTGCCTCTGGCAGACCGGGCTACCGTAGCCAACATGGCCCCGGAATACGGCGCCACCATGGGTTTCTTCCCCATGGACGAACGCTGCTCCGACTATCTGCGCCAGACAGGCAGGAGCGAAGAAGCCATCACCACGTACGAGAACTACTTCAAGGCGCAGAACCTGTGGGGAATGCCGCGCAACGGAGATCTGGACTACACGGACCAGCTGGAACTGGACCTGTCCGCCGTGGAACCGGCCGTCTCCGGCCCCAGGCGCCCGCAGGACCACATCCGCCTGAACTCCATCAGGGACAGCTTCCGCAAGCTTGTCAGCATGCCCGTGGCGGAAGGAGGCTACGGCAAAAAGGAATCTCCGGAAGTCACAGTCTCCATGCATTCCCCGGCGGGCGTCCCCGTCCCGGTGGACGGCTTCAGCCAGGAAGCGAAGCTGAAAGACGGCAGCATCCTCATCGCCGCCATCACCTCCTGCACCAACACGTCCAACCCGGGCCTGATGCTTGCCGCCGGGCTGCTTGCCAAAAAGGCGGTTGAACGGGGCCTGAAAGTTCCTCCGCATGTAAAAACGTCCATTGCTCCGGGTTCCCGTATCGCCTCCGACTACTTTGCGGCCAACCGCCTTCAGGAATCCCTGGACGCCCTGGGCTTTGAAACCGTCGGCTATGGCTGCACCACCTGCATCGGCAACTCCGGGCCGTTAAATCCGGAACTGGAACAGGCCGTCCGGGACAATGACATCGTCGCGGCCTCCGTCCTGTCCGGCAACCGCAACTTTGAAGCGCGCATCCATGCCTCCATCAAAACCAACTTCCTGATGTCCCCCCCGCTGGTCGTCGCCTTCGCTCTGGCCGGCCGCGTGGATATTGACTTCCAGACGGAACCGCTGGGCACGGACCGCAGCGGGAACCCCGTATTTTTGAAAGACCTCTGGCCCAGCTCCGGGGAAATTGCGGAAGCTGTTGCCAGATCCCGCAACCCGGAAGCCTACCGGGAGCTTTACACCATCACGCCGGACAAGAATCCCCGCTGGGCAGCCGTGTACGCGCCGGAAGGCTCTGTCTTCCAGTGGAATGAACACTCCACCTACATTCAGGACCCTCCCTTCTTCAGCGGCTTCAACGGCCAGCCCCGCACACTGGCGGATATCACGGACGCCCGTCCGCTGGGCATTTTCGGCGATTCCGTAACCACGGACCACATCTCCCCTGCCGGAGCCATCCGGGAAACAGGCCCCGCAGGGCTGTACCTGCAGGGCATGGGCGTGGACAGAAAAGACTTCAACTCCTTCGGCTCCCGCCGCGGAAACGACCGCGTGATGACCCGCGGCACCTTCGCCAATGTCCGCATTAAAAACCTGATGGTGGACGGCACGGAAGGCGGCTACACGCTGTATTTCGGCAACCGCGCCGTTCCCGCCCCGGACAAGGCAATAACCCCGGCTGCGGGAACGCCCGCCTTCATCTATGATGCGGCCATGGCCTATGCTCAGGACGGAGTGCCGCTCATTGTCATCGGCGGAGAAGATTACGGCATGGGCTCTTCCCGCGACTGGGCGGCCAAGGGGACTAACCTGCTGGGCGTCAAGGCCGTCATCACCAAGAGCTTTGAGCGCATCCACCGCTCCAACCTGATCGGCATGGGCGTCCTGCCCCTCAACTTCGCTGACAAGGCGGACTATGATCGCATCGCTCCGTTGAAGGACGCCACCTTCTCCATTCTGGGCCTGAACAACGGCATCGCTCCGCGCCAGCAGGTTACCCTGCGCGTACAGCCCGCAGACGCGGAAGCGTTTGACGTGCCTGTCATCGTCCGCATTGATACGCCTATTGAAAAAGAATACTATCTGGCGGGCGGCATCCTGCAATATGTCCTTACCCAAATCCTCAAATAACGGGGTATGTGCCGGGCGTTCCCGGCACGGCTTCCCCTCGCGGACGGGCTCCCTCCTGAAGGCGCGGCCCGTCCGTTTTATCTGCACAGGGTACATCTGCAGCTTCATGGCGCAGCTCAATTAGTTCAGGTGAACTAATTCCAAATTCTTCTTGCAATCCTTCCAGGCTGTTTCTAGAACAAACGCATGGAATATAGATTTGTCCGGACGGGCTTTCTTGCCGTATTCGCCGCCCTGACGTTCTGCAGCTGTTCGCAGAACGATAAAATGAGGCCTCCGGCCGTCTCCTTTAAAATTCAAAAGGCGTCGGTAATCCCCCGCACACCCGGCCAGATGAGCCGTGAAGTAGGCATTAAAGTTTCCTACATGCCTAAAAATACGTATGCCCGCAAGCGCGCGTCCTCCATGCGTCCCCGCTTCATCACCATCCACAGCACCGCCAACCCCAAGGGAGACGCCAACGCCCACTCCCGCTATCTGAACAGCGGCAAATCCCGCAGCCTGAACTGGCACTTCACTGTGGACCAATTCGGCGCCTACCAGCACCTCCCCACTACGGAAACAGGCCACCATGCGGACCATTCCGGACCGGGAGACCAATACTCCGTAGCCATTGAAATGTGTGAATGCACCACGCACAACCCTGTCGTCATCTACAACAAAACGGCCAAACTGGCGGCTCTGCTGATGATGCGCTACAACGTCCCCCTGCGCAACGTAGTGCCCCACAACTACTGGTCCGGCAAGAATTGCCCCGCCCCGCTGATGACTAACGGGCGCCCCGGATATAAATGGAGCTGGTTCATTTCCCGCGTGGATTATTATTACCGCTGCCTCCAGGCGGGAAAATAACATTTTCCCCCCGCCGTATTGCCGCATATGCAGCGTTCTCCTTTGCCGCTTCCGGCATCAAGGGGACAGGGAATGTTTCAGGTATTCCGCTTCCTGGCGGATTCCACCAGGCGCCGCCGGGCCTCCCGCTTGGCCCGGCATGCCTGTTCACGTTTTCTTTCCTCCGCCAGCGCCGCTTTTTTCTCGGAATCGCATAGTTTCCCGTAAAGCAGCGGGTTCATGGCGGCCTCATCTTCCGGGCCTTCATGATGGTACACGGGCAGGCCGTCCGCGGCCAGCGCCACATGATAGTAACGGCCTTTCTCCTTCAAGCTCCTGCCTTTTTTCTCCAGCCGGGAAAGAATCACGGCATATCCCAGCCCAGGGGCATTCATCAGCTTCCGTCTGCTGTCAAATAACGCGGCCACGCGCATGTTGTCGTAGTCCAGCTTCATGACGCCGCAAACCATTTCACCCTCCGTATTCCAGTATATGACCAGTTTTTTTCTTCCCAGGGAATTGGGCTTGCACGTTTCATAGGCTCCCCTGACGGGGCGGTTTTCCACAAGCAGGGAGTAGTCCGCATTCCTGTAGTTCCTTGCTTCCCTTGCGGCAAGCTGTTCCCCCTGAGGAAGCAGAAAGGAAACGGGAGCGCGCATTTCCGTGCGTTCCTCAGACAGGCATTTGGAAGGAATAAGAACGCCCTTACCCATATCATAATAAACGCAACGGTTCCCCTGCTCCAGAACCACATCGAAATTCTTCTGCCCCCTGCCGCTTTCCGGACGCGCCTGCGGACGGAAGTATTCCCGGATACGGACCGGAGGCCCCTGAATGATGGAAAGCGATGTGGCGCAAACCAGCCCATCCACTTTCCTGGTTCCCGTCAAAGCTCCGGCATTTTTTCTCCGGGCCATCTCCTGATACCGGGGCGGGATATCTTTTTCCGCCGGCGTCCACGTTACCTTTTCCAGTTCCTTCATCAGGAAGGGCCAAAGCATCGCGGCCAGTTTCAGATTCCGGCGCGCCTCCGCTCCCGTCAGAGAAACCGCAAGCGCGGCGTCTTCCTCATCCAGACGGGTTAACGGAATTTCCACGCGCCTGCGCCCCATTTTCAGAACTGCCCCGGCCCCTGTGCAGGACTGGAAACTGCCCTTCACCACATCTCCAAATTTGGAAATCCATTCCCGTTCCCCCGGAAAGGAGCATTCCTCCGCCGGCGCACAAACCGCGCCGCACCACGCCAGCACAGCAAAGAAAAGGAATTTCATCGTCAGGAATCCAGGGGGTGCGCTTTCAAGCTAACATACGGGAACGGCCGGAAAGAAGCTTTTTCCCGGCTCTTCCCTCAATCTCCGTTCCCGGCGGCATTTTCCCGCCGGCGTTATTGCTTGCGCCCCTTTTTGGACGCAGCCCCGGATTTGGAGTCTTTCCCGGCTGTTTTGGCGGCGTTCCGGCTCGTCTTCTCCGCTTTGCCTTCCGTTTTTCCGGCAGCGTTTTTAGCGGGATATTTCCTTTCCCGCGGCGGGAATTCAAAACCGATTTTTCCCGTCTTCGCGTTGAAGACCAGATAAGCGTCAAACGGGCGCTTGGTACGCTGTGAAATGAATCCCTTCATCAGATCGGATTTCCCTTCCGCCAGAATCTTCAATACCTGGTCCAGCGGGATTTCACGCCCCAGAATAGTCCGGGAGACGGAAACGGCGGCATGTTCCTTTCCAAGGGTCAGGGAAGGAATTTTCCAGGCCTTGGCCGTTTCCATCACATCATGCTCTCCCATGTCCGGGATGGTGACGGAAGCCACTTTCACAGCTTCCTCCGCCCCTGCGGCCTCATCTTCTTCCCGCGCCGGGAAATAAAGCGTAGCCCGGAATTTGTCGTTGAGTTCCAGCCCCGCCTCAAAAGGCTTGCCGAACCGGGAGGTAAATCCGTGGAGGATTCCCGTTCTGCCGTCCACAATAAGAGTTTTCAATTCTTCGTCCGTCATGTCGCGGCCGGAGATAACCTTGCGGATGCTGAACTTGCAGGAACGGCAGGAAACGGCGTCCAGCGTGTTCTTCAGGCCGTGGGCATGGCAGGAAGGGCAGTCCAGTTCCATCTCCGGCAGTTCCACCTGTTGCTGGGCTTCCCGGAAATCCTTCACCCTCTTCACGATTTCCCCGGTCAGGGTCTTAATGCCATCCATGAAGGAATCCCTCGGCAGGGCGGCCTGTTCCATCTGCTTGAGCTTGTATTCCCATTCCCCTGTCAGGCTGGGGGAGGTAAGCGTTTTCAGGCCGATGCGTTCCAGCAGGGCAATCAGCTCAATACCGCGGCGCGTCGCCAGAAGTTCGCGGCCGTCCCGGACAATGTATTCCTGGGAAATCAGTCCCTCAATGATGGAGGCGCGTGTGGCGGGAGTGCCCAGGCCGCGTTCGCTCATGGCGGCGGCCAGTTCTTCGTCATGCACCAGCTTCCCGGCTCCCTCCATGGCGGCCAGCAGCGTGGCTTCATTGTACCGGGCGGGCGGCTTGGTCATGGCGTTGCGGATTTCAATTTCACGCAAGGCGGCCTGCTCCCCGTCGCGGACGGGCACCAGTTCTTCCTTGGAGGAAGCGCCGGCTTTCCGTCCGTAAACAGCCTGCCAGCCCGGCTCCACAAGCACCCGGCCCGTGGTCAGGAAAGCGTCCGCCACGCCGTCCTGGTGGGTAATGAGCGTGGTTCTCCGCGTGTCTTCAAACACGGCGGCGGGGAAAAAGACGGCCAGGAAGCGGGCCATGACCATTTCAAAGAGCTTCTGCGCGTCCCCGGTAAGCTTCTCCATCTTCCCGGTCGGGATGATGGCAAAGTGGTCGCTCACCTTTTTCGTATCAAACACGCGCCGGTTGGGCTTGATGCGCTTGTTGTCCAGAATGTCCCTGGCAAAGGGGGCGAATTCAGGATTCTGCTCCGCCACCGTGCCTACGATGCCGTAAACCTTGCCCAGATAATCTTCCGGCAGGTAGCGGGAGTCTGTACGCGGATAAGTGAGCACCTTGTGCTTTTCATAGCATTCCTGCGCCAGCTGCAGCGTGCGCTTGGCGGAAAAGCCGTAGCGGTTGGCGGCTTCCCGCTGAAGGGAAGTCAGGTCATACAACAGCGGAGCAATCGTCGTGACCGGTTTTTTTTCTTCCGTCACCGTGCCGGACTTGCCGCGGCAGCGGTCGCGGATAACGGCTGCCTGTTCCGGATCCCAGATGCGTTCCGCGCGGGAATGGGGATGATCGTTTTTCTTCCAGTCACGGTCAATCCAGCGGCCGGAGTAAGAGCCGGACTGCACGTCAAATTCAGCCCATACTTCCGAATAAGGAACCGGCTCAAACGCCTGGATTTCCAATTCCCTCTGCGTCAGAATAGCCAGCGTGGGCGTCTGCACGCGCCCGGCGGGGGTGACGTTGAAGCCGCCGCGGGATTGCAGGATAGTCAGGGCGCGGGTGCTGTTCAGCCCTACCAGCCAGTCTGATTCGGAACGGCACACGGCGGCATTCGTCAGGGGCTTCATGTCAGCTTCGCTGCGCATGCCGTGCCATGCGTTGAGAATGGCCTCATCCGTCATGGACTGCATCCACAGGCGCCGCGTAGGCTTGGTCCATTTTCCGTAACGCACCAGATTGTGAAAAATCAGTTCCCCTTCACGCCCGGCGTCGCATGCGTTGACAATTTCCGTGACTTCCTTGCTTCTGGCAAGCTGAAGAACCTTTTTCAAACGGTCTTCCGACTGCTTGATGGGTTCCAGTTCAAACTTCCGGGGGATGACGGGCAGATAGTCGAATTTCCACGGCAGGGATTTTCCCTCTTCCGTCATGGGTTTTTTCTGTTCCAGCAGATGCCCCACGGCAGAGGTGATGATGGCCCGGTCATTCTGGTAAAATGCCCCGGACTTGTCCCGGGTGAATTTTCCAAGCTCTTTGCCCAGCACTCTCGCCAAATCAGTGGCGACGCTCGGCTTTTCTGCTATAATTAACGTTTTGGACATATCGGCGGCTCGGAAAAAGTGCTGAACAATAAAGGCGGCGCCCGCTTCGGGAAAGGGGGCGTTGCAGTTGGAGGTGAATTCCTACTCCCCTACCCCCCATGCTTGTCAATAACCAATTATGTACTTACGGGAAAAGCGCGCTTTTATGTCAAAATAACGGATCCTTTCATCTCCATTTTCCCGGGAAGCCGCTCCGCCATCTTGTCAGGCATCCGCCGCCGTGCTATTTACGGGATGATGAAAACTGGCCTTTCTTT
Source organism: Akkermansia muciniphila (assembly GCF_030848305.1). Taxonomy (NCBI): domain Bacteria; kingdom Pseudomonadati; phylum Verrucomicrobiota; class Verrucomicrobiia; order Verrucomicrobiales; family Akkermansiaceae; genus Akkermansia; species Akkermansia muciniphila. The sequence goes on along the minus strand of NZ_CP114598.1, from coordinate 1,062,570 downwards.
CGTTCTTCTTCCCTCCTGCCTCGTGCTGCTGGCAGCCTGCACCCCCACGCCGTCCGACCGCATTGCGGAGAATATGCCGGCTTACGAGCAGCTCCCGAAGGAGCATCAGGCCAAAGTGGCGCGCGGGGAGCTGGCAAAAGGAATGTCCCCCACGGCGGTTCTGCTGGCATGGGGAGAACCCGAACAGAAAATGGCGGGCAGCATGAACGGGAAAAACACGGAACGGTGGATTTACACGCAGAACGGCACGGGCTGGTCCGTGGGTTTGGGCGGAGGAGGATTCCGGGGTTGGGATTCCGGCACAGGCGCCGGGATAGGCGTCACGATGCCCCTGGGCAGCCGTCCGCCCGTTTCCTGCAATGTCCTGTTTGAAAACGGGAAGGTCATCGGCTGGGAAGCCGTCAACGGCTTTTAGACGGCCTCCCCGCGCCTCGTGTCTTCCATCTGCCCGGCCCGGCATTTCACGCCGGCCGCGCCGTTTTCCCTATTTGCCGGCGGCCTTGACGATGGCTTCCACCAGACCGTTGATATCGTGTGTTTTCGCCGTAATTGAAGGGGCATGCCCCAGTTCCTTGAGGGTTGCCGTGGTTACCGGGCCGATGCTGGCGGCCCGGCAGCCCTCCGGCCACGGAAGCCCCAGCTTGAAGAAGTTCTCCGCCGTGGAGGAACTGGTGAACGTCACAATGTCCGCCCCATGTTCGCGGAAAGCCTCCTGGGCTCCCGCCGCATCCTCCGTTTCCGCCTCCGTCTTGTAGGCGATGCATTCATCCACGATGGCGCCCAGAGCATTCAACCCGTCATAAATCACGCGGCGGGCTTCTTCTCCGCGCACCCACAGGAAAGTGCTGTGCTCAATGCTTCCGATTTCTTCGCGCGCGTCCCTGAACGCTTTAACGAGGCCTTCCGCCACAAACTTCTTAGGCATGATATCCACGGCCAGCCCGTATTCCCGGAGCTTCGCCTCCGTCCCCGGCCCGATGGCCGCAATCCTGGCTCCGCCAATGCTCCGGATGTCCCTGTACACGGCAAAAAACGCCTGGAAGAAGCGCTCCACCCCGTTGGGGCTGGAAAACACCAGCCAGTCATACGTGTGGGCGTGCACCACGCTTTCCGCAAATTCCCTCCTGTTGGAGGGCGGGGCAATGCGTATGACAGGCATCTCCAGCACTTCCGCCCCCAGACGGCGCAGGCGCGCGCTCAATTCCCCTGCCTGGGCGCGGGTGCGCGTCACCACGATGCGCTTGCCGAACAGAGGCAGCTGTTCAAACCAGTTCAGGGACTCGCGTTCTTTCACCACATCCCCGATGACCACTACTGCGGGAGCGCTCAAACCGGCCTTTTGCACCCTGGCGGGCAGTGTTTTCACAGTGCCCGTAACCGTACGCTGAACGCCCGTGGTGGCCCACTGGACGGCGGCGGCAGGCGCAGACGGCTCCTGCCCGTACCCGATCAGGGCTTCGCACACATCCGCCAGTTTCTGCATTCCCATCAGCATGATTTTCGTGCCCTGCGCTCCCGCTATTCCCTTCAGGTCCAGGGAAGACGCCTTCTTGTTCACGTCTTCATGCCCTGTGAATACGGTGAACTGCGTGCAATACCTGCGGTGCGTCACCGGAATGCCCGCGTAGGCCGGCCCCGCAATGGCGGAAGTAACGCCCGGAATCACTTCAAACGGGATGCCCGCTTCATGCAGGGCGTCCGCCTCCTCCCCCCCGCGCCCGAAGACGTAGGGGTCGCCCCCCTTCAGGCGCACCACTTTTTTCCCGGCACGGCCCAGCCTGACCAGCAGGGCGTTGATTTCCTCCTGCGGCAGGGCGTGGCGGGAAGCCCGCTTCCCCACAAAAATCCTTTCGCATGCAGCAGGGGCCCAGTTCAGCATTTCCGCCGAACTCAGCGCATCATATACCAGCACTTCCGCCATTCCCAGCAGTTCCCGCCCGCGGACGGTGATCAGCCCGGGGTCGCCGGGACCCGCTCCAAGCAAATAAACAATACCCTGTTGCATGCCGCCATTCAACTCCACCATCCGCTTTTTGGCGACAAGAAACCCCGCCATGCCCGGATTCATTTCATGGATGGCCCACCTGTCGCGAAACATCCGCAAAAGGATTCCCGTTTCTTAATAAATGCCATTATTCCGTATGACAGAAGCCGGGGACTCCCCCGGAGGCTGACACGGCGCCCTCTGGATTCAACAAAGCCTAGTGATATAAGGTCAAATTTGCAATGATTGAGCTATTCAATATCGATCTCCTTTCCTATACGGTGCAGACGGCGGAAACCGCGCCAACGCATTCCTATACCATTTACTGGCTGATTCTGCTGGGTTCCATGCTTCTGAGCTGGCTGGTCAGCGCGCGCATGAAGAGCCGCTTCAGCGAATATTCCCAGATTCCCATTCCCGTCACAGGGCGGGAGGTGGCGGAGCAGATGCTGAAGGACAACCATATTACGGACGTGAAAGTGATTTCCACGCCCGGCCATCTGACGGACCATTACAATCCGGCAAATAAAACCGTCAACCTGAGCGAGTCCGTTTACAATTCCAACAGCATCGCCGCCGCGGCCGTCGCCGCCCATGAAGTGGGGCATGCCGTGCAGCACGCCCAGGCTTACCACTGGCTGGGCCTGCGGTCCGCGCTGGTTCCCATCGTCCAGCTCTCCTCCAACCTGGTGGGCATGGTGCTGATGATCGGCATTGTGCTGCTGGCCATGGGCGGCTCTCCGTGGGTGCTGGGGCTGGGCATCGGTCTGTTTGCCGTGACCACGGTCTTCGCGTTCATCACGCTTCCCGTGGAATTTGACGCCTCCGCCAGGGCTTTGAAATGGCTGGACCGCTCCCGCCTGATGAATTATTTCGACCATGGAAAGGCCAAAAGCGCCCTGTTCTGGGCCGCCATGACTTACGTGGTAGGCGCGCTTTCCTCCCTGGCCATGCTGCTGTATTACGTGTTCATTTTCCTGAACGCCCGCGGCAGGGAATAATTCCGCGCCGCGCTGCGGAGGAAAAATCATCCTCTGGAAACCTGTCCGGGCTGCCTGGCCCGGCCGCCGGCCCACAGCCTCCACCTGGGCGCATGCCGCGCCGCGCACAGGGGAAATGGAAAAAACAAACGCCATCCGGTGCCGGCAAAACATCGTCATCGTGCCGACGATCGCCCGTCAATCAGAGGGGGCGCCTCCCGCGGCCTGCGCGGAAAACGCCCCCTCCTTACTTCCTTGATGACTTCAGGTATTACTGAAGAATTGTTCCCGGAAGCTCCGGGCCACGCCGGCATTCACCCGGCAGGACACGGAGTTCCCCTATGGGCAGAGCCGTTTAATGGTCAACGTAAAGGATCGTGCCGTCCGGAGTCAGCAGAACATCGTAATCGTCCAGATTGTCCACTACCTCCACCTTGTAACGGATGAGTTCTCCTTCCGTCACTTTGTCCGCCTCTCTGATTCTGCCGCCGGGGTACGGCTTCAAAGCGGCCGCGCGAACCGGCTCAGGAAGGGAAGATACCGCTATCTCTTCCTTCACCCGGATGATCTTTCCTTCAGGAGTCACTTTGACGTCAAATTCAAAACCGTTAATTTTGAACTCGGCTTCATAAAGTTTTCCTGACCCGCTGGCGTCCCATTCAATGAAGCCGGCCCTGGGCCAAGCGCCTTTAACGGCGGAGACGGCCGCGGCGGGTACGGAGGATTCCGGAATATCCGCCCATGATGAAGGAATGGCCAGCGCCATGACGGCAAATATCACTTTTTTGCGTATATTCATGCTGAAATAATAGGATGATGTTTATAGTTGAGTTCCTCGAAGAGCCTTCTAGAAACTCCTGGCCACGCCGGCATTGACGCGGTGGTACAGGGAGTTTCCTCTCGCTTCCAGGCTGTAGCCTCCGTACACGCTCCAGCGCTCATTGCACTGCAGGGACGTGTTGTACTCCGCGCGCAGGCCGTGCCGTTCCGGGCTCACCGCCCTCCCCCTCCAGCTCATGTCGCTGTACGGGCTGTACACCGTTCCTTCCGGCGCGTCCTGCAGGACGTCTCCCACGTAGGACACGCGCAGGGCCTGCGCCCACGGCCTTCCCTTCCATTCGTCCGTCCTGCCTATTTCCAGCCCCACGGGAATGGACAGGCGCTTCAGCGTCGCCCCTCCGAAATCACGGCCGTACCCTCCCTGTTCCCGGAAGGCGTCCTGCGTGCCGTGCGTGAATTCCACCCTCAGGAAGGGCGTCAGCCTCCACCCTCCGGCATAGTCCGCCGTCCGGGACACTTCCGCCTGCGCCAGCCACGTTTCGTTGTTCCATTTGGCTGTGGATGCCGGAGCTCCGCCCAGGCGGCTGTTCATTTTGTTGTGCGTCTCCGCCCACGTGAGGCTTCCCTTGAAGGTCCAGCGGGCGCGCCTGCTGCTTTCTTCCAGCAGACGGCCCCAGTACAGGGAGCCCATCCGGGTGTCCTGCGTGTTCCGGCCCTGGAAGTCCCGGCTTTTGGCATGCCCGTAGAGCTGGCCGAAGGCGATCCCCCAGATGCCGTTGTCATGGCCGAACCCGCTGTCCGCCCCCACGGAGTAGCCGCCTCCGTTGTAGTCGTAGCCGTCCACGCCTCCCCGGCTGCGCTGCCGGGCGAAGTCTCCCAGGCCCATGCCCCAGAGGTCGTGCGCATGCTTGTCGGCCAGGCGGAAGGCGTTCAGGCGGGAAAGGACATTGCCGCCCAGGGCCGCCGCGTTGGAGGCCGAGCTCCAGAGGGAGTTGAAGGCCAGCTCACCGGCCAGTTCCGGGTCAATGCTGCTGATGGGGGTTCCGTCCGCCTTCCAGACCAGCTGGAGCTGTTCGGCATAGCCGTCTCCGTCGGCGTCCGTCCACCGGTGGCTCCAGGTTCCCGTGTAGGAGTAGGGGGAGTCCACCCGGTCCGTTCCCGTGGCCTGGGAGACGACCCCGTCAAAGTTTCCCTGAAGGGTGTGTTCCGCGTCTGTCAGCACGTGGAAGACGCGGTCCTGTTTCCAGGAGCGGTCCGCGTAGAAGTACGGGGCGTTGGAGCCCGTGTCCGCCACGCCGATAAGGCCTCCGGCCGTGAAGGATTGAGCCGCGGAGAGCGTCAGGCCCGGGCCGAAGTCCGGCCCGGCCTGGAGCTGGTGGCGCATGTCGAAGGTGAAGCCGCGGGAGAAGTCGGCGGTGTTGGCGTTGATGAAGGCGCTGTCTCCGGGGCGCAGCACGGCGTCCCTGCCGGAGAGGGAGAAGGAGGTGGCGTTGGCCGTGCTTCCTCCGGTGATTTCCAGCGTGCCCTGCCGTACCGTCAGGGAGGAGCCTTGGTCGTTAATGATGTCCTCGATATTCCTGCCGAAGACGGCGTTGCCGCTCAGCAGGAGGGAGCCGCCATAGAGGGTGGTGTCGGCCACGAAGTTGTTGTACCGGCTGGCGGCGAGGTGGGCTTCATCCCCCTGGTAGAGTTCGCCGCTGAAGATGATGGTTCCGTTTGTGTCGTGAACCTTCCCTTCCTCATCCGTGTAACGGTTGAGCGTGAGAGTAAGTGGACGGTCGGAGTGTTCATTCCGGCTGGTAATCGGGTCGTTGAAGCGGATTTCACGCCCCTCTTCCGCGGCAAATGTCAGCGTAGGCACAGGAGCAACCTGTTCTGAAATAGTCAAGTAATCGGACATGGAAATAGCATTGGCGATGCCGTTTTTCACGGAGAAGCTGCCGTCGTCATGGCGGGTGAAAACACCCCCGGTCATGTTGCCGCTGAAAAGCACGTCCTTCGTCAGGGCGAAAAGGTCGAGTTTCCCTCCTAATTCTATGGCTCCTCCTGAGGTCTTGGCATAGTTGTTGATGAAAGTTGCCCCGTCGCTGAAAGAGATATCCGCGTCAGAGTAAATGACACCCCCAAGAGCATTGCCGGAATCACTGAATGCATAATTATTGATGAATGTAGCATTGGCTCCCATGGATATCGCCCCAGTATCTTTAACATTGTCGTACAATCCATACTTCCTGACCCACATCACACCACCAGTAGCACAGTCGGAGTTAGAAGAAACATAGTTGCCGATAAAAAGGGCATTCTCCCCTACAGTTATTGTACTTCCGCCCATGTCATCTAAAAATACTCCACCCCAGGAGTTTCGTGAATCCATGTCAACATAATTGCCGGAGAAGAGGGCGTTATCCCCTATGATGATACCTCCATTTCTGCACCAAATCGCACCTCCGCCATCTTTTTCAGTATCGTCCCTATTACCGGAGAATATGGCGTTATCTCCTATTGCGATTCTTGTATCACAAATCTTTATAGCACGATCATTATTGGAGAAAACTGTGTTATCTTCCAATGTCAGGGAGATAGCTCTTCTGAGGCTGGCATTGACGTCGTAAACGACATTTTCGGCATAGATGGCGGCTCTCCCAGAAGAATTCTTAAATTGAATATCGCCTATTATTTTTGTAGCAAGGGCGTACTCATCCATCTGTAGGCCACGACCATTACTCAGAATGATAGAATCCAGCATTAAAGTGCCAACTCCGTTCACGTCAAGAACTCCTGACATATCGGGATCTCCAGAAGAGTCGGGCCTAAAGGGATTGAAGTTGAATCTATATAAACAGTCCCCTCCCCCCAATTTTGCCAAATCGATGGTGCGGAAAGTATCCGGATCATTGGACCGGAAATTAACGGCTACCGTCAGACCGCCAGTCAGCGAGGAATCGTCATTGTGCAGAATGACGGTATCCCCGGAAGACAGCGTTCCGGAAGCAGCCAGTTCCTGAAGCGTGTTATACACATGCTGCCCCGGGTTGGTTGCCTGGGCGGCGTCCACCACGAATTCCGCCCCGGAAGCGGCAGTCGCCAGCGTTACGGAAAACAGAAGACGACCCAGCAGGAAGCGGCGCAACGGCAATGGAAGAATAAGTCTCATATCTTTTAAAAAGAATCATTAATATTGGAAGGCCCGCTAAATAGCGGATTTCGAATCCGCTGTCAATCCTATTATTTTAGTAGGATATGCATTTTTTGTGCCGTCATGGAAAACGCGTGTTCTGTGTGAATGAGAAATGTATTGATAATAAAAAAATTGCATTTGTCTCTCATGATCCTTCGGATACTGGCCGCCGCTGTTCTCCGGGGGTAACGCGCGCCTGCCGTTTCACTGAGGACATATTTTGGGATAAGCGGGATATTTTCTAAGACTTTTCCTGTCAAACCGCAGCGTGAACAGCGGATTCGAAATACGCATCGTCAATGCCCCTCATGCACGGCATGCGGGAACTCCTGCCGCAACAAGGCGGCAGGAGCCTTTCACGGCCCCTGCCATGGGGAAAATAAGCGCGCTCCGCCCCCCTGTTCCGGCGGCGTTCGCGAAAAGTTTTCCGCGGCGGGAACAGAAGACGCAAAAGCGCTTCCGGCGGCCCGGGACCGCCCTGCGGCGCGGCCCCGCTCCCGCGGACATAAAGTCTCAGGCAGTTTCATGAAATGGCATTGCATTTCCTTATGCAGCATATAGAATAATGGGGTGGCACATTGCGACACTACACAACCGGACTTAAAGGAAAATGCCGTCAGGGCTTTCAAGGCCATGTTGCTGGCGCGGGCCTTCGACACCAAAATTTCCAGCCTTTACAAAGCGGGCAAAATTACGGGGGGCGTTTATCTGGGCCGCGGGCATGAAGCGATTGCCGCGTGCGGAGGCGTCTTTCTGACTGCCGGCTACGATGTCATCGCCCCGTTCATCCGGGAACAGGCGGCACGCGTCGCCTGGGGGGAACCGATTATTGAAGCGGCGCGCGCCTACCTGGGTTCCGCCCTGGGATGCATGAAAGGGCGGGACGGCAATGTCCACCGGGGCCTGCCCGCGGAAGGCTATATGGCTCCCATCAGCCATCTGGGCAGCACGGTGGCTTTCGTCATCGGCTGCCTTTTCGCCAAGCGCCTGGACGGCAAACTGCCCGGCCCCGTGGGAGTGGCTTTCTGCGGAGACGGCACCACGTCCACAGGAGCTTTCCATGAAGCCGCCAATATGGCGAAGGTGGAGCGGCTGCCGCTGGTGCTCGTGGTGACCAATAATCAATTTGCCTACTCTACTCCCAATATCAGGGAATTCGGAGAAGCCTCCCTGGCGGACAGGGGCCGCGGCTACGGATTCACCGTGCATGAAACGGACGGCACGGACTTCATGGCCACGCTGGAAACCTTCCGGGCCGCCGTCAAGAACGCGAGGGAAGGCCGGGGGCCCCAGTGGGTGCTTGCCAAGACCCTCCGCATGTGCGGGCACGGGGAGCATGACGACGCCTCCTACATCCCCAGGGAGCTGAAAGAGGAATATGAAAAAAAAGACCCCGTGGCGGTCGCGGAACGGCAGCTGCTGGCAGCCGGCTGGCTCACGCCGGAAGAAACGGCGGCTCTGAAAAAACAGTATGCCGACGAAGTCCAGCTGGCCGTAGCCACCGCGCAGCGGGAACCGGAGCCGGACCCCTTCCGGGAAGACTGGAACGCCACGGTATGGAGACCTTATTAAGCCAGCAAACGGAAGATTCCCATGAGCGTAACATACATTGATGCCATCCACGACGCCCAGAAAGACCTGCTTACGGAAGACAGGGACGTCTTTCTGTACGGGCAGGACATAGGCGTTTTCGGCGGCGCTTTCAAAGCGACCAAGGGCCTCAAGGAGCTGTTCCCGGACCGGGTCATTGACTCCCCCATCAGTGAGGACGCCATGGCCGGCATGGTGACCGGGGCCGCCGTCATGGGCAAGAAGCCCATTATGGAAATACAGTTTGCCGATTTCAGCACGATCGCTTTCAACCAGATTGTCAACATGGCGGCCACCCATTACTACCGCACGGGCGTTCCCGCCAACATTACGGTGCGCCTGCCCTGCGGGGGAACCCCCGGCACCGGCCCTTTCCACAGCCAGAGCCTGGAGGCTTTGTTCGCCCATTATCCGGGCCTGCACGTCATGACTCCGGCCACGGTAGCGGATGCCTACTGGATGCTGCGCCAGGCCGTGGAAATTCCGGACCCCGTCATTTTTCTGGAACACAAATTCCTGTACCGCTGGCTGAAGGCGGAGGACAACTACCGGGAAGCCCCGGCCATCCCGTTCGGCATGGCCAGGATCGCCCGCACGGGGAAGCACGCCACCGTGGTGGCGTACAGCGCCATGGTGCCGGAAGCCGTGCGCGCGGCAGACCTGCTTGAAAAGGAAAGCGGCTATGAAGTGGAGGTCGTGGATCTCCGGACGGTGCGCCCGCTGGACATGGATACCGTCATCGCCTCCGTAGCGCGCACCGGCCGCGTCCTGGTCGTCGGGGAAGACTTTCCGTGGGGCGGCGTCACGGCGGAGGTTGTTTCGCGCATTGTCGCGGAAGGCTTCCACCTGCTGGACGCTCCGCCCCAGAGGCTCAACGCGCGGGATACCCCCATCCCCCAGCACCCCAACCTCTGGAAGGCGCACCGCCCCACGCTGGAATCCATCGCCGCCTCCATCCGCCATCTTTTATCCATTTGATTCAACCCAGTTTCCATCATGCCTAAAGTACCCATTCTGATGCCCCAGCTCGGGGATTCCATTGCGGAAGCCACCGTGCTGCGCCTGCTGGCGGCCCAGGGCGATACCGTAGAAGCCGACCAGGAAATCTTTGAGGTAGAAACCAACAAGGCCACCATGGGGGTCACCACCATGTGCGGCGGCATCCTGAGCGATGTGTTCATCAAGGAAGGGGAATCCGTCGTGGTCGGCGCCTGCATGGCCATGATTGAGGCCACGGAAGAGGAAATTGAGCGTTCCGGAGCGACTCCGGCCGGAGACTCCACCCAGCCGTCCCTTCCAGCCAGTCCGGAATCCGTTCCCCAGGCCGCGCCCTCCGCCCCTCCCCGGGAGGAACAACCCGCGGGCGTCCATTTCGGAGTGACGGGGGAATCCTACCAGGAAAACGGCACGGACCTGAAAGTCCAGCCCAGCGTGCGCGGCCTTCCCGTACCCGCCGGCATGAAGGGCGCGCATTACATGTCCCCCCGGATGAAGGCGCGCATGGATGAATTGGGCATGAGAGCCTCCGACATCGCTTTCATCTCCGGTTCCGGGGCGGGCGGGCGCGTCACCATTGACGACCTGGAGGAATTCCTGGAATATGTCAGCCAATGGCCGAACCGCAAGGCCTCATCCATGCGGCTGGCCGTGGCGGACGCCATGCGCCGCAGCTGGACGCGTCCCCTGGCCTCCGCCGGGCGCCCCGTATTCATGGATCCTCTCATCAAGCACAGGCAAAATTCCCCGCTGCGGCCCGGCATCACCCTGTACTTTGCCCGCGCCCTGGCCCTGGCCCTGGCGGAAAGCCCGGAATGCGCCGGCTACCTGGTGGGGGAAAACATTCTTTCTCCCAAAACGATTGACATCGGCATCGCCGCCCAGGTGGCGGACGGCGTCATGGTTCCCGTGCTGCGCCGCGTGAACGAACGGACGATGGAAGAACTGCTGGAAGACTATAACAGGCTGATTGCCCAGGCGCGCCGCCGCAGGCTGGCGCCGGAAGACAGCACGGGGGGCATCGCCACGGTCACCAACTTCGGCGGCTTCGGCCTCACTTTTGCCGCGCCCATGCCCATGCCCAGCGAATCCATTATCCTGGGGGTGGGAGCCGTCACCAAAACCCCGGTCTGGAGTGACGAAGTGGAGGCGTTCATTCCCATCTCCAAGGCCAACATCGTGGCTACGGGAGACCACCGCGTGGTGGACGGAGCGGACATCGGACGCCTGCTCAAGCGCGTGGCGGAATTGCTCCAGCGCCCGGAATACCTGTAACCAGCACCGTTCCCCCAGCTTCACGCCGCATGACAACAGACCCGCCCGTATTAGGCCTGGTAGCCGGAGACGGCGTTTATCCGGAATATATTGTCCGGGGCGCACGCCGCCGGACGCCGGAATTGCGTATCGTGGCCGTAGGGTTCAAGGGGGAAACCAACCCCGCCGTCATCCCCCTGTGCGACGCTTACCAGGAATTCAGCGTGGGCCAGATAAGCAAGCCGTTTTCCTTCCTGAAAAAGCACGGCGTCAGGAACGTCATCATGGCCGGCGGCATCAATCCGAAGAACATTCTCTCCCTCCGCCCGGATCTCCGCGCCCTTTCCGTATTGATGCGCATGCCGGAAAAGAATGCGGACTCCCTGCTTGGGGCCGTCATCACGGAAGCGGAAAAGGAAGGGTTCACCATCCTCCCGGCCTCCACCTACATGGAGGAGCACATGCCGCAGCCGGGGCATATCGCCGGACCGCTTCCCACGCCTGAACAATGGGAGGATGCCCGCTTCGGCATGCAGGTGGCCAAGGAAATCAGCCGCCTCCACATCGGGCAGTCCGTTATCGTGCACGGCGGCACCGTCATCGCCGTGGAAGCGATTGAAGGCACCAACAACTGCATACGGCGCGGCGGGAAACTGGGCAACGGCAAACCGGCCACGCTGGCCAAAGTGGCCCGTCTGGGGCACGACATGCGTTTTGACATCCCCACCGTCGGCCCCGTCACCATTGAAACGTGCGCGGAATGCGGCGTCAGGCAGATCGCCCTGGAAGCGGGCAAGACTATTTTGCTGGAACGCGGCCGGGTGGCGGAATTATGCAAAAGGCATAAAATCAGCCTGCATGCCCTCCAAACCGTGGAACAGGACAGCCCTCCCCCGGAAGACCGGCCTGCATAAAAAATCCCCTCGCCCGGAAATCCGGACAAGGGGAGACCATTCCCGCATACGGGAGGAGGAATGGGAAACGGCTTGCTTCAACCGCCGCCGGGACTAAGAATTCTTATCCTTGTCCATCATGGATTTGGCCTTGTCGCGCACGCTCTCAGCCATGTCCTTGACGGCTTCCTTGCCTTTTTCGCAGGCCTCCTTCATCTTGTGCTTGCCTTCCTCCATTTTTCCGGAAGCGGCATTGTTCGCACATCCGCAGCCTTTATTCATATGATCTTTGGATTCGCACATAATAAGCAAATATTTTTATTGTCGATCATTTGAATTAACCGTTTTTCACGGCGTCACCTACGGCCTCGGCCTTATCGGCAGCCCTGTCCGCCGCATGGTCAACGGCGTCCCGGGTGTCCTGATAAGCATCCCTGGCGGCTTCCTTGCCCTTCTCGTAAGCGTCCTTGGCAGCCTGCTTGCCTTCCTTCATTTTTTCGGAGGCGGCGTCTTTGGCGGCCTTGGCGCCTTCTTTCATGTGCTCTTTGGCTTCAGCCATATCCTTGTCTCCCTTGGAGCAGGAGCCGCTGCCGCAGGCTCCCTGGGCCAGGGCTACCACCGGAATCGCAACGGCCGCTGCCGCTATCATATAGATCAATTTTTTCATGATGTTATTCTATTTGGTTTCATTCCAATAGACTCTTTTTTCATGAAAAACCATGAATCCGGCAGTGTCATTCTGCGTTCACTCCCTCAAGTTAAAAGCCAGAACCGCCGCAGCGGCAACGCAATCCCGGCATGGCACGGCCCCCTCTTTTTTCAATTCCCTGCAATAGGAATAACCCAGCTTTTCCACAAACCGCCGCCTCAGCTCCTCCCTGGATTCCACGGGCGTACAGAGCAGCGCCCCGTAAAGCGCGCCGCACAGGCCGTCCGGAGCCTTTCCGGTACCGCAAGCGGAGACGGTTTCCAGCAAATCCTCCCTGCCCAGAGCCGCGCAGACAGCCTGGGCGCAGTTGTGGCGCCAGGGCGCCGTGCGGAAGGTGGACAGAGCTTTTTCCTCTATGTTCATGCCTTTACTGTAGGCTCCTTCTCTTTCCGGGTCAAGACCCCCTTCCCGGCCATCCGGCCAGAAGGGGGAAAGCGGTTCCTCCCGGCATCCCGCCCCGGAGGAACTTACTTTCCGGCAAGCCTCCGGCTGGTTTCCAGGCGCGCAGCCAGTTCCTCAAAGGGAACAGTTCCATCCAGGCAAAAGCTCACCCAGTTTTTCTTATTCATATGGTAGGCCGGAAAACGGCTGCGATGATCCACAAGCCCCCCGGATTCACCGGGACAAACCCGCAGGTTCAACACCTCAACCCGTTCCCGTGAACTTCCCCCCAGCTTCAACCGCGGCACAGCCAGAAAAGCGGCGTACCATTTCTCCGTATCCTTCCGGCGCACTACTGCGTTCCCCGGAAACTTCCTCCACAGGAATTCCAGTTCCTCCCCGTAAGCTTTCCGGATGTGCGCGATGAGACTCCGGGCAGGAGCCGCCTTGAAAAAATCAGGTTCAAAGCAGCATTCCGCCACATGCCACAATTCTTCTTCATATTCCCTGCGGAGCGTTCCTGTCCGCAACCTGTCCTCCGTTGCCGGGGCGGCATGCCGGATATTTTTCCCGTCCTCCTCATGCACCGTTGCATGAACGGAACCGTCCGCGTGTATTTCCAATTCCATGCAAAGCTGCCCGTTCAGCAATGCCGCCCTGTGCAGAAAACCGTTTTCCACCCGAACGCAACCGAAGGAAAGCAGCTTTTCCATGCACGGCTTCCTGTCCCTGAAAACGCGTTCCACAGCTTTTTCATACCAGCTTTTCCGGGGAATACGGCGAAAGAACATAAGAAAAACAGGGTTAAAGACGAAAAAGGGAAGGCTCCCTCCGTTGCCGTTCAGATTCAGACGGAATCATGATAAAACCGCACGAAAACGGCACAAGGATAAAATACCCTGCGGCGCAGCTCCGGGACGCGCGCCGGAAAAACGGCTTCATCTGCCCGTCAGCACATACCACACGAACAGGCTGTTGTGCTTCACGTACCGCCTGAGGAGCCTTCCCGGCTCCCGGTAAATGCGGTACAGCCATTCCAGGCCGTTCTTCTGCATCCACCGCGGGGCCCGTTTCACCGTACCGGCATGAAAAGCGAACGCCGCCCCTACGCCCACATAAACCGCGGGGGGCAGCAACTCCCTCTGCTCCGCCATCCACCGTTCCTGTTTCGGGCAGCCCAGCCCCACCCATACCACATTGGCCCCGCTTGAAGCGACCGCCTTCCGCATGTGTGCCAGATCTTCTTCCGTCCAAGGCCGGAACGGAGGGGAATAAGCGCCGGCCAGTTGAAAACCGGGGTATTTTTCCTTTAATGCCCCAGACAGGGCTTTCAGCAGCTTTTCATCCCCGCCCAGCAAAAAATGGCGCAAGCCCGGATACTGCACATTCAAACGCACCAGCGCTTCCATCAGATCCGGCCCGCTCACGCGGCAGGCTTCCCTTTCCCCGGGGGAAAGGCCCCTGTTCAGCTTCCACACCACCGGCATACCGTCCGGGCAAATCACATCCATCCGTTCCAGCATGTTCCCGTAGTCCCGGTCATGCACGCCGCGGGTCACCACATGGACGTCCGCCGCGGCCACCAGAAACGGAGCTTCCGCCTCCAGCGCGCGTTCCGCCAGCGCGGCGGACATCTCTTCCACGGAACTGACGGCTACGGAAAAGCCGAATACGTTTCTGGTTTCGGACGGTATCCGCGCTCCGGGGCGGTCAGAATTGTCTGGAATAGTCATGGCCTGATGAACATGCAGCGTGAGCATTACGGCAGGGACAGCCTCAGCCCGTCGTACGCGGGCATGACGTTCTCCGGCAGCTTGCCGGAAAGAATCCCGTAATCCATATCATGGGACAGGTGGGTCAGCACGGCGCGGCGAGGCCGGACGGCGGCAATGGCAGCCAACGTTTCCTCCAGGCACATGTGCGTGGGATGCAGATGATAACGCAGCCCGTCAATAATCAGCAGATCCACTCCTTTCATCCTCTCCAGGGACGGTTCCGGGATGCTTTTCACATCCGGCATGTAAACCAGGCTCCGGCCTTCCGCCTCCAGGAGATAGGCATATGTCTCCACCCCGGCATGGAGCACCGGAAGGGGCGTCGCCAGCACGTTACCCACACGGAACGGAGCCGTCACCTCATGAGGCTCCGGCCTGACGTAGCCGCTCCGCCCCGGTTTGGGAACGAACGCCCAGCCGTACATGGTCCGCAGAGCGTCCACCGTCATGGGGGAAGCATACATGGGCAGGCCGCCGGACCGGCGCCAGCAGAAGGCGCGCAAATCATCAAAACCTCCCACGTGATCCACATGGGCATGCGTATAAAGGACGGCGTCCACGTCCGTGATATGTTCCCGCAGGGCCTGCTGCCGCAAATCCGGGGAGGAATCCAGCAGGAGGCGGGCGCCCGCGGCCTCCACATAAACAGAAGAACGCAACCGCCTGTTTCTGGGGTCCGGAGACGTGCAGACCGCGCAGGAGCAGCCTATCTGCGGCACTCCGGTGGACGTTCCTGTGCCCAAAAAGAGAATGTTCATCACAGAGGTCATGATTGCGTTTAGAGCAAATGATGCCATAATGCATTCAAAATCCAAAGCCCGAATGCTTACATTGCTGAAAATTAAAAACCTGGCCCTCGTGGACCAGCTGCTCTGGGAACCCAGTTCCGGATTCATCTGCATCACGGGGGAAACGGGGGCGGGGAAATCCGTCATCATTGGAGCCATACGCCTGGCGCTGGGAGAGCGGGCGGACAAAACGCTTATCCGCTCCGGGGAACAGCAATGCAGCGTGGAAGCTGTGTTCCATCTGCCGGAATCCTCCCCTGTGCACGCCATTCTGAACGAGCATGGCGTCCCGCCCTGCGAAGACGGCAACCTGATCATCAAGCGCCTCATTTCCTCCACGGCCAACCGCCAGTTTCTGAACGACAGCCCGTGTACTCTGAACCTGCTGCGGGAAGCGGGGGCCTGCTTGGTGGACATGCACGGCCCCAGCGACCACCGCTCCCTGGTCTCCCAGGAAAGGCAGCTTTCCCTGCTGGACGCCTTTGGAGAGCACGCCCCCCTGATGCACGCCTATTCGGACGCCTGGAGGCAATGGCAGGATGCGCGCCGGGCCTACGATGACCTGGAACATGCGGAAGCGGCCACCGCGCGGGAAATAGAACTGCTGCGCCACCAGGTGGATGAAATAGATTCCGCCGCCTTCACTCCGGAGGAAGTGCTCACGCTGGAAGAGCGCTGGCAGCGCGCCCGCAACGGCACCCGGCTCCGGGAACAGGTCTCCAAAATGCTTTCCATGCTGGAGGAAACGGATGTGCCCGGCCTGGGGACCCAATTAAGGGAACTGACACGGGCGGCCCATGAGCTGGAACGCATGGACGCTTCCACCGCCGCGTGGCTGGCCCCGCTGGCGGAAGTGAATTTGGAACTCAAGGAAATCGAGGGACGCCTGGCGGATTATTCCGCCGAACTGGACTGCGACCCCCGGGAGCTTTTCCAGCTGGAGGAACGCATCAACCTGCTGGAATCACTGAAAATGAAATACGGCCCTTCCTTTGAGGACGTCTGCTCCCGGAGGGAGGAGGCGGCCGGCCGCCTGGACCGCATGGAACACCGCACGGAACGCCTGGAAGAGCTGAGGGCCTCCATCGCCGTTTTGCGCAAGCAGATGGACGCCGCCGGGCAGGCCCTGACCAAAGCGCGCCAGGACTCCGCTCCCAGGCTGGCGGCCTCCATCGTCAGGCACTCCCGGGAGCTGGGATTCCGCCAGGCCGTCTTTGAAGTGAGCCTCTCCCCCCTTCAGGAACCGGGCTCACAGGGAATGGAAACGGTGGAATTCCTGTTTGGCCCCAATCCCGGGGAACCCTCCAAGCCTCTCCGCCTGATTGCCTCCAGCGGGGAACTGGCGCGCATCATGCTGGCGATTAAAAGCGCCCTGGCCCACAAGGATTCCACCCCCCTGCTGGTGTTTGACGAAATAGACGCCAACGTGGGCGGAGAAGTGGCGCGGGCCGTGGGATTCAAGATGCAGCAGCTCGGTAACAGACACCAGGTGATCTCCATCACGCACTTCCCGCAGGTGGCGGCCCTGGCTTCCCATCATTACCTGGTTCAGAAAGCTTCCGCGGGCAACCGCACCATCTCCTGCCTGCGGGAGGTGAGCCATGAAGAGCGGGTGGATGAACTGGTCCGCATGCTGGGCGGCGGCGGAGACCACGCACGCACGCTGGCCCAGGCCCTGCTGCAACCCTCATGAACAGGAAACCGCCGGAGGGGAGGGGAGAACTGCCCTATTTCCCCAGGCGCGGGTTGAACCTGCGCAGCCTCAGGGAGTTGAATACCACGCACAGGGAACTCAAACTCATCGCGCCGGCGGCAAGCATGGGATTCAGCGTAAGGCCGAAGGCGGGATATAAACACCCGGCGGCCAGCGGAATGCCGATGATGTTGTAAAAGAAAGCCCAGAAGAGATTCTGCCTGATGATGAGCAGCGTGGCGCGGCCCAGCTGGAGGGCTTCCGCCACGCCAGCGGGGTTGCTTTTCATCAGCACGATGTCGGAGGATTCCATCGCCAGCTCCGTTCCGGACTTCATGGAAATGCCCACCCGGGCGCAGGCCAGCGCCGGGGCGTCGTTCACGCCGTCCCCCACCATCGCCACCTTGTCCCCGCGTTCCTCCATCTTCATCACATGGGAGGCTTTTTCATCAGGAAGCACGTCGGAAACCACCTCGTCAATGCGGAGTTCTCCGGCCATATGCCGCGCCGTGGCGGCGTTGTCCCCCGTCAGCATGACGACGCGCAGGTTCATCCGCTTCAGACTGTCCACCGCCGCGCGACTGTCCGGTTTCAGGGAATCCGCCACCATGATGACGCCGGCGGGGCTGCCCCCCCGGCCCACATACAGCGGGGACGCGCCCTGCCGCATGAATTCCCGCAGGCGGCTTTCATCCTCCTTCCAGAAGATTCCCCTATCCCGCATGAATCCGGAATTGCCCACCGCGTAAGGCGCCCCGTCCACCGTTCCGGCAATGCCGCGGCCAGGAACCACGGACAAATCCGCCACGGCGCGGACGGGCAAATTCAGAAGCCTGGCATGTTCATAAACAGCCTTTCCCACCGGATGTTCCGAACCCTGTTCCAAAGCCGCCGCCATTTCCACCAGCGCGTCCGCATCCATGCCTTCCTCCGGCAGCACGGCCATTACCCGCGGCTCCCCTTCCGTCAGGGTGCCCGTCTTGTCAAAAACAACGGTATCCACGCGGCTCAGGGCTTCCAGAGCTCCGGCGGACTTGCACAGAATGCCCAGCCGCGCACCCCTGCCCGTCCCCACCATAATGGCGATGGGCGTGGCGAGCCCCAGGACGCAGGGGCAGGAAATCACCAGCACCGCAATGGCCCTGGCGAGGGCGAAGGAAAACCCCTCCCCGGCGGCCATCCACCCAACCAGCGACACCAGGGCAACGGCAATGACCGCAGGGACAAAGAAATAGCATACCCGGTCCGCCAGACGCGCAATGGGCGCCTTGGACTGGCCGGCCTGCTCCACCAGGCGGATCATGCGGGCCAGCGTGGAATCCCCGCCCACGCGTTCCGCGCGGATTTTGAGATACCCGGCCCGGTTGAACGTTCCGCTGATTACCCGGTCCCCCGCCGTCCTGTCCACAGGCATGCTTTCCCCCGTCAGGTCCGATTCATCCAGAGCCGCCTGCCCCTCTTCAATCATGCCGTCCACCGGAATCCGCTGCCCGGTTTTCACCACCACCAGGTCCCCGGAACGAATTTCTTCCAGCGGAACGGCGCGCTCCGCGCCGCCGTTCCATACCAGCGCCTCCTGGGGAACCAGCTTCACCAGCCCTTTTACGGCAGCATTCGTTTTCCGGCAAGAGCGGCGTTCAAGGTATTTCCCCAGGGAAATCAGGGTGACGATCATGGCCGCAGATTCAAAATACAGCTCCATTCCATCCACACTGAACCCCTGCCACATCCCCGCAACCAACAAATACAGCCCATACAGAAAAGCGGAGCCGGAACCGATGGCGATCAGGGAATCCATATTGGGAGACAGCGCAACAAGCTGCCGCACGCCGTTTATCAAATAATGCCGGTTCAACCACAGGACGGCGCCCGTCAAAATACACTGCGTCCACCAATTCATCCAGAGGCCCCAACTTCCTCCCGGAACGGGCCAGTTCCACATGGGGCCCATGGACAAATACATCAAAGGGACCAGCAGCAGAATGGACCAGACGAGGCGGGAGCCGCCCGTTTCCTCCTGTTCCTGACTCTCCTCTTTCTGCGCTCCGGCAAGCGGCTGCTCCTTCCAATCCGCCACGCGGAAGCCGGCTTTCTCTACCACCGGAGCTATCCGCTCCATGGCGGGGGAATCAGCCTTTTCAAACAAAACGGTCATCCGCCCCGTCAGCAAATTCAGCTCGACGCGCTCCACCCCCTCCAGTCCCTCCACGGCGCGTTCCACCTTGGCGGCACACCCGGCGCAATGCATGCCGGAAACAAGATAGTTCTTTTCTTCCATTGTCATTAAAACGGAGTGTCTGATGTTCCGGGTCCAGATAAGGCCCCATACTGTTAGTTGGCTCTAACACATCTATTCCGTTTCTCAAGCCGCTTTCGCGGCTTCAACCCTTTCTGATAAAAAATGACAAAAAAACGCCCGCAGCCCCGTACCAGTAACAAACACCTTTATTTTCCACCATGAACATGCCTCCTTTATTCAAAGTCCTGGCCAGCGCGGCCTTGTTGTCCACCCCCCTCCACGCCCAGCTTTACACCCTCCACGGAGACGGCGTCAAAAAAACGGAGAGAGTCGTGGAAAAAGCGGATTATTCCGATTACGAACTTGTCTGGCACGACGAATTCGACAAAGACGGCCGTCCGGACCCCGCCAAATGGAATTATGAACACGGTTTCGTCCGCAACAAGGAAGCGCAATGGTACCAGCCGGAAAACGCCTGTTGCAAAGACGGCATGCTGATTATTGAAGGCAGGAAGGAAAAACATGCCAATCCCCATTACGATCCGGCGGGGAAAAACTGGCAGACGACGCGGAAGGAGGCGGAATACACCTCTGCCTCCCTGACGACGCGCGGCAAATTTTCCTGGTTGTACGGGCGGTTTGAAATCCGGGCCAGATTCAGCCCGCGGGAAGGCATGTGGCCTGCTTTCTGGACCCTGGGCGTCAAGGAAAAGTGGCCCATGTGCGGGGAAATAGATATCATGGAGTATTACCAGTCCACCTATCTGGCCAATCTCTGCTGGGGTTCCCCAAAAAACACGTGGGCAAATGGAGCACCACTTACACGCCGCTCAAATGGCTTCAGGAAAAACACGCGGACTGGGCGGACAGCTTCCATGTCTTCCGTATGGACTGGGACGAACAGGAAGTGCGCCTGTATGCGGACGATATTCTGCTGAACCGGACTCCCCTGGATAATATCGTCAATGCTTCTTACAAGGAAATCGCCAACCCCTTCCGTCAGCCGCACTACATCATCCTGAACCTGGCCCTGGGCGCCACCGGCGGAGATCTGGGCAAACTGCCGCTTCCCCAGAAATATGAAATAGACTACGTTCGCATTTACCAGAAAAAGGACTCCCCCCATAAGGGAACCATTCCATACCGGACGGAAAAGTAACCGTCCTTTTCCGGAAACGGGAACAAGAGCAGGAATTGCGGCGCATGGGATAGCCGGAGCAAAAATACTCCCACAGGCATGATGCCTCTATCCCTCGGTTCCCATCCTTCGGGAACGGGAGGCCGGCCGTTATTCTTTAGCTTTCCCCTTGAGAACCAGAAGAACATGTTCCGCCATAAGGGCGTGGCCCTCTGCGTTAGGATGCACGCCATCCGCCAGCAGGCTTTCACGGCCCTGCATCACCTTGTTGAGATCAATCACTTTGGATCCGGTGCTTTTCGCCGCCTGCCTGATAAGAGGAATAACCTCCTTTTCAATGCATTCCCTGCTGATTCCCCCGGCCCTGGCTTCCTGTGACGGGACAGGAAGCAGGCAGTACACTTTCAGCCTGGGGTTCCGCTTCCGGAATTCTGCGATGACTTCCTTATAATTGCTTACAAAATCTTCCTTGTGGCTCCAATTCACTTTTTTGCTGTCATTGGTGCCCAACCCCACCAATAAAATGTCAGGTTGGAACGCCAAAGCATCACGATAAGCCTTTTCCCGCGTAATAGGACGATCCCCCTTGAACAGCAGACAACGGGCCGATACGCCGAAGTTGCCCACCTCCGCCTTCTTGCCCAGAGCCTCCGCCGCACGGGACACCCAGCACTCTTCTTTCCTGACTCCCAGCCCGGCAGTAATGCTGTCTCCCAGACAGGCCAGCTTTACAGCGGAAAAGCCGTCCGCCGGCAGAAAAACGGCCAGAAGCCCCATCCACAACAAAACAATAAGATTTTTCATGGCGAAAAATAATCTGATGGAAATGGCTTACTGGAAACGCCTCTGAAAGTAAAGCCTTCACTCCGGACCGCCCGCTGGTCTTTTCCTGCGGAATTCCGGCATGAAAAAAGCCCCATCCGGACAAACCGGACGGGGCCCTTCAAATAACGGAAAGAGGGACGGATCAGTTTACGCGGCCCAGATAGGAACCGTCTTCCGTTTTTACGGAAATCTTTTCACCGGGCTTGATGAACAGGGGCACCTGCACCACCAGTCCGGTGGTCATTGTGGCGGATTTGTAAACATTGTTCGCGCTGTCACCCTTGACGCCTTCAGGAGCTTCCGCCACTTCCATGGTGATGGCGGCGGGGAGTTCCACGGAAACGACCGTTTCATCCGTGAAAAGCAGGATGTAGATATTGCCTTCCATCAGATAATCCTTGACGGGTTCCACGATTTCCGGAGACACGGTGATGTCTTCGTATGTATCCGGATTCATGAAGTGATAACCCATGCCGTCAATGTAGCTGAACTCATATTCCTCACGGGCGAGGTTGACGCCTTCCAGGGATTCATTGGAAGTCAGGCGAAGGTTATATACCTTTTTAGTGGAAATGCTGCGGATGCTCATTTGCACATAGGAAGCCATGCGGGGGGGGCACTTGTGCTCCATGCTGACTACAACGCAAACGTCATTGTTGTAATTGACCGCGTGTCCCTTGCGAAGATTGATTACGGGTACTTTTGCCATGCGGCCCGTACCATACCATGTTTTCCCCTCCCGTCAAGGCGAAAAAAACGGGCAACCCCTTGAGGCGCTTGGGGAAAACGCTCCTGAACAGGGAAGCGGGGAAGAAAGGGAAAACGGCCATTCCTACCGGCTGAGGTCCTGCTGGAACAGGACTTTGATGCCGCTGGAATTCAGCACGGTGCGCCCGAAGTTGAGATCCTCCACGTGAAGAGCCACCAGAGACCCGCGCCTCACGCAAGGCAGCAGGGGATAGAGAAAGTTGACGTTCATTTCCGCGGCGTACAGCGCATCCAGGCATTTTTTGAGGTCTGCGGGGCCATGGCGGAGCACCGCCACCAGCACCCCGGATTCCGTATAGCAAATACCCTTCTCCAGAAAAATTTCAGACGTCCGTTCCGGATCGCTGACAATCAGGCGCGCAATGGTCGCCTCATGGCAGTCCTGCATGCTGAATCCCAGGCAGAAAATGCCGTGCATGTCCAGCAGGCCGAGGAGGGCGGTCAGGGCCCCCACCCGGTTCTGGAGCATGATGGAATATTGCTTTATCGTGCTGCCGGGGGCTTTAATGGCTTCTTCCTTCATAACAATAAAGCAAATAGGGGCGGCGTTCTATTTGGCGTACGTTTTAAGCACGCGCCTGATGATGGCCAGAGCCTGCTGGATTTCCTCTTCACTTACGTTCAGCGGCGGCAGCAGACGGACGGTTTCCGGCCCGGCGGGAACGGAAAGCAGCCCTTCCTGCCGCAGGGCCTCCACCACTACGGAGGCAATCGTCTTGCCCTCCGGCGCGGCCACCATTTCCGGGTTCAGGCCAATGCCCAGCAGCAGGCCCAGCCCACGCACGCCCTGGACAACAGGCAGGTTCCAGGATTCTATTTCCTTGCGAATTGCCGCGCCCAAGCGCCGCGCCCTCTCCGGGAGTCCCTGGGAAACAACCTCCCGCAGCACGGCCAGGCCTACCGCAGTGCCGAGCGGATTGCCTCCATACGTGGAGCCATGGGAACCGGGGTCCATGATGGAGGAAAGCTCCGTACCCTGGCCGTCAATGGCGCGGCCGGAAATCCAGAAGCCGCCGATGGGGAACCCGCCGCCGAGAGCCTTGGCCCAGGAAACGCCGTCCGGCTCCACGTCCGAAGCCACGGCGCGCCATCCCATGATGTCGCCGCAGCGGCCAAAGCCGCACTGCACTTCATCCATCAACAGCAGAAGATCGTGCTCCCTGCACAACTGCGCCAGTCCGCGCAGAAATTCCGGGGTCACGCAGTTGACCCCTCCTTCTCCCTGGACGGTCTCCAGCATGAAGGCCACCGTTTCCGGCCTGATGGCTTCGCGGGCCGTTTCCAGATCGTTGAAAGGCAAATGGCGGAATCCCGGCAGCATGGGGTCAAAGCCGATTTTGATTTTATCCTGCCCCGTGGCGGACATGCTGCCCAGCGTCCTTCCGTGGAAGGATTTGTTGAACGTGAGCACCTCATAACGGGGCTTGCCGTCCGGCTGGGGCTTGCGGTGCCCGTAACGGCGAGCTACTTTGATTAAACCGTCATTGGATTCCGCACCGCTGTTGGAGAAAAAGATTTTCCCCGGACGCTCCACGCATTTGGTCACGATGAATTCCGCCAGATCCGCCTGCTGGGGGATCTGGTACAGGTTGGAGCAATGTACCAGGGTGGCGGCCTGCTTCTGCAGGGCCTGCGTCACCGCAGGGTGGCAGTGCCCGAGCACGCAGGTCGCAATGCCGGCACAGAAGTCCAGATAGCACTTCCCCGTGCTGTCCCACAGTCGGGAGCCTTCCCCGCGGACGGCAGCCATGGGATAACGGCTATAGGAATGGAGTACGTACTGGTTGAGCTTTTCTTCTGTGTTCATAAGTTAAGGTAATATGGGCGTAGTTTGCGCTTCTGGCCCCGTCTGTAAATGATTTTTTTGGGAGCCACGTCATGATTCCCGCATTTTATCCCGGAAGACGGTCATATCTTTGTCCGGCGACCATTCATTTTTCTTTTCTTTTATCATTTTAAAGGCAGAATAATCACCGCAACCAGTAATAATTCACTATGGCTCATTTTTTCAACCTCAAAGGCTTTCTGGAAGAATTCAAGGCATTCGCCCTTAAAGGGAACGTTATTGACCTGGCGGTGGCTGTCGTCATCGGCGGCGCATTCAATAAAATCGTCTCCGTCTTCGTCTCCAGCATTATCACCCCCATCATCGGTTACCTTACTTCCGGAGTCAACCTGGCATACCTGGTGCTGAAACTGGGCGATGTGGAATTAAAATACGGTGAATTGCTCCAGGCGACCATTGACTTCCTCATCATCGCCTTCTCCGTCTTTGTAGCCATCAAGCTGATCGGAGCCCTGAGGCGCAAGAGCGAAGAAGCTCCGGCCGCCCCTGCTCCCAAGCCGGATGACGTCATCCTTCTGGAACAGATCCGGGACATCCTGCAAAAACAGGCGGACGCCAAATAAGTTCTTTTGAACGGTTCATGCCGGTTCCATGCGGGACCGGCATGTTTTTTCCTCTTTACTTGTTCCGCCGCAGACGGGAAAGTGATTGCATGACTTCTCCGCTGCGCCTTTTAGCCTTTGCCCTCTTTCTTGCCCCGTCCCTGCTTCCGGCGGCGGAAAACCAGCGCTTCATTCTGGAACGCCCCTATCCGGTGACGGAAATCCCGGAACCTGACCGCAGCCTTCCCGTCACCAACGTAATTCTGATGATTGGGGACGGAATGGGCATTCATCACCTTTCTGCGGCATGGGCGGCCAACAGAGGCCGCCTGTTTATTGAAAACTGTCCTGTTACGGGCATTTCCAAAACATGGTGCGCGGACAAGCTGGTCACGGACTCCGCCGCTGCGGGCACCGCCATGGCGACAGGAACCAAGACGCTTTACCATCGGGTCGCCGTATGCCCCAGGGGCAACAAGCTGGATTCCCTGGTGGACAAGGCTGCGGACATGGGCAAATCCACCGGCGTCATCGCCACCTGCGAGCTGAATGACGCCACCCCGGCATCTTTCTGCGCCAATAATGAAAAAAGATCGGATGCTTACGGCATCATCGGGGATTACCCCCATTCCCGCGCCGATTTCATCTTTGGCGGCGGCGGCAAATACTTCACGCAGAGGCCGGACGGCAGGGATATTTTCCAGGAGATGCAGGCGCAGGGCTACCGTGTCGCCCGCTCCTGGGAAGAAGCCGGAGCCTTGCCTTCCGGAAAAACGCTGGTTGTCGCCGCTCCGGGTAATCTTCCCCCTCCCTCCAAACGGGGCGACGTTTTCCGCCAGGCCGCAGTGAAAGCCCTGGATACCCTTTCCCGAAATCCCAACGGATTTTTCCTGATGATTGAAGGGTCCAACATTGACAAGGCGGCCCACAGCAACAATCTGGAAGAAATGATGGACGAGCTCCTTGATTTTGACCGGACTGCGGGAGCCGTGCTTGACTGGGCCTCCAAACACCCCGGCACCCTGGTCGTCATCACGGCGGACCATAATACGGGCGCGTTCGCTCTCACGGGCGGCAGCCGGGAACAGGGGGAAATAACGGGCCGGTTCGGTTCCGGCAGTCATGACGGCGTGGCTGTTCCGGTGTATGCCTTCGGCGCGGGAAGCGGCGCCTTCACCGGCATTTATGAAAATACGGATATCTTCAACAAGATTATGAACGCCCTTAAAAAAGGTGCGGACAAACCCGTGCGTTAGGCGCCCGGTCAAGGCTGCGGCCTGTCCATTCGCCGCGCCACCAGCCCGGCCCCGACGGTAGCCGCACCGCCTATCAGGAACACCGCTTGCGGGCCGCCCGTATTCATCCAGATCACGCCGCCCAGCACGCCGTAAGCGATAGAAACCACATGATTGATGGCCAGCCCGGTGTAAATGCTTGGCGTAATGTCCTCCGGCTTCTCGCAGATGCGGGCCACGTAGGTGCTCCGGGCCATGCCCAGCGCAAACAGCAGGTTGTCCAGGACAAAGCAGGCGGTCACTACCCCCACGGCCCAATGCAGGGGCAGCAGTTCCGGAGCGAAGGCGTATGCCAGGCACAGGAGGGACAGCGCCACGCTGTCGAAAATCGTCACCTTCCGTTCCCCGTAGCGCTTGATGCTCCAGCCGATCAGGGGTTGAGTGACCAGCCCGATGACGCCGGCCATGAGCAGGGTTTTTCCGATATATCCGGGAGACTGGCCCAGCGTGCTGACCATCAGCCAGAAACCGAAGGTCAGATAAAGCTGCTTGCGGATGCCGTGCAGAATTTCCAATCCATAATAAACGGCATATCTGCGCTTGAAGACGAAACATTGCCTCCATCCGCGCCGTTGCGGGAAGACGGGCGTCTTCACCCGGCTCAGAAACAGGGATGCCAGCAGGCACACGCCCCCCGTGACGAAAAAGTCCACGGCAAAAGATTGATTGAATTTCCACTTGATCCACACGCACAGCGCGCCCAGCAGCGCGGCGGCCGTTCCCAGAGCCTTCATCTGGCCGAGCCGCAGGCTGCGGTTTTCCGGCCTCGCCGTATGGATGACAATGGTGTCAATCATGCCCATCAGGATATGCTGACCCAGGCTCACCGTCAAAATCCACGCAGACAAAGTCCACAGGCTGGTTCCGGCGCCGCAGAAAGCCAGCGCGTACATGCCGCCGAACATCAGCAGGCACGCCACCCCGGCCATGCGGACCTCATTAAACATGAAAAGCAGGCTGACCACAAAAAGAGACAGGATGCCGGGCAATTCCCGGGGGAATTCAATCAGTCCGCGCATCTCCACGTCAAGATGCTGGGCATCACGCAGGAAATTGCTGAAAATGAGATCATACACACCGCTTCCGAACTGGCCCAGAAAAAGCGCCAGCAGCACAAATACCATCGTCTTCCTGATGCGGGGGGAAGCGGCTTCATTCATAGCGCGGGAATACTCTCACAGGCGCCCGGGCGGAACAACCGCTATTTTCATATGCCGGTTTTCTCTGCATTTGCAAAAATAACCCCGAAACGGAATTTTTCCGGAAAATGCCGCGTATTTACGTACGCTATGATTTCCAAGTGTATTTTTCCTGCCACGGTTGTCAGCCTGTTTTCTGTTTGCTGGGGCGCCCCGTCCGCTCCGGTTCTCGAAACGCCCCATATGATTCCCCGGCCCGCCGCCCTGCGCACCCAAACCGGAGAAAGCGGCTTTTCCCTGAAAAACGGCGTCAGGCTCCCGGAAGAAAATCCGCTTTCCAGGCAGGCGGAACGGATTTTCCGCGATAATGGAATCAATACGGTGCTGGTTAAAAACAAAGCGGACATCATCTTTACGGAAGACGCGTCCCTGGGCAGGGAAGGCTACCGCCTTGCCGTAACGCCGGATTCCATCTCCATTGCTTCCGGTTCCGTGAATGGCGCTTTGTATGCCCTTCAATCCCTTGTGCAAAGCGTCGCTGCCGACAGGAATGGAGATCCGACCCTGCCCAGGCTGGACGTGGAGGACCGGCCCCGCTTCTCATGGCGCGGCCTGATGATGGACAGCTGCCGCCACATGATGCCCGTGCGGGACATCAAAAAGATTCTGGATTTGATGGAAAGGTACAAATTCAACACCCTGCACTGGCACCTGACGGACGACCAGGGATGGAGGCTCCCGGTCTCCAAGTACCCCAGGCTGACCACCGTGGGAGGCGCCCGGGCGCAGTCCCCCGTCATCGGCAGCCGCAACAAGGCGGACGGCGCGCCCTACTCCGGCCATTACACTCCGGAAGAAATCCGGGAAGTGGTGCGGTACGCCAAAGACCGCGGCATTACCGTCATTCCGGAGGTGGAAATGCCGGGCCACGCCTCCGCCGCCATTGCCGCGTATCCGGAACTGGGCAACACGGACATTCCGGGCTATGCGCCCAAGGTGCAGGAAACCTGGGGCGTGCATCCCTACACCTTCGCTCCCACGGAAAAAACCTTCCGTTTTCTGGAAGACGTCATTGACGAAGTGTGCGCCCTGTTCCCGGACAGCCCCTATATCCACATCGGCGGGGATGAAGCCCCCAAGGACCAGTGGAAGCAGTCCCCCGCGGCGCAGCAGGTCATGAGGGACAACGGCCTGGCCAACGAGCACGAACTCCAGAGCTACTTCATCCGCCGCGTGGAAAAAATGATCAACAGCCGCGGAAAAAGGCTCATCGGCTGGGATGAAATCCAGGAAGGAGGCCTCTCCCCCACCGCCACCATGATGGTCTGGCGCAGCTGGATGCCGAACAGCGCGCGGCACGCTCTGGAACAGGGCAACGACGTGGTGATGACGCCCAACAGCCACTTGTACTTTGACTATGACCAGGGGCCCGGCAAACCCTCAGCGCCGGAGTATGAAACCATCAATAACGACAACCTGACCTGGCAGCGCGTTTACGGGCTGGACCCCGTCCCGCAGGGAACGCTCCGGGAACGGGAAAAACAGGTGCTGGGCTGCCAGGCGAACATCTGGACGGAATACATCCCTAACCTGCCGAAATGGGAATACCACGTCTTCCCCCGCGCCCTGGCGCTTGCGGAAGTAGCCTGGACCCCCAAGGATCAGAAAAACGAGAAGGACTTCCGCAAGCGCCTCGACCGCCAGCTTCCTTTTCTGGACGCCCATAACGTCAACTACAAAAGGCCGGATAACGGAGCCCCCGCACGGCCGGATGCCGTCATTACCCGGGAATGCCGTTAAGCGCGGCGGACGGGCTCCTGCGGCGTCTCCTTCCGAAGGCCGCATTATGGGCTAGCCAACCTTCATGAAAACCATTACATTGACGGCATTATGAATTTGGAACTGCTTCGTCAGGTTTGCGTGACTCCGGGCGCTCCGGGGTTTGAAGACAAAATCCGCGATTTCATCATTCAGGAAGTGGCCCCGCTGGTGGACGCCGTGCGCGTGGACAACATGGGCAGCGTGATTGCCATCGTGGAAGGCAAGAACACGGAAAAGACCATGATGGCCGCCGCCCACATGGATGAAATCGGGTTCATGGTCCGCCACATTGACGACAAAGGGTTTATCAAATTCCTGCCTCTGGGCGGCTTTGACGCCAAGACGCTGACGGCCCAGCGCGTCATCGTCCACGGCAAAAAAGACCTCATCGGCGTCATGGGCGTGAAACCCATCCACGTCATGTCCCCGGCGGAACGCACCAAGCTGCCGGAAGTGACCGATTTCTTCATTGACCTGGGCATGAGCAAGGAGGAAGTGGAAAAATACGTTTCCGTGGGCGACTCCGTTACCCGCGAACGGGATTTGGTGGAAATGGGGGATTGCGTGAACGTCAAATCCCTGGACAACCGCGCCGGGTGCTACGTGCTGATTGAAGCCCTCCGCGCCATCAAAGCTTCCAAGAAAAAGCCTTCCTGCAACTTCGTGGCCGCCTTTACCGTTCAGGAAGAAGTGGGCCTGAGGGGCGCGCAGGCCGGCACGCTGGACATCCAGCCGGACTTCTCCATTGCCCTGGACGTCACCATCGCCTGCGACATTCCCGGAACTCCGGCGCACGACCAGGTTTCCCACCTGGGCGCAGGCGCCGCCATCAAGCTGTATGACGGTTCCGTCATTGCGGACCGCCGCATGGTCAAGTTCATGAAGGCCATGGCAGACGCCCACAAAATTAAATGGCAGACGGAAATGCTGCCGGCGGGAGGCACGGACGCCGGCGCCATGCAGAAATTCGTTCCGGGCGGCTCCATTGCCGGGGCTATTTCCGTACCCACCCGCAATGTGCACCAGGTTATTGAAATGGCTCACAAGGACGATCTGGACGCTTCCGTAGCGCTCCTGACCGCCTGTGCCATGAACGTGGACAAATGGGACTGGTCCTGGAACTCCGTCAACGAATGCCCGGCGGAAAAACCTGCCAAAGCCACCAAAGCCGCCGCCAAGAAGAAAAAGGCCAAATAACAAATCTGGCCATTAATCCATCATCTCCCGGCAGGCCGCCCCGGAAACGGAGGCGGCCTGCCTGTTTCCAACCGCCTTCAGGTGTTCCGGGCATAATCCTCCATTCAGCCAGTCATACCGCAGACGCCTGAGTCATACCTTCCGTGGCCTTTTCAGCCGGCCCTGCCATAAAAAAATCCTCCGGCATCCTGCAATGCCGGAGGAGAAACAATCCTGAAAAAGAAAGTTACTTGGCCGCGGGGGCAGACGCTTCCTTCTGAGCGGGAGCGGGGGCCGGAACTGCTTCCACTTCCACCTCTTCCTCCACTTCCACATCTTCTTCCGGACCGGCGGCGCCGGTCTGCTTCATGGCGTCCTTCAGAGCCTGGCTTCCGTAAAAGTCGGCCTGCTGCAAACGCTGCATGTCGGTCATCATGCCCATGAAAATGGGCAGAAGCTCGGCCTGGCGCGCCTGCATGGCGGCATCCATTTCAGCCTGGACCTTCTGGGCGCTTTTGGAAAGGGCTTCTCCCTTTTCATTAATCTTCGCCATCTTTTCCGCAGCCGCGTCTGCAGTAGCCTTGTCCTTCACCGTGCTGAGCGTGGCGGACATTTCCTTCATCAACGCCAGCATCTGATCGGCGGCTTCCTTCGCTTCCTTGGAAACTTCAGCAGCCGGCGCAGCGGGCGCGGCAGGGGTTTCAGCGGCCGGCGCGGGCGCCGGAGCCGGGGCATCCTGGGCGAAAGCCATACCTGCAAATGCCAGGGCACATGCCGAACTAATTGTTACAATGCTCTTCATAACGTTTCTGTTGTACAGGCTCGCCATGCATGCGTCAATGAATCATTGTGTAACGGCTTCCCGTGATGCCGCAGAAAGATTTGCATTTTTTCCTCCCACGAAGGATTTTTTCAGTTGCATCTTTTTAGAATTATTATAAATTCAATTCCGATGACTAAAACCATAGAAAACCTGAAAGCTGCCATTACGGGCGAAAGCACCGCCTCCGCCACTTACGCGGCCTATGCCGCCAAAGCCGCCCAGGAAGGGCAGCCCCTTATTCAGAAATTGTTTGAAGCCGCCTCCAAGGCGGAATCCGTCCACGCCGCCAACCACAACAAGGTTCTGGAAAAGCTGGGGGCAACCATGGAACCCATCGATATCCAGATCCATGTAGGGACCACCGCGGAAAACCTGAAAGCCGCCATTGCCGGGGAAACCCATGAATTCGAGAGCATGTATCCGGAATTCATCGCTGTGGCGGAAGAGGAAGGGCAGAAAGCCGCCGTCCGCTCCTTCACGTGGGCCACGGAAGCGGAAAAAGAACATGCCGATTTTTATTCCGTCGCCCTGAAAGCCCTGGAAAGCGGAGACACCAGTTCCCTGCCCAGGCAATACTGGATATGCCTGGTTTGCGGAGATACCTTCAGATCTCTGGAAGGCGTGGACGCGTGCCCCCTCTGCGGCGCCAAGGCTGAAAAATTCCTTGTCATCGGATAAACTCCGTTTGAATGCCGGAGGCCATCCACGGCACCTGAAAACCGCCCGGAATATTCCGGGCGGTTTTCTGTTTTTCCAGAGCAGTCCATGAAAGAAAACTTCTCTTTTCTACGGAGGCGGGCCACTCCGGGAAAAGCTTCTCCCATATTCTGCTTGCGATTCATTTTGAAACCCTTATAATATCTCCCCGCTTTAAGCAGGAAGAATTTTATCCCTTCTTTGCGATGATCCCTCCCCATGCATCCGCCGGTTCCGCAGAACGGTATCCGTCCACATACGGCCTGTTGACCGTTATCTGCCAGGCTCTGCGCTCCGCGTTCATTCCCCGCCGCATGCGATGCCTCTGGGCGGCCGGACTTGCGGCGGCTCTGGCGGCTAATCCCTATGTGCTCAACGACGGCCAGAGCCTGTTGATGAGCTGCCTGGGCATCGCCTGCTCCGCGTCCCTGCTCTGCGGCACCATTCTTTTCTGCCTGAAATACCGCTTCACCGCCTATGTCCTTCTTCCGGTCATTATCCTGTTTAATGCGGGCCTGTACATGATGCAGATGCGGTACGGATTGACCCTGAACCTTTCCGTGCTTTCCAGCATGGCGGAGACCAATTTCCGGGAAGCCTGCGCTTTCTGTACCCCCGCATCCATTGCAGGGACACTGCTTCTGACCGGGTTTATCTACCTGGCCATCTACTGGAGCCGCCGTTCCCTGCGCCAAAAAGCCACATGGGGCGCACTGACATGCATTTGGAGCCTGTACGGGGCCCTTCTGCTGCTGAGCATTCCGGCAGCCTCCTACAGCTCGGAACCCCTTTATCTTTATTATACGTCCGACAAAGCAAAAGGCTGGCCTCTCGTGGATTTCACAATGACGTGCAAACTGGCGGACGAATACATCACCCAGGATGCGGAACGCTTCAACACATTGCGGAATCTGCCGTCCAGCGCGGAACCCCTTTCCCGCTGCGAAGCCCCGGATGACCTGGCCGTGGTTTTCCACATGGGGGAAAGCGTCCGGGCGGACCATCTTCCCCTGAACGGGTACCACCGGAATACGATGCCCCGGCTTTCCAGAGAGTCCAACGTCGTCTCCTTCCCCCACGCCACCTCCTTCGGCATTGTGACCAGAATTTCAGCTATCGGCATGTTTACGGACGCGGAACTGCGCCGCCGCGCCCCCGGTCACTCATCCTTCATTGACCTGTTCAACAAACACGGGTTCCATACTGTCCGCATCATGGATTTGAGCGGAGATTCCATTCATGACTATTCCCTGGGCATCCTGACACGGAGCTGCCGCGAACGGGAACAGACGCCGCCCCAGCACCAGACGCCCGGAATGATGCAGGAACGCACCTCCCTGGTCATGGAGAAATCCCTGAAACGCCACGGCCGCGACAGGCAGCTCTACATCATTTACAATAACGGAAGCCATATGGCGTTCAGCTACCCCGCACAGGCGGAACGTTTTACCCCGGCATCCTGCAATATGGACGACCCCAAGGCCCATCTGGAAGAAACCGTCAATGCTTATGATAATTCCATCGTGGACCTGGATGCCTCCATTCACCGCATGATTGCACTGTTGAAGAACAGGCCCGCCATTTATTTTTACTGTTCCGACCACGGCGTAGCGCTGGGCGAGGAAGGAAAAATGTTCCAGGGCCATATTCTGCCGCCCGTTTACCGGCCTGCCATGTTCATCTGGTATTCGGACGCTTTCGCCTCACGCTATCCGGACATGGTTCGCGCCCTGAAAGCCAACCGGCTGAAAGCCGTCTCCCACGACCACATCTTCCATACCCTTCTTTCCCTGGCTTCCATCCGGTCGGAAATCGTCAGAAACGAGCTGAACCTGGCTTCTCCGGACGCGCGGGAAACTCCGGCCCCCCTCCAGCCGGAAACGCTGGCGGAATGGCTGCCCGTTCCCGCGCCGCCGCAACCGCATCCGTAAAAAAGGAGGCCGCCACGCGAGAAACAACAGGAGGCGGAGGCTTCCACCGTACCCGGACTTGCAATGAAGAGCCGAGGCACTCCCGCACACGGCGCGCCTCCG
Source organism: Akkermansia muciniphila (assembly GCF_030848305.1). Taxonomy (NCBI): domain Bacteria; kingdom Pseudomonadati; phylum Verrucomicrobiota; class Verrucomicrobiia; order Verrucomicrobiales; family Akkermansiaceae; genus Akkermansia; species Akkermansia muciniphila. Next base: position 1,029,228 of record NZ_CP114598.1, on the reverse strand, counting down.
CTTCCCAGCCGGCAGCGGACCGAATGGGAGAAGCCTCGTCCCAAACCGCCCCGCATACCACTCAAAAGATTCTCCGTTCACGGCTTTCCCGCTCTCCCCGGACCAGAAAAGGAATGCCGGGGCATCTATGGTGCCATGACGGAAAAGAAAGCTGTGTTATCAATCATTTTTCTGCCTTCATATGCTATATATAGTATGTAAATAATTATTTAACACATTATTTATACATTTTTCTTGCGGGATGTCTCTTTCTGTGGTTCATTGCGTTCCAGCGCAGGTAACGGAAGACGGTGAAAATCCGTCGCGGACGCGCCGCTGTAACCGGTAGACGATGGACCGGACACTGGCTGCCCAGGCAGCCGGGAAGTCCCCATCACATGTCGCACCGGAAGCCAGAAGACGACCTGATGCTGCCGTATCCCCATCCCGCGGACAGGATGAACATACGCACAGGTCTCCAGCATGCCCCCTTTCCGGGGATACGCGCATGCAGCCGGCCCCTGCCTATGGTTTTTCCAGGCTTTTGCCCAGGCTCGCGGATGAGCGGTCACCACCCTTTCCAAGCGAGACATCCACCATGGCAACAAGCATCATCAAACGTTCCGGGAAAAAGGAACAATACCAGGGCTATAAGATTGAAGAGGCCATTAGAAAAGCCTTCCACAGCTCCGGGACCGCCTACAACCGTTCCATCTATGAAGAGGTGGAAGCCAAGCTGAGCCATCAGGACAGCGCGCATGTGGAAGAGATTCAGGACATGATTGAACGCGCCCTGTTCCGCTCCGGATATTTTGACACGGCCAAGGCCTTCATCACCTACCGTTTCCTGCACAAGATGCAGCGCGAACAGCTTGGCGGCCTTTATTCCGGCAATACCTACGTGGACTGCAAGCAGACGGTAGAGGAATATATCGGCCAAAGCGACTGGCGCATTGCCGCCAACTCCAATACCACGTATTCCAATGCGGGGCTCATCAACAACACGGCGGGCAAAGTGATCGCCAACTATTGGCTGGACCAGGTTTACTCCGCACGGGAAGGAGCCGCGCACCGGGAAGGGGATTACCACATCCATGACCTGGATTGCCTGACTGGATACTGCGCCGGATGGAGCCTCCGCAACCTGCTCAATGAAGGATTCAACGGCGTGCGCAGCCGCGTGAACAGCAGGCCGCCCCGCCACTTCCGGGAAGCCCTGGGCCAGATGGCGAACTTTCTGGGCATTCTGCAAAGCGAATGGGCCGGCGCCCAGGCCTTCAGCTCCTTTGACACCTTCCTGGCGCCCTACGTTTTCAAGGACCAGACAGACTTTCCCCGCATCAAGAAAGACATCCGCAGTTTCGTCTATAACCTGAACGTGCCCTCACGCTGGGGACAGTCTCCCTTTACCAACGTCACGATTGACTGGACTGTGCCGCGCGACCTGCGGGACCAGGCCCCCTTCAGCGGAGGGGAACACCTCTTTGAAGGAATAGAAGACGCGAACCTGCTCGCCCTGGCGAGGGAACGCGGCGCCAACAAGCTGACGGAGCTGACCTACAAGCATTTCCAAAAGGAAATGAACCTGATCAACAAGGCCTTTTACGAAGTTCTCACGGAAGGGGACAGCACCGGACAGCCCTTTACCTTCCCCATCCCCACCGTCAACATCACGGAAGACTTTGACTGGGAAGGGGAAAATGTGCCTCTCCTGTTTGAAAACGCCGCCAAAATCGGTTCCTCCTACTTCCAGAACTTCATCGGCAGCCAGTACACCGTCAATGAACACGGGGAACGCGTGCCTGACGAACGGGCCTACAAGCCGGATGCCGTGCGTTCCATGTGCTGCCGCCTCCAGCTGGACCTGCGGGAACTGCTTAAACGCGGCGGCGGCCTTTTCGGCTCCGCGGAAATGACCGGCTCCATCGGCGTGGTGACCATCAACCTGGCCCGGCTGGGCTACCTGTTCAAACAAAACCGGGAGGCCCTGTTCGCCAGGCTGGGAGAACTGCTGGACCTGGCCAAATCCTGCCTGGAAAAGAAAAGGGCCTTCGTTCAGGAAATGTATGACCGCGGCCTGTATCCCTACACCAAACGCTACCTGCCCACCTTCCGCAACCATTTCTCCACCATTGGCGTCAACGGCATGAACGAGCTGCTGCGCAATTTCTCCAACGACACGATGGACATCACCTCTGAAGAAGGCAGGGTCTTTGCTGAAGAGATTCTGGAATTCATCCGCTTGCGCATGCAGGAATACCAGGAAGAAACCGGCAACCTGTACAACCTGGAAGCCACGCCCGCGGAAGGCACCACGCACCGCTTCGCCCGCGAAGACCAGAAACGCTATCCCGACATCATCCAGGCCGGCCCCGTGGGGCAGCGTTATTACACGAACAGTTCCCAGCTTCCCGTGGATCACACGAGCGACCTGTTCCGGGCGCTCCAGCTTCAGGATGAACTTCAATGCTGCTACACGGGAGGAACCGTCTTCCACATGTACATGAACGAAGCCATCAGCTCCCCGGAAGCCTGCCGGGACATTGTCCGCAAAGTGCTGACCCGTTTCCGCATGCCGTACCTCACCGTCACCCCCCTCTTCTCCGTTTGCGAGAAGCACGGCTACCTGCGCGGGGAGCACGAATACTGCCCCTTCTGCGATGAGGAGCTGCTTCATATCCACAGGCATGAATAAAAATCCTCTTTCCCAATAGACGCCCGACTTTCAAAACCCAACCATCAATACGACAATGACCAAACAGGAAATATTAAGCAAGTACGCACAGGACCGGACCCGCTGCACCGTTTACACGCGCGTCATGGGCTATCACCGCCCTGTGGAAACTTTCAATGCCGGCAAACAGGGCGAGTTCCATGACCGCGTCCACTTCGTGGAACCGGGCCGCCCCTGCTCCTGTTCCGCCCAAACGGAACAGCCGCGATAATTCTCCCAACAACATATGCGAAGTCGATGGGAACGGGTCGGGGCATAGCAGACATCACGCCGCTCACCTTGCTGGATTTTCCAAATAAGGTGGCTTGCATCTTCTGGCTGAGAGGCTGTAATTTGTTTTGTCAGTACTGTTACAACGTCTCTCTGGTCAGGGGAACGGATTCTCCCGCCGGAGACCGGACGGACTACCTTGATTTTCTCAGAGATCGGGTGGGATTTCTGGACGGAGTAGTCCTGTCCGGCGGCGAGTGCACGCTGTGTCCCGACCTTATCCCTATCTGCCGCAATATACGGCAGCTTGGCTTCGCAGTCAAAATAGACACTAACGGCACCCGGCCCGGCGTGGTGAAAACGCTGGTGGAAGAAGGGCTTTGCGACTATATTGCACTGGATTACAAAGCGCCGGAAAAACTGTTCGGCTCCATTACCGGGCGTCCGGACTTATTTCCCTTCTTCACTCAAACGCTGGATTATCTGATCAACAGAAATTTCCCGTTTGAGGTGCGGACAACAATCCACTCCGGCCTTCTCGGGGAAAAGGAAATCAACCAGATCAGCGGGGATCTGACGTCGCGCGGCTATAAAGGGACCTACTACCTCCAGAACTTTTTTAATACAGAGGAAACGCTCGGCCAAATCGGCGCTCCTGAACGGATGATTGACTTATCCCTGCTAAATACGCACATCCCCATAGGGTTGCGCAACTTCCCCATCACGGAGAAAACGCCCGGCTCCAACTCCGGAAAACAGCAGCCGCCCCCTCTGACATAATTTTTTCAAATAAAAGTTTCTATTTGTAAAATCGGGAGTACCCTTCCGCCCGCCAACCATATCACCAACTATTATTCATGAGTGAAACCCAAAACAAGCTGCTCAAGGCAGCTATCAGCCTGGCCGCCGCAGGAGTCGTCTTCTTCCTGCCTTTCGCTTCATGGGGAATCCAATTAAGCCCTATTGAAATCCGCGTTATCGCCATGTTCGTCATGGCGGCGCTTTTCTGGATTCTGGAACCCATCCCTATCTGGACCACCTCCGTGATGGTCATTACCCTGTCCCTGCTGTGCGTCTCCAACGGCTCTCTCTCATTCCTGATGCCGGAGCGTTATGACAAGGCGGCGGTATCCTCCATTCTGGATGACGCCATAGGCAAAGGGATCAATCCGGAGATAGTCGGCAAACTGAAGGAAAATGTTGAAACCCGGCTCAATAAGAAAACCAAGCTGGACGCGGAAGAAGTGAGGATGACCCTGGGGTTTCAGCTCATGGACGCTTATGAAAAAATAGATCTGAACGCGCAGGAACTGTCCCGTGAAGGAAAAACGGAAGAAGCCGCCAGGCAGGAATCCATAGCCGCCCAGCTCAAGACCGCAGCCGGACGCCTGTACAGCAAGGAAATAACCTCACGCATCCAGGGGCTGCAATTTGTCAACACCATGCAGCAAAAATCCACAATGGCCACCTTTGCGGATCCCATCATCATGCTTTTCCTGGGCGGCTTTTTCCTGGCTGCGGCCGCGACCAAATACAGGCTGGACATGAACCTGGCCAAAGTACTTTTGAAACCCTTCGGAACCAATCCCAAATTTGTGCTTCTGGGGCTGATGTCCGTAACGGCCCTTTTCTCCATGTTTATGAGCAACACGGCTACCGCCGCCATGATGCTCGCCATCCTGACGCCGGTGCTGTCCCTGTTTACTCCGGAAGACAAAGGCCGCGCCGCCTTTGCCCTGGCCATCCCCATCGCCGCCAACCTCGGCGGCATCGGAACGCCTATCGGCACGCCCCCCAACGCAATCGCGCTGAAGGCGCTGCAGGGTATGGGGCTGGACGTTTCCTTCGGCAAATGGCTCATGTTCGGCATTCCTTTCGTCATCGTCATGATTCTGATTGCGTGGCTTCTCCTGCTGTGGCTGTTCCCCATCTCCCAAAAGAAACTGGAACTGCAGGTGGGTGGTAAATTCCTGAGAACCCCCAAGGCCATTATCGTTTACGTTACCTTTGCCGTTACCGTTCTGCTGTGGGTAACGGGCAAGGGAGTGCACGGGCTGGACTCCAATACCATCGCCATGATTCCCATCGCCGTCTTTGCCATTACGGAAACCATCACCAGGGAAGACTTGAAGAAAATGGGCTGGGACGTGCTCTGGCTGGTAGCCGGCGGCTTTGCCCTGGGGCTGGCCCTGCAAGACACCGGACTGGCAAAAAACCTAATCGGCTCCATTCCCTTTGCCGAATGGTCCCCCTTCCCGCTCATGGTGGGCACGGGAATCATCTGCCTGTTCATGGCCACCTTCATGAGCCATACGGCTACGGCCTCCCTGCTCATTCCGATTATCGCGGTCGTCGGCGTCAACATGGGCGACAATCTGGCCCCTATGGGCGGCGTTACCGCCCTGCTGGTATCCGTGGCGTTCGCCTCCTCCCTGGGCATGAGCCTTCCCATCAGCACTCCCCCCAACGCCCTGGCCTATGCCACCGGCCTGGTCAGTTCCAAGGGGATGGCCGTTTCCGGCGTCATTCTGGGCATCCTGGGCATGATTTTGACCTATGTCATGATGATGATTCTTGCCCAATGCCATGCTTTTTAAATAAGATAATGTTCCACGCCGGGGCCACATGCCCCGGCATGGTCAACATCAACGGGAAAAGCGCCATATGATCATTGAACAGGAGGAATTCCAGAAAAAATTAAAACGCATCAATCTGGCGTATTTTTCCGATCCGGACCGCATTATTGCCATCAGCAAGGGAAACAGCGTCGTCCGCCAGGGGGAACAGAACAAAAGGCTTTACCTGATTTTATCCGGCAGCGTGGTCTCCTACCGCCACGTCGTTAAAGAAGACCCGGAAACAGCTTCCACGTCCCATAAAATCTATAAGGCGTTCCGGGCAGGCCCCGGAGACTATTTGGGAGTGCAAAGTTTCTTCTCCGGATGGTTCCGCAGCTCCTCCGATCTCATTGCGGAAACTGATTTGGAACTGGCCTATATCGACACCGCCACCCCCGCCGTGGACGAGGAACGCTACGGAACGCTTCTGGAACAGTTTGTTCCCGCCATTGTCCATGAACTGGCGGCGCGCAATACCCGCGTCTTTGACCGCACTGCGGAAAAGGAAGAAGCGCTGCGGATGCTCCACCGTTCTGAAATGGCCGCCACCCTGGGGCAGTTATCCGCCGGAATAGCCCATGAGCTCAACAATTCCCTGGGAGTTCTGTCCCGTAAAACGGACTTTGTTCTGGAATCTCTGGACAACATGTTCCGCCAGGAAAACGCCTTCCGGTACACCCTGTACAATAAAGGGTTGGAAGGGTCTTCCTCCGCGTCCACTTCCGAACAGCGCAGGCTGGCGCGCCAGTTTGAAAAAAATTACGGGCTTTCCCAGGACGTGGCCAAGGCCCTGGCCCTGATTCCGGACATACAGAATCAGCCGGAACTGCTGGACAAGCCATTCCTCAGCCAGCTGGAACAAAACCTCCCTTATTGGGAATTGGGACACGACCTGCATGACATGAAACTGGCTGTCCGGCACGCTACAGCCATTGTCCGCTCCGTTCGCCTGCTGGGGGGAGGCAACACCAGGCGGGAAGAAGGAGTGAACGTGACGGATTCCCTTACGGAAGCTGTTGCGCTGGTCAAGTCCAGTCTGCGCGGCGTTGATTTTGAAATGGTCCTGCCTCCCAGAGACTCCGTGCCCGGTATCTTCGCGGATATGACGGAGCTCGTTCAAATTTGGATCAACCTGCTTCAGAACGCCTGCGACGCGCTGAAAATAGAAAATACCCCCAACCCTTCCATCCATGTAGAATGCCGGGTGGAAAAAATCAGCAGCAAGGACCAGACATCCCATACCACCCGCGAAATTCTGGTCTCCGTCACGGACAACGGCCCCGGCGTTCCAAAGGACCTGCATGAAAAAATTTTCCGTCCCAACTTCACTACCAAAAAGAAAGGGCTTTCCTTCGGCCTGGGGCTGGGGCTCACCATCGTCCGGCGCATTGTGGACAGCTACGGCGGCCGCATCCGCCTGGAGAGCGTTCCGGGCCATACCGTTTTTACGATAATCATACCAACCATCAACAATTATGGAAAAAATTAACATCATTTGCGTGGACGACCAGCCGGAAGTCCTGGACAGCGTTTTGCGCGACCTTCGTCCGCTGAATTCCTGCTTCCGCCTGGAAGGGGTGGAATCCGCATCCGAATGCCGCGAACTGTTGGAAGAATTCGATCAGGATGGAGAACTGACGGGACTGATTATCTCCGACCACGTCATGCCGGGAGGTTCAGGAGTAGAATTGCTTGGAGGCATCGCCAAAGACGACCGTTTTGCCGGGACGCGCAAAATCCTGCTGACTGGCCAGGCCACCCACGCGGACACCATCCAGGCCGTCAATGACGCGCACATTGACAACTATCTGGAAAAGCCCTGGGATCCCGCCGTTCTCCTTACGACCGCCCGCAAACTGCTGACCAGGTTTATCATGGACAAGGGCATCGACCATACGCCCTATATGTCCTGCCTGGACCAGGCCACTCTGCTGGATTACCTGCGGAGAAATTGAAGGGCCGGAAGAAATACGCCGCCCATCCGCTTTTTCAAAGCACGCATCCCCATCCGCGCAGGGCATTCCCCTGCCCTGCGCCAAGGAAGGGAACAAAACCGCTAACCGCCTTCATGTTTGATATTCTGCTCCAACATAACACCCTGGTTCTCTTTGGAATCATCTTTTTTGGCATCGCTCTCGGCAGCATTAAAATATACGGACTGAACCTGGGTCTTTCCGGCGTTCTTTTCGTGGCGCTGGCCGCCGGCCACTACCGCCTGGCCATTCCCGACGGCGTAGGGCAGCTGGGCCTGGCTCTCTTTGTATACTGCGTGGGCCTCAGCGCGGGCAACCGCTTCTTCTCCGCCATTGCCAAGCAGGGCAGCAAGCTGGCCATCATGTCTGCGGTGATTGTGGGAGTATCAGCTTTATTCACCTGCCTCTTCGGCATCTGGTTCAACATTCCCGCGGGAATATCTTCCGGCATCTTTGCCGGCGCATGCACCAGCACCCCGGCGCTGGCGGCCGCCACGGAAAGCCTGCCGGGAGCCTCCGGCAGCGGCGTCAGCATCGGTTACGGCATCGCCTATCCGTTCGGAGTGGTGGGCGTAGTCCTTTTCGTCCAGCTTCTGCCGCGCCTGCTGCATTTTGACCTCAACAAGGAGGCCAAAGCCATGCATTCCAGACAGGAGGTCAGCATCATTTCCCGCCTTGTCCGCGTCACACAGCCCAACCTGATAGGCCAGAACATTGCGGACTGCAAGCTGCTGGACGGCCTGCACTGCATGGTCACCCGCGTGGTTCGCAACGACAGGCTGATGCCCCTGACGCCGGAAGACACGTTCCGGGAAGGAACGGAAGTCCTCATTGTGGGCAACAGCGACACCATGCGCCACGACATCGCCTTCCTGGGGGAGGTATGCGACAATCCCTACCCCATGGACTCCCAGAAGGAGCGCCGCAAACTGATTCTGACAAACAAGAACTATGCCGGGCACAAGCTCCGCGACCTGAAAACCCTGCGTACGGACGGCGTCATTATCTCCCGCATTTCCCGCCTGGGCTTCACCTTCGTCCCCACGGGGGAAACCACGTTGGAACGCAACGACGTGCTGACTGTGGTCGGTTCCCCGGAAAACCTTACCAAATACGGGGACAAAATCGGCCACCGCAGCCAGGACATGAACCAGACGGACCTGCTCTCCCTGGGCTTCGGCCTCTCCCTGGGCATCATTCTGGGCCTGGTCAACTTCAGCCTCGGCAACGGCGCGGGCATTTCCCTGGGCATTGCGGGAGGCCCTCTCATCGTCGCTCTGCTGCTCGGCCACTTCGGACGTCTGGGCCCCATCGTCGGCTACATCCCTCGTCCCACCCGCCTTCTTTTGCAGGATTTGGGGCTGGTTTTCTTCCTGGCTGACGCCGGCATCAAGGGCGGAGCGGATCTGGTGGATACGGTAGCCACCCACGGCGCCGCCGTCTTCATCATGGGCGTCATCGTCACCTGCTCCGGTATGTTCGCCGGCTACTTCGTGGGCATGAAGGTCTTCAAGATGAACATTCTGGAATGCCTGGGCGGCATCTGCGGCGGCATGACCTCCACCCCGGCCCTGGGAGCCATTGCCAGCAAGACGGACTCCCAGGCCCCCGTAGTCAGCTACGCTACCGCCTATCCTGTGGCCCTTATCCTGATGACTATCGTCGCCAAGGTCATCATCCAGACCATCGGCGGCGTGGTGGGCATCTAGACCCGTCAGCAAATCCACAGAGACTTAATAAAGAATAAGGGCGGCAATCATTCTCTTTATTGCCGCCCTTATGTTAAAGTTTTCCTTGAACGCAACTGCCCAAATACTTGCTTCAGCTGAAAAATCGGAAAGGAATTGCGCATTCCGTCACGGGCGTTCCGTTTACTATCATCTACCCATTATGGGAAAGCGGCATCAGAATGACAAATCGGCCGCGTAACTCACAACATTAATAAAGCGGTTATGAAACCCGAGCCAGACGCCGGTTCTCGCCATGGGAAAAAGAACATGAGGCTGCAGATGGGAGGTCTGCGGCTTTTTGATCATGAAGCCGGCGTATCAGGATTCATTTCCGCCACCTCCAGGCAGACGGACTGGAAGGCCTTTTTCCAGCGGATACGGATGCCGGCGTCCATCAGAAAATCGCCGCCCAGCACCTGTTCGTGAACGTTCGTGAGAGAGCCGTCCTCATTCATGTTGATTTCCCGCACCAGATATCTGACGGCAGGAATCAGGCCTTTCAGGCGCAGGGGCGGCGGGGAATCCGCCAGCCATTTGTCCATCAGCCAGGCGAAAACAACCGCCCGTTTTCCGCATACATACATCAGGGAGGCCACCCGGCTTTCATACGGGGACGATAGGCGGTACAAGTCCCCGAACTGGACTACGGGACGGATGCGCTTGTATTCCGCCAGAGCACGTTTGGCAAAGGCCATGTCCTCCTCCGTCATGTCGCACGGCTGGAGTTCAAAGCCAAGCCGTCCGGACATGGCCACGTCAAACCGGAATTTGAGCGGCGTGGAGCGGCCCGTCTGGTGGTTGGGGGAGGCTGTCACATGGGCGGCCATGGAAAGAGCCGGGAACAGGTGGCCTATGCCCCACTGCATGAACACGCGTTCATAAGCGTCCGTATTGTCGGACGTCCAGAATTCATGATGCCTCCGCATGGTTCCATAGTCGGCGCGGCCTCCGCCGGAAGAACAGGCCTGGAATGTCACATCCGGGAATTCCGCCGCCAGCGTATCAAGAACGTGTTCATAGCCCCGCACATAGTCAATGGGCAGATTCCCCTGGCGGCAGGCGTCCAGCCAGGGGGAGCCGGGATCGGAAATTTTGCGGTTGCAATCCCATTTAACGTAGGAAATGCCCGGATGTTCTCCAAGCAGCTTCCGCATGGCGTCAAGAATGTACCTGCATACATGAGGATTGCTCAAATCCAGCAAATACTGGCTGCGTTCCTGTCTGTTTTCCCGGTTTGGGAGACCGATGACCCACTCCGGATGATCCTGATAAAGTTCCGAATGAGGGTTCACCATTTCCGGCTCCACCCAGATGCCGAAGCGTATCCCCAGTTCTTCCGCATGGCGGATAAGGCCTTCCAGCCCATGGGGCAATTTAGCGCGGTTCACCTGCCAGTCCCCCAATCCCGCGCGGGCGTCATTGCGGGGGAACCGGTTGCCGAACCAGCCGTCATCCAGCACAAAAAGCTCTATGCCCAAGTCAGCCGCACGTTTCATCATGCCGTGCAGCACTTTTTCCGTGAAGGTAAAATACACCCCCTCCCAGGAATTCAGCAAGGTTGGCCTCTCTGTTCCTCCGCCGCGCAAGCCATAGCGGCGCGCCCAGCGGTGAATGCGCCGGGAGGCCTCTCCCTTGCCGTCTTTACTGTGCGCCAGAATGAGGGGCGGCGTTTCAAACACGCCGCCGCCGTTCAGCAGATAGGACGCGGGAGCCACATCCAGCCCCGCCCCGGCAAAAAGGTAATGATACGGGCTGTGCCGGAACCATATCCGGTAATTGCCGGGCCATGCCAGCGCCCCCAGAATCACTTCCCCGGAATCCTCCTGCGCCGGACCGTCCAGAGAAATGATAAATCCGGGGCTTCCCTCCTGGGCGGTGCGGGTGCCGGTTCCGGATACCAGGGCAAGTTCATGCCCCCGGGCCACTTCTTCCTCACTCATCAGGGACTCGCCGCCCCAGGTGCCGCGGAAGCTGGTGACGAAGTACCGTTCTGCGCGCAGCCCCAGCTGTGCGGACGCAACGCGGTGCAGGCGGATGCCTTCTTTCCCTTCGTTCCGAACAACCGCCCACTGCAAAAAGGTGTCCGATTCCCTGTGGGAGCGCACGTGAACTTCCACCCGAACAGGGTAGGAAGGGTCCTCCCCGTAAAAGACGGCTTCTTCCCGGTCGTCATCCAGTTCCAGCACTTCCCAACCCTGGCATTCCAGGCTCAGGGAAAGGGCCCCGTCCGCCTGGGTCACGCAAATGCAGTACTCGCCGGACGCATTGGGAAGCCCTGTTACGGAATCCGCCAAGGAGGAATACAGGAGAGGAGCATCCGCGGCGTTTTCCAGGGCATCCTCCGGCTGATGCAGCCTCGGGCCGTAATAGGCGCGGCGCACACGGCCCTGTTCATCTTTGCACAGGGTCATCTGGGAGGAACGGGTCAGCAGATGAACGGAATCCGGAATCATGATCGGCAAACACGGAAGGGGGCAGTTACTTATTCAGGCAGGCAAAAACGCTCCTGCCTTATCCACATTAAGGGCCTCCGCGGACGGGGAAGTCAATGGCAAAATGACAGGAGCTGCCGAACGGCTTCCCTACTCTTTCCAAAGAAGGGAAGAGGGACGGAATTTCATGGTTTTCGATTCATGCACCAGCAGCCTGCCGCCGTTTTCCGGATGGCGTACGATGCGGGCACAGCGGCGCTTGACGCGGAAAGTGCCAAAACCCCGGAATTTCACCAGCGACCGCCTCCGGACCGACCGCGCAATCGTATCCAACACCGCGTTCAACGCGTGTTCCGCCTGCCGGGAAGTAACGTCCTTCCCCAGCTCACGCTGGAGCTCCCTGATAAATTGTGTTTTATTCATAGGCCGCCCAGCATGACCTGCCCCGTTTCTCCGGTAAAGAGGCAACGGCGCGCGCTCATTCCTGCCACTATACCCGTACAAACGCCCCCTTCCATTCCGGTCTGCGAGTTTCCTCCTTGCCCCCGCGGACCGGCCCCATTAAGGTTCCGGGGAGATGCCTCCCCCAGCCGCTGATGCCCCGTGCCCGGAACAAGCGTTCAACGCAACTGCGCTGAAATGGCACACCTGCGCCTGGCTTCTGCTGCCTGTCCTGGTGTTCCTGGCCGGGTGGATGCACTGGTACGCCGCTCTCCCTCTCACGCTCCTGACGGCGGCGGGACTGGCGCCCCGAAAACGCAAGGAACCGCAGAAAAAGAATTCCCTTCCCGCCTTCCCCCTGTTCACCCGCTCTTCATTTTTCGTCCTGGCGGCGTTTGCCGCCCTGATGATATTTTCCGGCTGGGGGGAGTGGGTCAACCAGCACCCTGACCATATCGTCAGAAATGCCTGTCTGCGTGAATTGGTCGCCAGCCCGTGGCCCGTCATCTTTCCGGACGGGAACGTGCTGATTTACAACACGGGGTTCTGGCTGGTCCCAGCCCTGGCGGGAAAACTGGCGGGGCTGGACGCCGCGCGCGTGCTTGTCGTTCTATGGGGAACCTGGGGCCTGTTCCTTTCCTGGCTGTGGCTCTGCGTTTTCTCCGGACGCCGCTCCCTGCTGCTCGCCCTGCTGATGGCGGCATTCGGCTCTCTGCTGAATTTCCAGTGCTGGCTGGGGCTGGATCTGTTTCGTCTGCATTACTTCGGCACGGCGGAACAAATCATGTGCAGCGCAAACGCATCCATTCCTGTTCTGCTTTTTTTTATCTTCCTGGCTTCAGGACGCATGCCCCTATACTGGATGCCTCTTCTGTTCGCAGCCACGGCCTTTTATTCCCCCCTCGCGGCCCTTGGAGGGCTGCCCCTGGCGGCCTGCCAGTGGCGCCGCCAATGGAAAGGCGTCCTCCCTCTCCGGGATGTCCTGCTCCACCCCTCCTTTTCAGCCGCCGTTCTGCTGGGAGCGTGTTTTCTTCTTTATTATGGGGCGGTAAACGCGCCATCCTCCCACATGGGCATGCGGCCTTTTTATACGCGTCCGGGGGATTTCCTGCTTATGGCGACCTCATTCCTGCTGTATGCTCTGTTCTGCTGGCGGGATTTCCGCAAGAATCCCCTCTTCATCTGTACGCTGGCAACCGGCCTGATTCTGCCTTTCTTTTACGTGAACGGAGACGTCAATGACCTGCTTTGCAAAGGAAGCGTTCCGGTCATGGCCTGCCTGCTTGCCTTTCTGGCTTCCTCCTGGACGCGGCATCCCGGTCTCCGCGTCTGGATATGGCTTCTGCTGGCGTTTGGAATGGGGCCCCGGTTCAACATTCCCTATTATTGCTGTTCTTCCAGCGCCCTCCAGGCGGTTCTGGCGCCTCCGGCTTCGGAAACAGAGCCTTCTTCCTTCGCCAGCCGGGAATGGAAACAGCTTTTCTATGCGCCCCAGGCGCGCCGTCAGGATGAATGGGGCCGCACTATGCACCACCCCGGACACCGGTGGTATCCCTACTATTCCGGCACTCCCCAGCCGTGGCTGCGCTGCATTTACCGTTTTTAACGGAACCTGCCCCGGAAAAGGATTTCGTACAACACCTTCTGCCAAAAAGACTGGAGAAAAGCCGGACGGATTTTTTAGCTTCCTATAAAACAAAAGAACTTTTAAAGTCGTTCTTCTTCATACCGGCTGGGTCATGGACAACCGGGAATCCCCCCATATATTCCGTTTCCTATTTGGCCTTGCGGGAAAACTCCTTCCAGGCTTCTTCAATAATTCCGGCAAGAGGTTTCCCATACTTGTCCACTTCACTTTTGGTGAACAGGCTCTTGATCAATTCTCCGGAAACAGGGTCAATGATAAACACGGCGGGAGGGCCAAGAACCACATACGGCGCACGGGGGGAATCCGCACATCCCACGATTTTTGCGGCTTCTTCCGGAACCATTTTGAAATTAAATGTCCCCGGGGAATTTCCCGGCACCTGTTTGGTGTCCACCAGCCAAAATATAAATTTCTTCCCGGCGGCATTTTTGAAATTCGCTGTTTTGATGTATTCCCGGGTAAAAATATTGCAATGAGAGCACCATGAAGAACCGGTCAGGTAAATCACCAGCGGCAACTTTTTCTTAATAGCTCCATTGCGGAGTTTATCAAAAATGGGGCTGCCCGATTTATTGACTTCAGGTATCCTGTTTTTATTGGCAAAACCGAAGATTGGAGGACGCTGTTGAGCTACGCCGGCCTGGGGGGCGAACAGTCCTAAAACCGCTGCGGAACAACATAAAAAAAGGAAAGACCTCATACGTGTTCCTACTATAAATACTATCCGGGGATAGTCAAACAGCAAGCGTTCTCCGGGTTCCAGGAAAAAAGAAATGCCCCTTACATGAACCATAGCAGGGCTATTCACTTGCCAAGTCCGAATGAAGCTGTAAGAATCCGCGCCATGAGAAAGCTCCTGATCCGCTCCTGTCTGATTGCCGGGCTGGCCTGGACCTCTTCCTGCACCTCCAACAAGGAAACGGCGCCTCAGGACCCCGCCCCAGTTCCAGCCGTTCAGCCGGAACAAACCGCCCCGGCGGACCATCCCGCTCCCTGGGCGCCCGCTCCGGCGCAACAGGACATTCTTCCAGAGGATGAGAATGAAGAGTCCGCTCCGGGGCCGGCTGTCTTGCCGGGCGATTTCCGTCCCGGACTGCGCACCCCCCGGCTGCCGGAAACCCTGTTGTATGATCTGGACGGCAAGCTGATTACCCCTTCCGCCCCATAATCTTTTCCCACCACCATGACTGCGACCATTCCCAAAGGCTTCCACCCCGAACCTTTTTCCTACCACCAGGAGCTTGAACTGGATATTGACGCCCTTTCCAATGCGGGAGACGGTATCGGCCGCGTGGACGGATGGGTGGTTTTCGTCCCCTTCGCCCTGCCGGGAGACCGTGTCAAAGCCCGCGTCTGGCGTAATGACAAAAACTATTCCTCCGCCGATCTGGTGGAAATAATTAACCCCAGCCCGGACCGCGTGGAACCGGAATGCCGCCTGTTCGGAACCTGCGGAGGATGCCAGTACCAGCATCTCTCCTATGACCGCCAGCTTCTCTGGAAAACCCGGCAGGTAGCGGATCTGCTCCGCTTGCAGGCAGGGCTGGAACTGCCCGTCAATCCGGCCATAGCTTCTCCCCGCCAATACTATTACCGCTCCAAGATTACGCCCCACTTTGACAAGCCGAAGGAAGGAGGCAAGCCGGCCATCGGTTTTCTGAAAGCAGGCTCCAGAAGGGATGTGGTGGACGTGCCGCAATGCCCGATTGCCATGGAGTGCATCAATGAAGCCCTGCCCCTGGCACGCAAAAGCGTTTACCAGGCCGCAGCCCGGTTCAAGCGGGGAGCCACCATCCTGCTCCGGGCCTCGGAAGGAACCGTCATCACCAATAACAACGCCGTGGCGTGCGAACGGGTGGGCAATTTGGAGTTTCATTTTCTGGCGGGGGACTTTTTTCAGAATAATCCTTTCATTCTTCCGCTTTTTACGGATTACGTGGCTCAACAGGCGAGTATGGACGGGGAGGAATTCCTGGTGGACGCTTACTGCGGTTCCGGCCTGTTCGCCCTGAGCCTGGCGAAGAAATTTAAAAAAGTGCTGGGCGTGGAAGTCAGTGAGACTTCTGCGGACTGGGCGCGCAGCAACGCGCGCAGCAACGGAATTGAACACGCGGAATTCCTGGCGGCGGACGCCGGGGCCATTTTTGCCCGGGTGGATTTCCCCGCGGAAAAAACCGCTGTGGTGATCGACCCGCCCCGGAAAGGGTGCAGCATGGAATTCCTGACCCAGTTGTTCGCCTTTGGCCCTGGAAAAGTCGTTTACGTTTCCTGCAACCCAGCCACCCAGATACGGGACCTGGCAGAATTCGACAAAGCCGAGTACGCCGTCACCGCCGTCCAGCCCTTTGACCTGTTCCCCCAGACCAAGCATCTGGAATGCGTGGTCACCCTGAAAAAAAATACCTGATTTTTTCCATGCCCAAGCTTTACATCAAAACTTACGGCTGCCAGATGAACGAACGGGACTCCGAGCAGGTGGCCCGCATGTTCGTGCAGAAGGGCTACACCATGACGGACCGCGAGGATGAGGCGGACGTCATCCTGTTCAATTCCTGTTCCATCCGGGAGCAGGCGGAACAAAAGGCGCTGGGGAAAATGGGGCTTCTGGCCAAGCAGCAGCGGCACCGTCCGCATGTAGTGTACGGCATGATGGGCTGCATGGCCCAAAGTAAAAAAGAGGAACTGTTCAAGGAACTGCCGCGGCTGGATCTCGTGGTCGGCACCCAGAAATACCACCGCGTGTTTGAACATGTGGACGGCATTCTGCGCGCGCGCCAGGAACGCCGCATGGATGAGTTGCAATCCGCCTTTTCCGGCACGCATGTGTGCGATGTGGCGGAAGAGGCGGACTCCCAGAACTGCATCCGGGACCACCTGAATCCCGGCGCGCGCTCCACGGCGTATGTCTCCATCATGCAGGGGTGCGAAATGAAGTGCGCCTACTGCATCGTTCCCTACACCCGCGGCGCAGAACGCAGCCGCCCCATCCGGGACGTGGTGGATGAGGTGAAGATGCTGGCGGACGCCGGCGTGAAGGAAGTCACGCTGCTGGGCCAGATCGTCAACCGGTACGGCAGGCAGATGGAAACGGCAGACGGCAAGGGCGGCTTCGTCCAGCTGCTGGAAGCCGTGCATGAAGTGGAAGGCATCCGGCGCATCCGCTTCGTCTCCCCGCATCCCATCGGTTTCCGGCAGGATCTGGTGCAGGCGTTCACCTATCTTCCCAAGTTGTGCAGCCATATTCATTTCCCGATGCAGAGCGGCAGCGACCGCATTCTGAAAATGATGCGCAGGCCGTACAGGAATGAAACCTATCTGGACCTTTGCTCCCGGATGAAACAGGCACGCCCGGATTTGTCCATCACCACGGATATCATCGTGGGCTTCCCGGGAGAAACGGAGGAGGATTACCTGCTGACCAGGCAGGCCGTAGAACAGGTCCAGTTTGACAACGCGTTCATTTTCCGCTATTCCCCGCGCCGCGGCACGCCCGCCGCCGTTATGGAGAATCAGATTCCGGAGGAAGTGAAGGAAGCGCGCAACCAGGACCTTCTGGCCGTAGTCAATGAAATAGCCATCCGGAAAAACCGGGATCTGGTAGGCACCGTGCAGGAAGTTCTTCTGGAAGGGCCGTCCAAAACGAATGCGGCGCGCCTCTCCGGCCGGACCTCCCAGAACAAGCCCGTCATGGTGGATGCCGCCCCTGACCTGGCGGGAGAACTCCTTCCCATCCGCATTGAGGAAAGCACGGGATTTACTCTGTACGGAGTTCCATGCCCCTCCAGGGGATGATTTGCACGCCCTTTTCCTCCATCCGCAGATAGAGGGTTCCGGTTTCCCGGAGACGGTACACGGCTGTTCCCTCCGGCACGGGGCATTCATGCTCCGTCGCGAAAATGACTGCGCGGGCGCCTGTGGCCCTGATCCACGCAGCGCTGTCCACCGGATCGCGCGGATGATGCCCGATGAGCAATACATCCGCCCGCGGTGTTTCCTCCGCGCGCGCCAGGGAGGAAAACCCGGCATTCCCTATCATCAGGAACCGCCGCCCGCGGCATTCCCATGACAACACCCGGCTCCGGTCCTGACGGATTCCCGTACGCAGCGGTACAGGAAAATCTTCCAGCACAAGTTCATTGCCCGGCCGTAACCTCCATTGCCGGACGGTACATTCCCCGAACTCCGCGCCCCAGTTTCGGATTCCGGGATATTCCTTCTCCAGTTCTTTCTCCCCAGCCCGTTCCGCCTTGCCATTTCCGCAGCACAGCATGCCGCAGGGCCGGATACTGCGCGCCTTCAGTACGGGAAGGAGGGTGTACCGCACCGCATCTTCCGTCCCGCTTCCCACAACCAATGCGGGATTGGAAATGACTGCGGACCAGGCGTCCTTCTGCAAGGGAACGATCACAGCTTCATTTTCCCCGGAAGGCGGTGCGGAAGAAAGATAACTGTACGGCAGGGAAGCCACTCCCCCGGCTACGGCCAGCATGGCGGACGCCAACCAGGAAGCGGCCGTATTGCAAACATGCAGCATCCACGGGCACCACGCGAACATCAGCCCGGACAGGGAAACGCCCATCAGGGGAAAGACAAGCACGCTCAGGCACAAATTAGTCAAAGGAGCATACAGGTTCCAGGTTCCGAAGTGCCATGCCGTCAGGGGAATGGAGGCCAGCCACGCCCCCACGGAGACAATCAGAACGCCGCGGCATGCTTTTTCCAGCCGCACCAGGAATCTTTCCCGCGCATGGTAAATCCGGGGAGGAATGAACGGGTCCGGCGACCACAGGGGCTTTTCCCGGCTGAGCCATCCCGCCAGGCAGGCAATGACGGCAAAAACGCAGAAAGAAAGCTGGAACCCCGGCTGGAAAACCTGGAGCGGATTCATCAAGCAGAGAAGGATGAAAGCGAGTGCCAGAATATTGGCCGGATGCCCCTTTCTGCGCAGCACGAACGCTAGAAGCCAGACTGACGCCATGATGAACGCCCGCAGGGCGGAAGCGGACATCCCGGTCACGAACACGTACGCCGCCAGCAACAGGATGCAGGACAGCCGGGCCGCACGGGGACGCACATGCAGGAGCCTCAGCATACCCAGAACCAGCATGGCGGCCACGCCCACATGCATACCGCTGACGGCGAATACATGCATGCAACCGCTTTCCAGAAACTTCGCCATCGTTTCCGGCCTCGCGTCCGTCTTGTCCCCAAGCACGGCGGAAACCATCACCTGCCGGGCCTCATCATCCGGAGGCGCGCCTTCCCTGAGCAGGGAGGCGGCCCTTTCCCGGAGCCACAGGGAAAAAGCCCGGAAACGGCTGCGCCAGTCTCCGGGGCCGTTCCGGCAGTACTCATCCAGCCGGATTCCGGCGATGATGCCGTGCAGGTAACCCCACCGCTCCCGGTCAAAGATGCCGGGACCGCACGGCGCCTGAAGCGGATACGCCTCTCCTTTAATCCGGTAATGTTCCCCTGCCTCCAGAGGGCAGGCCCCGTCACGGGAGGAAACCGCGTACAGCCACCGGGAACCATCCGGACGAAACAATACGGATTTTCCGGAAACAGCCTCAACGGAGCCTTCCATCACCATGGCTCTCCCCGCTTCCACGGGAACGCCTGCGTATTCCCGTTCATACGCGAAAAGATAAATGGCGGCCCACATCGCCAGGGCAGCGGCAAGCAACCCCATGGAGGGCGCGTGTAAAAAACACGGCAGCGCCGCCAGACAGAAACATGGAAGCCAGAACCAAAGGGAAACACCCATGGCCGCGCAAGCGCACAGCAGGGATAAAGCCGGAATCAGCAAGGGAGCAGATGCCGTCATCCGCTCCGGCCGCGGACGAAGAACACGCCGAACCTCTTCCATGCAGGGGGAACCTTACGGCAGAGCGTCTTCGCCATCCGGCTCCAGAGGGAGAACGGAAGGCAGCGGGAGAACAACGTTGGCAGGCAGGGGGGCCTTGCGCTGGAGCACTCTGGGAGCCAGGGCCTCGCTCGTCTCATAAGCCCCGCGGAACATTTCCAGCTTGGCGTCCAGATTGTCGATGTAATGCAGGGCCACCGCCTCCGGCGTTTTGGGGAACACGGGGGAGCCAAAGGCAAGTTCCCCGTGATGGGAAGCAATCAGGTGCAGCAGGTGCATGCGCACGTCCGGTAAAGGAGGGTCCAGCGTCTTCCAGGAATCCGCCTCCGGAAGGGACATGATGCGCTTCCACAAATTGTTGACCAGTTCAATGCCCAGCGGAATATGGCCCAGCAGTTCCCCGGCCTCCGAATAGGGCATCGTAAAATCCTCCTTCGGGTAGCAGTTTTCCCACAACTTCCCGCAGTCGTGGAACAGGCACCCGGCCAGCAGAAGGTCACGGTTCAGCCCCGGATTCGCCTGACAGACGGCAGAAGCCGTGCGCATCATCCCCGCCACATGCTCCACCAGCCCGCCGCGGCGGGCGTGATGATAGGTGCGGGCGGCGGCGGCGCGCTGGAGGCGTTCCCCGAACTGCTCAATGAATTCAATGCACAGGGCGCGTATGCGCGGATCATTCATGCCCTTGATGAACATGCAGATTTCCTTCAGATCAGCCTCCTGTTTTTTCTTCAAGGTTCCGGAACCGGCCAGAAAGCTTTCCTTCTCCTGTTCGTCCAGCAACCGCACGTCCAGATCGGAAACCTCCATGCCGAACCCACCCTTGGCCCATTGGCCGCGCAGGCTCACGAAACTGCGGAGGGGCAGCGGAGCGAGCGTCCGGAACCAGGGTTTATCCTCCCACACCTTCAATCCCATGGTCCCTTCCGCATCGGCAAAAGACACATCCAAATACGGCTTGTTGCCCTTGGTCATCTTCTGCGCGCACTGGGCGATCTGGGCAAAAACTTCCGCTTCAACCTGGCCTTCCGCGGCCAGCTTGCCCAACTCCATGAGGCTGACTTGTTCCATGCGTGCCATCTTGCCCCTCTTCCCTCCATCCGTCAAGAAAACGCGGGAGGACTACGATAATAAAAAAAGGAAACCGCTTATTTTCCCAATGCGTCCAGCTCGGCAAGGCAATACGGATGCCGTAATCAACCGGTTACATCCATGACCCATAATCACTATCGTTTTAACTCCCCGTACGTTCCTGCCGGTCTTATTCTTTCCCATCAAGTCATGCAGACCTTTTAGTCTCTCTTCCTCTCCGCGGCATTGCTAAACTTCCTTTCCATTCCGAACCTACCGCCATGCCATACATCGGATGCCACCTCTCCTCCGCAAAAGGTTATGAAGCCATGGGCCGGGTTGCCCTCTCCATCGGCGCCAATACTTTTCAGTTCTTCACCCGCAATCCGCGGGGGAGCAAAGCCAAAGCTATTGACGAACAGGATATTGCCCGTTTTCTGGAATTAGCTCGGAACAACGGATTCGGAACGCTGCTGGCACACGCCCCCTACACGCTGAACCCCTGTTCCGCAGACTCCGGAGTCGCCCGTTTTGCGGCCCAGGTACTGAAAGAGGATCTGGAACTCATGGAACATCTGCCGGGAAATCTTTATAACTTCCATCCCGGCTGCCATGTAGGTCAGGGAGCGGAAAAAGGCATTGAACTGGTGGCGGACCAATTAAACGGCGTGCTTTCTCCGGAACAAACGACCATTGTTCTGCTGGAAACCATGTCCGGCAAGGGAAGCGAAGTCGGCCGGACCTTTGAAGAACTGGCCGCCATTATGGAGCGGGTAGACCTGAAGGACAAGCTGGGCGTATGCCTGGATACCTGCCATGTTTATTCCGCCGGATATGATATCGTCAACAGACTGGATTCCGTACTGGAACACTTCGACGCCGTGCTGGGCCTGGAACGCCTGCGCGCCATCCACCTGAACGACAGCATGACGCCCTTCTCCTCCTTTAAGGACCGCCATGAAACCATCGGCAAGGGTTCCCTGGGAGAACAGGCCTTCATCAACATCATCAACCATCCCGTTCTGCGGGAATTGCCCTTTTTCCTGGAAACGCCCAGGGACGACGCCGGGCACGGCGAAGAAATAACGTGGCTGAAGGAACATTACCTCAACTGACCCTCCGCCAAGGTGTTCTCGTACTGATTGAACTCCATTCTACGACAACGGATTCGGCCTGTTCCGACCCTTTTGCCGGAACCGGTATCAAGCAACGTCAACCCCCGGCCGCCGCGAAGCGGCGCGGGGCTTTTTCATTCTCCGGAGGTAACTGCATCCTTTTCTTTGGAACAAAATATGCCATGCTGGCCTTTTGGATTCCTCCCTGCCGACCAGTTTCCCGTTCCGCGCCATGTCTGCCCGCTTCTTCCTGCCCGCACGCCTTCCGCTATGCGCGGGACTGTTGTACCTGGCGCTGCCCCTACTCCTTTTTCTGCAGGGATGGGTGCATCCGGTCTTTTCCGCGCCGCTTTGCGCCGCACTGGCATACGGGCTGTACGCCTGCGCTCGGCATCTTCCGGCGCAAAGGCTTCCGTTAAGCGGGCGCGGATTGGCCGTGCTGGGTCTTCTCTCCTTCTTCTGCCTGATGCTGGTGCTGTTGTGCGGATTCACGGGCCACTGCCAGCAACACGCGGATTTTATCATCCGCAATGCCGTTTATGAACGCCTTGCAGCAAATTCCTGGCCCCTCGTCACGGAGGACGGACATCATTTCATCTACTACCTGGGCCATTGGCTGCCTCCGGCGCTGGCGGCTTCTTTCTGCCCGGCCTCATGGGCTCCCTGGCTGCTGGCCCTGTGGACCTTCCTTGGACTGGAACTGGCGCTGCTGGCGGCAGCCGTCCGCTGGGGAATACGGAAGACGGCCCGCTGGGCGCTGATCCTCCTCTGCCTCGGCTCTCCGGCAGCGGCGCCGGACTGCCTGGGAATTCCCCTCTCCTTCCTGTTTACGGAATACAATGCCCAGATGGTCCTGTTGATCGGCATGCCCGTCCAGCTCTTCAACACATTCAACCATGCTGTTCCGGCGCTATTGTGCGCCGTATTCGTCCTGACGCGCTCCCTGTCTCCCTCCGGATACTATCTCGCAGGGGCGTTTCTGCTGCCGTCCTCCCCGCTGGGCGCTCTTCTGCTCCTTCCGTATATGGCGTATGAAACCCTGTTCCGCTACCCGCCGGCACGGCAACCGCTTTCCCGTCTCCGTTCCCTTCTGAGCCAGCCGGTTTTCTGGCTCGCCGCCCTGTGCACGGCCGTCATGGCCGTCTTTTACTCCCATTTGGACGGGGGAGGAGAGTTCTCCTGCCTGTTTGACGCAAACTATGCGGAAATTTACCACTACGGACAGCAACGGCTTCTGCTCCATCCCGGTTCCGTCAAATACGCCAGCTTCCTGCTGGCCCTGGCCCTGGGAATTCTGCTGCCGGGGGCGCTCCTCTACCCCAAATGCCGGAAAAACCCGTTGTACTACATCACGCTGGGCATGATGGCAGGCAGCCTCTTTTTCCGCACGGGCATCATGAACAATGAACTTCTCTTTAAAGCTCCGGCCGTCCTCTATCCCTTCCTTTCCCTGCTCTTTCTCCGGGCCCTCCGCCGGGGAAGCGTGAAATATCGGACCCTCCTGATTCTCTATCTGGGCTTTTCCGCCCTCCCGAACCTGCAATGCACCATGGAAAAAGCGGGAACATTCTCCACCCGGGCAGACCTCATGCAGAAACATTGGCAGACGTCCGGCGACATGCCCGGCTGCCCGGAAACTCCCATGCGCCGCCAGTTCATGAAAAAGGACGGCCACCCCCTTCCCTCCTGGCTATTCAAAACCGGAATAACGCCGCAATCACGGCGGCAATAATCAGTCCAGACTGATGCCGAATATATCCGAAAGGGAACCGGCATCCATATCCAGTGCGTCCTCTCCTCCGGGAACGGGTTCCGGAGCCTTCGGAATCAAAACGGAGGCGTCCATTCCGCGCAGGGTAAACAGCAATTCCGGCTGCTTATCCAGCATCACGCCGAAAGCGTACAGGGCTGCGGCCGCATGCTTGCACAAATCCGCCCAATCCGGACAGGAACAGGAAAAACGCCACTCTTCCGGCGCGGGGAACAGGCCGCCTTCCGGCGCACACAGGATTTCCAGCAGCTCGGAAGACAAATTCCCTTTCAACAGATCAATCCAGGAACCGATCTGTCCGGCGCACCGTGCGCGCAGCCGGGTAAGCGCCTCTTCATCCGGGGGGCAGGCCTGGATGTGAACCTCATACAAATGTTCACCCATCACCAGCGCGTCAATGCGGCCGGGGAGCGTTTTAAGATCCAGAACACAGCCATAGCGCAGGTAGGTTCTGCCGGGGGCCAGCCGCATCCCGTACACCTCGCACGCGGACAGGCTCTTCATCCATTCTTTCCCCCAGAAACTTTTCGCCAGAGTGCGCCCGGAAGCCGTTACGGGATGCAATTCCACCCCTTTCGCGGCCAGCTCCGCGGCTTTTTTCTCCGCGCGTTTCCGCAAATCCGCCCGCTTCAGAGGCATTTCGTCATCCATACACACGGCACTATAATAACATATTCACTCCCGTCCACCACAGGGAAAAAACAGCCATGCGCCGTTTCTCTTTTCCCGGCTCCACTCCAGTTTTTCAGGCATGCGGATCTTTCCCAGCTCTACGGAATCTGCTTCTATTACCCATTTCAGGCTTTCAAAACGGAAGCTCCTGGGGCACAACATGGGGGTCATGTGGAAAGGCAGATTTTCTAAACCAACCGCTGATCTGGTTCAACGCTACGGCGAATCCGTCTCCTACGACTGGAGACTGTTCCGCCAGGACATTGCCGGATCCATCGCCCATGCGCGGGCCCAGCTCAAGGCAGGCCTGCTTTCGCAGGAAGAATTCAACGCCATTGAATCCGGCCTGAAAGACATCCTGAAAGACATTGAAGCAGGCAATTTCTTGTGGAGCCGGGAACTGGAGGACGTGCACATGAACATTGAAAGCGAACTCACCCGGCGCATCGGCGCTCCGGGCGCCAAGCTGCATACCGCACGCTCCCGCAATGACCAGGTGGCTACGGACACGCGGCTTTACTGCCGGGCGGAAATTGATGAAATCCTTGGAAAAGTGCGCCATCTGCAGCGGGCCCTGGTCATGAAGGCGAAGGAATACGCGGATGCCATGATGCCGGGCTATACTCACCTGCAACGCGCCCAGCCCGTCACCATGGGCCATCACCTGCTGGCTTACGTGGAAATGCTGGACCGGGATGCGGACCGCCTCAAGGACTGCCGCAGGCGCCTGAACATCTCCCCGCTCGGTTCCGGAGCCATCGCAGGCTCCACCATCTGCCTGGACCGCCACGGAATTGCCGTGGAACTGGGGTTCGACGCCGTTACAGAAAACTCCATGGATGCGATTGCCGACCGGGATTACATCATGGAAATCCTTTTTGACCTGGCCGTGGTCGGAGCCCATCTCTCCCGCATGAGCGAGGACGTCATCCTGTGGTGCACGGCGGAATTCGGCTTCGCTTCCTTGTCCGACGCCCATACGACGGGTTCCTCCCTGATGCCCCA
Organism: Akkermansia muciniphila; assembly: GCF_030848305.1. Classification (NCBI taxonomy): domain Bacteria; kingdom Pseudomonadati; phylum Verrucomicrobiota; class Verrucomicrobiia; order Verrucomicrobiales; family Akkermansiaceae; genus Akkermansia; species Akkermansia muciniphila. Next base: position 1,003,966 of record NZ_CP114598.1, on the reverse strand, counting down.
GAAGAAAAATCCGGACGTCGCGGAACTCACCCGCGGAAAGACGGGGCGGCTGTACGGCAACCTCACCGCCGTCATGGTGGCCGTCAAAGGGCTTCCCCTGACTTACAATCGCGACCTTCAGGAAGACAAGGAACCCCTGTTCGATTCCATTGACACGGTCAAGCTGGCTCTGGACGTCAATGCGGAAATGATAGCCGCCATGACGGTGAACACGGCCCGGGCCCGGGAAGCGGCGTCCGATCCCATGCTGCTGGCCACGGACCTGGCGGATTATCTGGTACGCCGCGGCGTCCCCTTCCGGAAGGCCCATGAGCTGGTCGGGAAGGCAGTCGCCATGAGCATCTCCACGGGCACGCCGCTCAACAAGCTGAGCGATGAACAGTTCGCTTCCATTTCAGATGCATACGGAACAGACGCGCGCGACGTATTTGAATTGACAAAAGCCTTCGCCCAGCGTACCAACCCGGGGGCTCCCAATTCCGACAACACCCGCCGCCGCATCGCCTACTGGGAAGGCATCCTTTCCAAGTAACGCCGCCTGCGGAGGCGGACGGGAACAAAGAGAACCTGCCGTCCGTCTCCGCGGCGCGCTTCCGGGTGCAGGAAGGGGACGCTTCAACCCCGCTGGCGGCGGCATCCACCGCAGCCGGCCAACCATCCCGGCAGCCATGTTCAAACCTGCTCTTCTTTCCTCTCTCAAAACTTATACCAAACAAACCTTTCTGGCGGACCTTTTTGCGGGGCTGACCGTCGGTGTAGTAGCCATCCCGCTGGCCATGGCCTTTGCCATCGCATGCGGGCTTTCCCCAACCCAGGGTCTCATCACCGCCATTGTGGCCGGGTTCCTCATTTCCCTGTTCAGCGGAAGCAAATATCAAATAGGCGGCCCCACCGGCGCCTTCGTGATCATCATCATGGGCGTCCTGGAGCAATACCACGCATCCGGCCTGCTGGTCTGCACATTGATGGCGGGCCTCTTCCTCATCATCTTTGGGTTCTGCCGCATGGGGGCGCTCATCCGCTTTATTCCCTTCCCTGTCACCACAGGGTTCACCTCCGGCATCGCCGTGGTAATCTTTTCCACGCAAATTAAAGACATCTTCGGTCTCACCATCACGGAAAAAATTCCCGGAGAGTTCATTGAAAAATGGGCGTGTTACTTCCATTATTTCCACACCATCAACTGGGCCGCGCTGGGGCTGGCCGCCGGCACCGTAATCATTACCATGCTGAGCCGCCGTTTCTGGCCCAGAATACCGGCCATGCTGGTGGGCATGCTGGGCATGACGGCCGTTTCCGTGGCGTTTTCGTTACCTGTGACAACCATCGGGCAAGCCTTCGGCAGCCTCCCGAACACGCTTCCCCTGCCCTCCCTGCCCAGCATTGACTGGAGCACTCTGGGGGCGCTGACGGCCCCTGCTTTCACCATCGCGCTGCTGGCGGCCATCGAATCTCTGTTAAGCGCCTCCGTGGCGGACGGCATGACCGGAGGACGCCACAAGCCCAACATGGAGCTGATTGCACAAGGCATCGGCAACATCGGCTCCGCCCTGTTCGGCGGCATTCCGGCCACCGGAGCGATTGCCCGCACCGCCACCAACATCAAAGCCGGGGCTAAAAGCCCGGTTTCCGGCATGATTCACGCGCTGACCCTCCTGGCCATTCTGATGGCCTTCGCCCACTATGCCCAGCAGATTCCCCTGGCTGTCCTGGCGGGCATCCTGACGGTAGTGTGCTACAACATGAGTGAAATACACACGTTCAGCCGTCTGCTGAAAGGGCCCAGGCAGGATGCGGCGGTGCTGGTGATCACCTTCCTGCTGACCGTCTTTGTGGACCTCGTCGTAGCCGTGGAAGTGGGCGTGGTGCTGGCCGCCCTGCTCTTCATGGGCCGCATGGCCCAAATCAGCGATGTTTCCGCCATCAAAAACGAACTGCTGGAAAATGATGAGGAAGATGACGGAGGCCGTTCCGCTTCCAAGCTGGACATCCCGGAAGGCGTGGAAGTTTTCGACGTGAAAGGCCCCTTCTTCTTCGGCGCCGTGGAGCAATTCAAAGACCAGGTACTGGAAACGCTGGAGCACGATACCAAGGTGGTTATCCTGCGCATGCGCCTGGTTCCCGCTCTGGACGCCACCGGCCTGAACGTCCTTTCCGACTTTTGCCACCAGTGCCGGGAGCACGGCTCCACCCTGCTGGTCTGCGGCGTGCAGCCCCAGCCTCTGGACGTCATCCGCCACGCGCCCTTTTACCGGGAGCTGAAACGCTATAATATCTGCGAGAATATTGACGCCGCCCTGAACCGGGCCCGCAAAATCATTGACGGCCCCGCGCCCAAACACCTGTAACGGGTGAGGTTGCCCCTGTTGCAAACCGCCAGAAATAACAATCTTGGGGAAAAATGGGGGAAAGCCTCCTGCATTCCCTCATCCGGTTCATCTCCGGGATCAGGCGGCGGCGCAATACGGCCTGTTAACTCCTATTGGGGCCATTCCAGAAAAGTGGAATGGCCTCACATGCTCATGAAAAGCGGAAACGCGCAGCGCTCCGAACCGGCTCCATCAGCCGGGAAAGCGGAACCTGCTGAGCTGCGCGGCTGAATACTTCAATACGGACCGGATAAGTCCCGTTAACAATCCGCCGCCTGCTCCTCATAGCGGGAAAGAAGAAAGTCCAGGTCTTCCAGCAGAGACTGGCAGGAACGGTCCCAGCGCTTCCTTCCCCGGAGAGCCATCACGCATTCCTTCCTGCCTGTGAAGCAATACCTGGTAATGCCGTGCCCCCGCAATTCCTCCACCTGCTTTTTCAGCTCGCAGGCGAAAAACAACCAGAACGGCACGCTGCGGGCAATCTCCGCAACGCAGACCGTCATGGGCGGCGTCTCCTCCCTAAGCTCCCTTGCAAGGTGCTCCAGGCCCACTTCCGTGAGCATGCGGCGCAGGCGCGCATACAGCTCAGACACCTTCATGACGGACAAATCGCACTCATGCTCCAGATAATAGCGCACGGAGGCCAGCAGATCTTCCTTGAACGGCAGGGTTGTCCCGGCGCGCCGGGCGGCATGCTCCAGGGCATCCGCCAGCCATTGCTCCCCGTACTCGGTAATCAGGCAATCACCAAGCTTGAGCAGCGGTCTGTTGTTTCGGAAGCCAATCATGGAACAGGGAACTTCAAAGAATGGGAAGCTTGCGCTGCAGGGGATCTATGAGCGTCTGGTGGCGCATCTGCGTGATCTCCTGAATAAATTCCTCCACATTGGAAAACTGGCGGTACACGGACACATAGCGGATGTACGCCACGGGATCAATGGCGTACAATTTTTCAATCACCTTCTTGCCTATTTCGCTGGAAGGAACTTCGCGTAAATGGTCACGGTGCAATTCGGAAATGATCTCTTCCACGGCGCGGTCCAGGCGGTCCATGCTGACGGGCCTTTTTTCACACGCTTTTACCAGGCCGCGTAAAATCTTTTCACGATTCAGGGCTTCTCTCAGATTATCCCTTTTGACTACGCGCAACTCCGTGCGTTCAATCTGCTCATAGGTCGTATAACGGTAATCGCACCTCAGGCAGACGCGGCGGCGGCGGATGGTCGTCCCGTCTTTAGACATACGGGAATCAATGACTTTATCTTCCAAATGACCGCACTGAACGCATCTCATGGCGCGACCATACTACCACATAACGCATCCATAAAGGAAAAAGTACGCCAAATATAGTACAGTAGACTTAATGATCAATATTCCCCAACCAGAATTGCATGTGAATAAACCGGGGCAAAAATGCCGCCGTTTACGCCCCTGCTCGGATTCCCGGCCGAACCTCCCCTGTGAATAAGAAAAAAGCCCACACAAACCCTCCGGAGAAAAAACGCATTTTTTACTCCGTCCTCCGCTGGAAAAAGTCCGGCACGCAATTACGGATTCACCGTGCCGCCCTGATTAACGACACTGCCCGCAACAGGTCTGGAGCCATTCAGATTCAGTACAGCGCCCTGCTTGACGAGGATTTTGCCCAAATTCACGGCCTTCCCTTCCATACCCTTCAGAGTCATTTCCACCTTTCCGGACAATGTCCAGGAACATTTCAGGGCAGAAGGCAGCACCTGTTCCAATACGACGCGGGCCGCTTCCGCCGTTTCTCCGCCGCCTTCCGCGCGGGCCACATGCACCTCCGCCTGGCCGGACAAACGGACAGGCATGGTTTTTTCCTGAACCAGCGAGGGCTTAATCTCCACGGCAGAACCGCCCGGAATATTCCAGGACTGCCGGCCCGCCAGTTGTACATTTGCCCTCAACTGCAAATTTTTTCCTTCCGCCAGACGAATACCTCCCGGGCCGATTACCAAACGGTCTCCGGACCCTCCCTTGCTCCGGACAATAACGGTATTGACGGCCGGATCTTCCACACGAATTCCAAACAATTTCACCACTCCCGACACCAGACTGGGTTTTACGGAAGAAGCCACGTTCCACACGCACACGTTCTTCCCCGGCATTTTCCGGTTCATCCACGCGTCCGGAGAACTCAGAGGAAGATCATAACGGCCGCTGCGTACGGAGCCGGCATCCTTCCCGGCCAACCGGGCGGCTTCATAAGCAAAACGGGCTCCTATGCAAATCTGGGACTGGCCGTTGTAATGCACTCCCATCTGATCCCCCGCGGTCAGCTTGGGAAGATCGCGGGTAGGAGCATAGCCCAGGGATGGGCGGGATTCTGCCAGATCCTTCATCACCTGCCGGGTTGTCTTTCCCTGAACTTCCGTGTCGCGCCCTTCCAGGCCTCCGGTAAGGTTGCCCGTTTCCGGATCAGACTCATTCTTTCCGGCCCAATTGGCATTTTCTCCAACAACGGCTTTCTGCGCGGCCAGCGCGGACGTATCCCCATACGGTTTCAGATCTGCCGCCAGATTGCCCAGAAGCTCCAGAAAACGGGAGGCGCTCTCCGGAACGGAAGCGCCGCCATTGCTTTCCCCCTGCAAATACAAAAGTCCGGCAAACTCCACTTTGGAATACTTGGACCTGTCCACACCCGCACAGGCATTTTTGACGGCCTGCACCAGCGTTCTGTAAGCCTGGCCGTTTTTCCGCCAATGGGAATTGTCGCCGCCGTCCCGGGAAGCTTTTACGACCGCAACGTCCGCGTCCTTAAACCAACCATTCTTCTCCAGAGTAAAAGCAAACCCGTATTCCGGCCCCATGCATAAATTGCCGTTATAACGCGGCATAGCAGGCCTTACCTGTTCCCAGGATGTGGAAGCGCCGGGAAACACGCCTTCCCTTTGCCCAAAATTTTCATGCCAGTACAGTGTTTCCTTCGGCTCATACTTTTTTAACAACTCCAGAGCGGCAGGACTGCCCTTCACCGCTCCCAGGGAATTGGATTGGCCCGTCAGCAAAAAAATCTTCAATTCTTTTGCAGAACATACAGAAGAAAAGCACAGAAGGAATAAAAAGGATAGAAAACGAATCATTTGAGTTACATTTGCCCAAGGGCGACTATAGCTGCGGGAATTTTCTTTTTCAACCGTCAACTATCACCCGTAGGAGAATGAATAAAGAGATGAGGGAAAAGACCAGTAATCTTAAAAGTCCCATTCAAGGTTTCCGAGGAATCATTAAGAAAAAGAACCCCCGGAAGAATCATTTTCTTCCAAGGGTTCGTCAAATAATATTCTGAATGATCATGGTGCAGAGGCACATGGGTAGCATTCTCGCTCCCTTTTCCCGCCTCTATCGGATCAGGCTTCCTGCCTTCTGCGCCTCCGCATGGCCAGTCCCGCCAAGCCCAGCAGGCTCAGGGAAGCCGTCGCCGGTTCCGGGACCAGATACGCAGACATGGAAAGATTGGAAATAGAAGGCACGGCAGAAGAGTTGGGACCGTCCAATTGGAGAAGCACTTTATCAATGGAGACGCTATCACCCAACTCTATACTTCCCGTTCCACCATTTGCTGACAAATCCAGCACAAACTGGCCATCTTTCCAGGAGATGCCTCCGGAAATGGTAACGGTTTCATTAGAACCTATCGTGGTTAAAGAGCTCGAAGGTGATACAAAACTGCCGTTTGCATCCCATGCGCCTTGGAAAGAGTAAGCCCTGGCGGAAACATTGTCTGACGTGCCATAACCAATTGTTCCGTTATAGGCGCTCGTTCCCAGGCAGACAGCCGTTTCCGAACCTACAAACGACACCATGGCGGCAGCATTTGTAGTTCCATTAGTGGTAATATCAAAAGAAAATGTAAATGTATCCTGTTCATTTGCCAGCAGGATACCTTCACTCAGCGTGGTGACGGCAGCGGCCTGTCCCCAGTTAGAGGAAGGGCAGGAAGCTGTTCCATTAGCTATTTGAATCGTATTGCGGCCACTTCTCCCTACAGACAACTCCCATCCATCCGAAGATTGCAACAATGCATCATAAGTAAGGGTAGTGTCGCCTAACGCAACTCCGGCAGCAGCTATAGTTCCAAGAATAGAAAAAACACTCTAGTCATGACGCATGACGAATAGCGGTTTTTGAATCCGCTGTCGAGCTAATTTTTTGAAAGAGAGAAATATTAACAGTTTCAGACAGAGAAAATAGAAGTTCTTCTGCGAAGTGAAACGCACTTAAAGAATAATAGAAAACTCTTATACGCTACCTATTGCATCCTGTGAACAGAAACAACCGGATTCAAAAACCGACCTCATGAGTCCCTACCGAAAAGAGGCAAAGAGAGGAAAATTTGGCAGTAAAAAAGATAGAGAGGATTAAGAGAGAGCAAGAAGCGAACAGGCCCCGCGAGTCTGGAGACTGGCGGGGCCTGATGGGAAAAAATCCCGGCGGCGACCTACTCTTGCGGGACCTATCGTCCGACTACCATTGGCGCGGCAGCGTTTCACTTCCGGGTTCGGAACGGGACCGGGTGGGACCACTGCGCTCTGGCCACCGGGCTTCAGGGGGAAGGGACTTTCATCGATCTTCATCCTGCCTGCCCGGGAGCCCAGCATTGGGGCTTTCGAGTGTGGGATTTTTTTAATGGGTTAGTATGAGTCTAAGAAGATTTTTGGGAAGGGGGCATTCAGCGTAAACTGACATCTGCGTGGCTGGTGGTTGAGATCATGCATAGGAGAATGAGACAAGAGCAAGTGTTCATTCACGACGGGGAGTGATGTAATATGATGAAGTCAATTGGTAATTAGTATCGCTTGGCTCAATACATTGCTGCACTTACACCTGCGACCTATCAACGTGGTGGTCTTCCACGAACCTGTAGGGAAAACTCATCTTGGGAAGGGCTTGGCGCTTAGATGCTTTCAGCGCTTATCCCGTCCGCACTTAGCTACTCGGCCATGCACTTGACAGTACAACCGATGCACCAGTGGTGCGTCAGACCCGGTCCTCTCGTACTAAGGTCTGAACCCCTCAATTTTCCAACGCCCACAGAGGATAGAGGACCGAACTGTCTCGCGACGTTCTGAACCCAGCTCGCGTGCCGCTTTAACCGGCGAACAGCCGGACCCTTGGGACCTTCTCCAGCCCCAGGATGCGACGAGCCGACATCGAGGTGCCAAACCACGCCGTCGATATGAACTCTTGGGCGTGATCAGCCTGTTATCCCTAAGGTACCTTTTATCCGTTGAGCGACGGCAATTCCACTTTCTACCGCCGGATCACTTGGGCCTGCTTTCGCATCTGCTCGACTTGTTGGTCTCACAGTTAGGCGGGCTTATGCCCATGCACTCGACACCCGGTTGCCAACCGGGCTGAGCCCACCTTCGCGCTCCTCCGTTACTCTTTGGGAGGATACCGCCCCAGTAAAACTGACCGGCTGACACGGTCCTCTGGCCGGATTCACGGCTCAGGGTTAGATCCTCCAGTTTCAAAGGGTGGTGTCTCATTGATGACTCGGACGCCCCCTAAAGGGCGTCTTCAGCGTCTCCCACTTACTCTGAGCATTAAAACCGAAGAAACAATGACAGCTTACAGTTAAGGTCTATAGGGTCTTTCCGTCCTTCTGCGGGTAGGCGGCATCTTCACCGCCACTACAATTTCACTGAGCGCCTGGTTGAGACAGTGCCCAACTCGTTTCACGATTCGTGCAGGTCGGAACTTACCCGACAAGGAATTTCGCTACCTTAGGACCGTTATAGTTACGGCCGACATTCACCGGGACTTGGGTTCAGAGCTTCGCCTTGCGGCTAACCCCTTGCCTTAATCTTTCGGCATTGGTCACGTGTCACACCCTATACTTCGACTTGCGTCTTTGCAGAGTGCTGTGTTTTTGATAAACAGTCGGTTGGGCCATTTCTCTGCGGCCTGCATCGCTGCAGGCACCCCTTCTTCCGAAGTTACGGGGCTAATTTGCCGAGTTCCTTAACCAGGTTTCACTCTTACGCCTTGGTATATTCTACCCACCCACCTGTGTCGGTTTGCGGTACGGGTCGCTTAGCATACGCTGGGGCTTTTCTTGGCACTCGATCCAATGATGCGCTGAGTCCGTAGACTCAACTCGGAATTCAATAACCTAGTCATCTTTTCTCATGCGTCCCCCCAGTTTAAGGGTCGCGAGCTCAGGATTATTAACCTGATGTCCATCGCCTACGCCTCTCGGCCTCGGCTTAGGTCCCGGCTAACCCAGGGACGAAACACGTTGCCCTGGAAACCTCGGGTTTACGGCGGCCGGGGATTTCACCCGGCTTAACGTTACTCATGTCTGCATACTCACTTGCATGTGCTCCAGGGTCAGTCGCCATCACCCTTCGACGCGCATGCAACGCTCTTCTACCACTCTGCCTTGCGGCAAAGTCCAGAGCTTCGGTATAACGCTTGATCGCCAATCATTTTCGGCGCAGGATCACTCGATGAGTAAGCTATTACGCATTTTTTAAATGGTGGCTGCTTCTAAGCCAACATCCTCACTGTCTGTGTAATCCCACATCCTTTCCACTGAGCGTTATTTAGGCACCTTAGCTGCTGGTCTGGGTTGTTTCCCTCTCGACAATGAAGCTTATCCCCCACTGTCTCACTGCCACGTTCCATTGCACGGTATTCGGAGTTTGATAAGGTTTGGTAAGCGGGTGTGCCCCCTAGCCTTGTCAGTGCTCTACCCCCGCGCATCAGCACGTGACGCTGCACCTAAATGCATTTCGAAGAGAACCAGCTATCACGGGGTTTGATTAGCCTTTCACTCCTACCCTCAGCTCATCAGAGAACTTTTCAACGTTCACCTGTTCGGTCCTCCACATGGTTTTACCCATGCTTCAACCTGGCCAAGGGTAGGTCACCTCCGCTTCGGGTCCAGTACCTGCGACTTATTGCGCCCTGTTCGGACTTGCTTTCGCTGCGACTCCGGGCCGGAAGCCCTTAGTCTTGCCACAAACACTGACTCGCAGACTCATTAAACAAAAGGCACGCCATCGCAGATTGCTCTGCTCTGACACTTTGTAGACATACGGTTTCAGGTTCTATTTCACTCCGCTCACAGCGGTTCTTTTCACCTTTCCCTCGCGGTACTTGTTCACTATCGGTCGCCAACTAGTATTTAGCCTTGCGCGGTGGTCCGCGCGGTTTCATACATCGTTCCACGTGTGATGTATTACTCAGGATACCACTAATTCCCACTCTGGATTTCGTCTACAGGGCTTTCACCTTCTACGGCCAGCCTTTCCAGGCTGTTCTACTATCCAGTATGGTCGAATAGGTCGTGGTCCTACAACCCCGAAGGAATACCTTCGGTTTGGGCTCCATCCGCTTTCGCTCGCCACTACTTACGGAATCGATTTCTCTTTCTTTTCCTCCGCTTACTGAGATGTTTCACTTCAGCGGGTTTCGCGTTTCATACCCTATGTATTCAGGTATGAACGATCGAGTATTGCCTCGATCAGGTTACCCCATTCGGATATCCCCGGATCATCGCTTGCTTGCAGCTTCCCGAGGCTTTTCGCAGCTTGCCGCGTCCTTCTTCGCCTGTTGGCACCAAGGCATTCACCGTACGCCCTTACTTACTTCATCATATTGCAAAAGCTTGTTACCACTTCCACAATACCACAAAGCCCTTTCGTGACTTACTGTATTGTCTCATTGCTTGGTATGCATGTTTTTGTGTTTTGTAGTTGTTGTTGTTCAACTACCCACTTTGTTGGAAAGCGATTGCTTCTCAGCAACCGTTTTCTTTGCCACGCAGATGTCAATTTTCGCTTTCCCT